>CAKTMK010000032.1 GCA_934574045.1 uncultured Oscillibacter sp. | reverse complement strand
GGTCCATGTGGCGGGCGTACTCGGCGTAGGCCGCGTCCGCCGCCTCGCGGATCTCGCCGCGGGTGATGCCCTCGAAGTACTTGCCAAGGATGCCGTGCATCTTGTGGGCAAAGTCCTTGGGCCGGTGGATGCCGACGTAATCGTAAATGAATTTCGTGTCCCGAAGCTCCGGGCAGTTCCCGGCGATCACCTCGGGGTAATAGGCCACCACGGGGCAGTTGTAGTGGTTCTCGCCCTTGCCCTCGTCGATGTTATAGGTCATGCAGGGATAGAAGATCGCGTCCAGCCCCAGCTTCGCAAGGAAATGAATGTGCCCGTGGGCCAGCTTGGCCGGGAAGCACACGGTATCGCTGGGGATGGTCCCCTGCCCCTTGAGATAGAGGTCCCGGCTGGAGAGCGGGCTGTGGTACACGGCGAAGCCCAGCTTCGTAAAGAACGCGTGCCAGAACGGCAGCAGCTCGTAATTGTTCAGGCACAGGGGGATGCCGATCTTCCCCCGCCCGCCGGGGACCGGCTTGTAGTCCAGCAGCAGCCGGCGCTTGTAAGCGTATAGGTTCCGCTCGCCGGAGTCCGCCTTGCCGGTCACGGGCCGGTCGCAGCGGTTCCCGCTGAGGAAGGTGGACCCGTCGGAGAAGGTATTCACCGTGAGCTGGCAGTTGTTTCCGCACCGGCCGCAAAGCTCGCTGCGGGTCTCCTGCGTGAAGGTGCGGAGCTTTTCCGCGTCCAGCACCGTGCTGACGCGGCCCGGCTCCGCCTTGCCCATGCCGTACAGCGCCGCGCCGTAAGCGCCCATCAGTCCGGCGATGTCCGGGCGGATGACCTCCACGCCCATCTCCTTTTCAAAGGCGCGCAGCACCGCCTCGTTATAGAACGTGCCGCCCTGCACCACGATGTTCCGCCCCAGCTCCTCGGGGGACGCGGCGCGGATGACCTTGTAAATGGCGTTTTTCACCACGCTGATGGAAAGGCCCGCGGAGATGTTCTCGATGCTGGCGCCGTCCTTCTGGGCCTGCTTGACGCTGGAGTTCATGAACACGGTGCACCGGCTGCCCAGATCCACCGGACGGTCGGCAAACAGGCCCAGCTTCGCAAATTCCTTTACGTCCTTGCCCAGCGCCTGCGCGAACGTCTGGAGGAAGCTGCCGCAGCCGGAGGAGCAGGCTTCGTTGAGGAAGATATCGCTGATGGCTCCGTCCTCGATCTTGAAGCACTTCATATCCTGCCCGCCGATGTCGATGATGAAGTCCACATTGGGCAGGAAGTGCCGCGCCGCCTTGAAGTGCGCCACCGTCTCCACCACGCCGAAGTCCGCGTGGAACGCGGCCTTGGCCAGATCCTCGCCGTATCCGGTGGTGGTGACGGAGGCGATGCGGACAGCCGGATGCTCGGCGTAGATCCGGGCCAGCACATCCCGGATCAGCGCCACGGGACTGCCCTGATTGGGGCGGTAGTCCGTGAAGAGCAGGCGGGCCTGCCGGTCGATGACCGCCACCTTGACCGTGGTGGACCCGGAGTCGATGCCGATGTGGACCGGCTCGGCATAGTCCGCGCCGAATGGCACCCGGGGCACCGCCGCCTTGGCGTGGCGGGCGCGGAAGGCCTCGTACTCCTCCTCGCTCTCAAAGAGCGGCGGCTGGGAGCGGTACGTCTCCGACGCGCCCCGCTCCTGAAGCCGCCGGGCCACGTCCAGCAGATCGAACTCCTGATCGGAGTAAAACGCGGCACCCAGCGCCACGAACAGAAGGCTGTTTTCCGGGCAGCGGCCGGTCACGCCCAGCGTCTGGTCAAAGCTACGGCGCAGGCACTTGGAAAACGTCAGCGGCCCGCCCAGATAGAGGATGTTCCCCTTGATGGGCCGACCCTGCGCCAGCCCGGCGATGGTCTGGTTCACCACCGCCTGATAGATGCTGGCGGCGATGTCCTCCGGCCGCCCGCCCTGATTGATAAGGGGCTGCACGTCGCTCTTGGCGAACACGCCGCAGCGGGACGCGATGGTATACGTCTTTTCCGCCTTCTGGGCGGCGGCGTCCAGCTCGTCGGCGGACAGTTTCAAAAGCGTTGCCATCTGGTCAATAAACGCCCCGGTGCCGCCGGCGCAGGAGCCGTTCATCCGAACTTCCATGCCGCCGGTGAGGAAGAGGATCTTGGCATCCTCCCCGCCCAGCTCGATGACCGCGTCCGTCTCCGGCGCAAGCCGCTTCACCGCCACGCGGGTGGCAAAGACCTCCTGTACAAAGGGGACGGCCACACCGTCCGCCATGCCCATCCCGGCAGAGCCGGAGATGGCCAAAAGCGCCCGTCCCGAGGGAACATACTGCTGCGCCACCCGGCGCAGCAGCTCCTCAGACTTCTCTAAAATATGGCTGAAATGACGCTCATATGTAGAGTAAACGATTTCTTCATGATCGTCCAGAACCACGCATTTGATGGTCGTGGACCCAACGTCTAATCCGACACGCAAGAACAGTTCCTCCTAAAGAATCTCCGCAAAGCGCGAAAACGAATGCAGTCCGTTACAAATTAAACAAAGATATTTTACTCTCTTTCGCCGGGATTTGCAACCGCAAAACCGTCTGCGCGGGGTAGAGCCGGCTCCGTTTTCCGTGAAGATTCTGTTAAAATTTCTGTATGCTGGTCGAAAACGTTCCGCCGGGGGACCGTCCGCACCCGTTCTCCGCCCGGATGGACGCAGAACGGGCCGGTCCGTCCATTTCCGTAAAATTTCCATGGACACCGGCGGTTTCCGTGCTATACTGGTAACGGCGGCTCAGTCCGCGCCGCGTACACATTATAAATAATGCGTCTTTTCAAATTTCGACTGTAAATGAGGGAATGCTCCATGACTTCCGTTCTGCTGCACTGTTGCTGCGCCCCCTGCTCCCTTTCGTGCATCGACCCGCTGCGCGCCGAGGGCATCGAGCCGACGGCCTTCTGGTATAACCCCAACATCCACCCGTGGAAGGAGTATCAGGCCCGGCGGGACTGTCTGGCGGAGTACGCCCCCACCATCGGCATGAAGCTGATCGTGCAGGAGGAGTACGGCCTGCGGGACTTCGTGCGCCACGTGGCGGACGACATCGACCACCGCTGCGCCTACTGCTACGGACACCGGATTGAGGAGACGGCCCGCTTCGCCGCGGAGCACGGCTATCCGGCGTTCACCACCACCCTGCTGGCCTCGGTGTATCAGGATCATGAGGCCATCGCCGCCGCCGCGGAGCGGTACGCGGCGCAGTACGGCGTGGAGTTCCTCTACCGGGACTTCCGGCCCAACTTCCGAGCCGGGAACCAGCGGGCGCGGGAGCTGGGCTTTTATATGCAGAAATACTGCGGCTGCGTCTTTTCCGAGGCCGACCGCTATCAAAAGCAGATCGACCGCGACCGGGTAAAATATGCCGCGCAGGCGTAAGACTGCCCGCAGCAAAACGGAGCCGCCGCAGACGCTTTGTCTGCGGCGGCTCCCGCCGTCTTCCCGGTCACAGGTTTTTTCGGATCGTCTCGATGGCGCCCTTTTCCAGCCGGGAGACCTGGGCCTGAGAGATGCCCACCTCGGCGGAGACCTCCATCTGCGTCTTTCCCTCGTAAAACCGCAGGGCGAGGATGCGCCGCTCCCGGGCGTCCAGACGGCGCAGCGCCTCCTTGAGGGCGATGCGGTCCACCCAGCTCTCGTCCGTGTTCTTCCGATCCCGCACCTGATCCATTACGCACAGGGCGTCGCCGCCGTCGGAGTACACCGGCTCGTAAAGGGACACCGGATCGGTGATGGCGTCCATGGCGAACACCACGTCCTCCCGCGGGATGTCCAGCGCCTTGGCGATCTGCTCCACCGACGGCTCCCGCTGGTTCTCGCCGATCAGCTTGTCCCGCATCTGAAGCACGCGGTAGGCCGTGTCCCGCATACTGCGGGAGACCCGGATGGCGCTGTTGTCCCGCAGATAACGGCGGATCTCCCCCACGATCATGGGCACGCCGTAGGTGGAAAAGCGAACGGACTGGGTGATGTCAAAATTGTCGATGGCCTTGATAAGCCCCACGCAGCCCACCTGAAAAAGATCGTCGGCATTCTCGCCCCGGTTGGAAAACTTCTGGATCACTGACAGCACCAGCCGCAGATTTCCCTCGATCAGCCGCTGGCGGGCCTCCCGGTCCCCCTCCTTCGTCCGGCGCAGCAGCTCCATGGTCTCGTCGTTTTTCAGAACCTTCAGCTTGGATGTGTTTACGCCGCAGATCTCGACCTTCCCCTGCACGAACGCCACCTCGCTACCTGTTTTTTCTTCGCAGCTCAGTATTTCCGCCGCCGGTTTTTCCTATACTGGAAGGTTTTGTCGAGGTTTGCCGCGCCGCCGGGCGCTCCGCTTTTCCGCATAGGACATTCCCGCCCCGTCATACCCTCCTGCGGGGGGGTGAGCAGTATGCAGTGCAGGATGCGGGATATGCGGTGCAAGGAGGTCATCAACATCTGCGACGGCTGCCGTCTGGGCTACGTCGCCGACGTGGAGCTGAAGCTGCCGGAGGGGCAGGTGTGCGCCATCATCGTATACGGTCCGTTCCGGTTTTTCGGCCTGTTCGGCCGGGGCGAGGAGTACTACATCCCCTGGGAGTGCATCCAGCGCGTCGGAGACGACATCATCCTCGTCGATAAGCCCTTTGAGCGCCGCGATCCGCGTCTGGAGCGCCGCAGGCGGCGCAAGCTCTGAGCGGTCCGCGCTTTGGGGCCTGTGAGCGGAGATCCTGCGGAAAACGGCGGGGTCTCCGCTCATTTTCCGCACATTTTCCGTAAAAAGCCCTTGCGCTCGGGGGAAACTTATGGTATTATATTTCAGCATTACGCATGGCTGTGGACTGCCCGTCTGTGTTTTCCGTGAAAACTGGCGGGTGGGATGAAGCGCCAGAGGGTAAACTAAATCAACATTGGAGGAACAACAAAATGGCAAATTCTAGTATCGTATCCATGAAGTCCCTGCTGGAAGCGGGCGTCCACTTCGGTCATCAGACCCGCCGCTGGAACCCCAAGATGGCTCCCTATATCTACACGGAGCGCAACGGCATCTATATCGTTGATCTGCAGAAGACCGTCCGCAAGCTGGAGGAGGCATACAACTTCGTGCGCGACCTGTCCGCCAACGGCAAGAGCCTTCTGTTCGTGGGTACGAAGAAGCAGGCGCAGGACGCCATCCGCGAGGAGGCGCAGCGCTGCGGCCAGTTTTATGTCAACGCCCGGTGGCTGGGCGGCATGATGACCAACTTCAAGACCATGCGCACCCGCGTGGACCGTCTGCATCAGCTCAAGACCATGCAGGAGGACGGCACCTTCGATATGCTGCCCAAGAAGGAAGTCATGAAGCACCTGGGCGAGATCGCCAAGCTGGAGAAGTATCTGGGCGGCGTTGAGAACATGAAGACCCTGCCCGGCGCGCTGTTCATCGTGGACACCCGCAAGGAGCGCAACGCCATCGCCGAGGCGCACAAGCTGGGCATCCCCGTCGTGGCCATCGCCGACACCAACTGCGACCCCGATGAGATCGATTACGTCATCCCCGGCAACGACGACGCCATCCGCGCCATCAAGCTGATCTCCTCCATCATGGCCAACGCCATGCTCGAGGGCAAGCAGGGCGAGCAGATGGAGGAGGCCGCCGAGGCTCCCGCCGAGTCCGCCGAGTAAGGACGCTTCCGGGGCGCCGCCCCGCCAAATCATCAAATTGGAGGAATTCAAAATGGCTATTACTGCCGCTGATGTTAAGAACCTGCGCGAAATGACCGGCGTGGGCATGATGGACTGCAAGAAGGCTCTGGCCGCTACCGACGGCGACATTGACAAGGCCGTTGAGTGGCTGCGCGAGAAGGGCATGGCCGCCTCCGCGAAGAAGGCCAGCCGCGTCGCCGCCGAGGGCATGGCTTACGCCGCCGTGGTGGACGGCGTAGGCGTTGTGGTCGAGGTCAACGCCGAGACCGACTTCGTCGGCAAGAACGAGAAGTTTGTGGACTTCGTCAAGGGCGTGGCCGCCACGGTCGCCAAGCAGGCGCCCGCCGATCTGGACGCGCTGATGGAGTGCAAGTACGACGGCACCGACCTGACCGTGACCCAGCAGCAGCAGGAGATGGTCCTCGTCATCGGCGAGAACATCAAGGTCCGCCGCTTCGCCCGCTTTGCCGAGGGCGTTTCCGTTCCCTACGTCCACGCCGGCGGCAAGATCGGCGTGCTGGTGAACTTCAAGACCGACCTGCCCGCCGAGAAGGTGGAGACCGTTGGCAAGGACGTCGCCATGCAGATCGCCGCTCTGAATCCCCGCTTCTGGGACAAGACTCAGGTTTCTCAGGACGTTTTGGACGAGGAGAAGAAGATCCTGGTCGCTCAGATGGCCAACGATCCCAAGATGGCTTCCAAGCCCGACGCGGTGAAGGAGAAGATCGCCGCCGGCAAGCTGAACAAGTTCTACGAGGAGAACTGCCTGCTCCAGCAGGAGTTCGTCAAGGACAACAGCATGAGCGTCGAGAAGTATATCGCCGCCTCTGCCAAGGAGCTGGACGGTTCCATCGAGTTCGCTTCCGCCGTCCGCTTTGAGAAGGGCGAGGGCATTGAGAAGAAGCAGGAGAACTTCGCTGACGAGATCGCTTCCATGGTGAAGGGCTGATTTCCCTCCCCTGTATATGCGCAAAGCGCCTGTATCCGTTTGGATACAGGCGCTTTTTCTCTCATCTATGCTTCTCCCCTCTATGCTTCTCTCTCCTACGTTTCCCCTGCCCACGTGTTCCTGCGCGGTTCTTCCTCAGCCGCAGCAGCGCGCTCCGGGCAGGAAAAAGCGGCGCGGTCCCAATGGACCCCGCCGACGGCAGAGCCGTTACCGCTCCGCCGGCTCGTGCTTCTGAACAAATTCCTTGATCCGCGCAAAGGTCTCCTCGTTCAGGTCGTGCTCGACCTTGCAGGCGTCCTCCGCCGCGATCTCCGGCGAAACACCCAGCAGCGTAAAGAGCCGGGTGAGCGTCTTGTGCCGTCCGTAGACCCGGGACGCCACCTCCAGCCCGCTGTCGTTCAGCGTGATGGTCCCGTCCGCCGCCATGGAGATGTACCCATTTTCCCGCAGCTTCTTCATCGCAATGCTGACGCTGGGCTTGGAATAGCCCAATTCGTTGACGATATCAATGGAGCGCACGGACCCCAGCCGCTCCTGCACGATCAGGATCGACTCCAGATAGTCCTCCGCCGACTCATGGATCACCATAGTCCTGCCTCTGCTTTCTTTCAGATTTCCGGTCAGCCGCGCCGCCCTCGGCGGCGAACATAGCTAATATATCTATGTTAGCACAAACGGAGAAATTTGCAAGCCAAAAAGCTGTGAACTTTTTCGGAAAATCGCATTTCCTCCGGCAAGACGGTTGCAGACTTGCGGCAAAGGTGCTATGATAAACATGTTTCCGGCTCTTTTTGGCAGATTCTTCACACATTTTTCCCGGAAAAACCACTTTCTGGAATCGAGTGATTACCGATGTTTGAAAATTTCATGACGGCGCTGCGCGTCGTTTTCCCGCTGGCGGCCCTGATGGGCATTGGCGCGCTGGTGCGGAAAGGCGGTCTGATAGACCGTCCGTCCATGCGCAAGGTAGACGTGCTGAGCTTCCGCCTGTTCATGCCCACACTGCTTTTTAAGAATATCTACGAATCCGACCTGCTGCACCACTCTGGCGGTCTGGGCTTTGTTTACATCCCGATATGTATGCTGCTGCTCTTCTTCGTGGCCGGGGTGTATCTCCCCCGCCGTCTCATCAAAAACAGCGCCAGCGCCGCCTCTGTCGGTCAAGCGCTGATCCGGCCCAACTTCATCCTCTTCGGCATCGCGGTGGCGGAGTCTATGTTCGGTGAGGGCGGCGCGGGGACCGTAGCCCTGTTCGGCGCGCTGATCGTACCGCTCATCAACGTGTTCTCCACCATGGTGCTGGAGCTGAACCGCTCCGGCAGCGCCGACCCCAAGAAGCTGCTGATCTCCGTCCTGAAAAATCCCATGATCATCGCCACTTTGCTGGCGCTGACGCTGCTGGCGCTGCGCATCCAGATCCCCGACCTGATCTACACGGTCATCAAGGATCTGGCGGGCGTTACCACCACCATCGCTTTCGTCTCTCTGGGCGTCAGTCTGGACCTTGGACAGGCCCAGTCCAACCGCCGCATCCTGACATGGGCCGTGCTGGCCCGAATGGTGCTGATCCCGCTGATCTTCCTGCCGCTGAGCGTGGCGCTGGGCTTCCGGAACGAGCCGCTGTGCGCTCTGATGATCTTTTTCGGCGCGCCCACGGCGGTGGCCTCCTATCCCATGGCTGTGGCCATGGACGCGGACGGGCCGCTGGCCGGTCAGCTGGTATGCTGCACCACCGTTGTCTCCATCTTCACCATCTTCTGCTGGACCTTCCTGCTGCGCACGCTGGGACTGATGTGACCCAAAACGGATTCAGCGCCCGTCTCCGCCAAGTGCGGAGACGGGCGCTGTTCGCTTCTGTCCGCCGGTCAGGGGCAGAGCACGGAGCGGATCAGCCGCTTGCCGCTCTCCGTCCGGGCGATCCGGCGCAGAAAGTTTTCGGCGTTTTCGCGGCCGTATCCGTTCTCCGTGGCGTTAGCAAGGTAGTCCGCCTCGATCAGGATCTGAAGGTCCTGACCGTCGATGCCGGTGAGCGTGTGGTGACGGCCCACGAGATGCGCAATTCGGTCCCGCTGAGCCTGCGGCAGGCCGGAATCCGCCAGAAACTCCGCGGTCATCCGCGCTCCCTCCGTCTCCTGATGCGGGCCGTCGGCATGGCCGTACTTCTCCCGGCACAGCGGGCAGGCAATGTCGTGAACGATGGCCGCGATCTCAAGGGTAAGCTGCGTCTCCGGGTCCAGTCCCTCCAGCCGCCCGATGGTCGCCGCGTACGTCCAGACGCGGATGAAGTGGTCAATGTCGTGAATGTTCCCGCCGGAAAAAGCGATCATCTTTTCCATGCACTGTGCGGCTGTCATGCTGCTCCCTCCCAGACGCTCTCTTTCTCCCGGCGGTGCTCCGCCGGGACGCTTTCAGTTACGACCGACGGAAGCGCCCGGAAAAGCCCGCTGGCTCTCCCGGGCGCTCCCCATTTCAGACTGATTGGAAAGTTCTCACTCCACCGTGACGGACTTGGCCAGATTGCGGGGCTTGTCGATGTCGCAGCCCCGCTGGAGCGCCACATAATAGGCGAAAAGCTGCAGCGGCACCACGCCCAGCGAGGGCTGGAGCATCGCCAGCGTCTCCGGCACGGCGATCACCGCGTCCGCCGTTTTCTCCATGGTCCCGCGGTACGCTTCGGTAGTCAGCGCCAGCACCTGCGCGCCCCGGGCCTTGACCTCCACCACGTTGCTCATGGCCTTATCGAACAGCGGCGCGTAGGTCCCAAGAGCTACCACCAGCGTCCCCTGCTCGATCAGGGAGATGGTTCCGTGCTTCAGCTCGCCGGAGGCGTAGGCCTCCGAGTGGATGTAGCTGATCTCCTTGAGCTTCAGCGAGCCTTCCATGCCCATGGCATAGTCCAGATTCCGGCCGATGAAGAAGATGGAATCGTGGTTGAAGTACCGGGAGGCGAAATACTTGATGTCCTCCGTGTCCTTCAGCAGCTCCGCCATCTGCTCCGGCAGGCGCTGGATGCCCGTCACGGCGGCGCGGTAGGATGCCTCGTCCACCGTGCCCAGCAGGTCGCCCAGATACAATCCCACCAGATCCATCAGCGCAAGCTGAGTGGAATACGCCTTGGTGGTCGCCACGGCGATCTCCGGCCCGGCCCAGGTATAGAGCACATCGTCCGCGTCCCGGGCAATGGAGGAGCCGACCACATTGACGATGGCCAGCGTGCGCCCGCCAAGGCGCTTCGCCTCCCGCATGGCGGCCATGGTGTCCAGCGTCTCGCCGGACTGGCTGATGACCACCACCAGCGACCGTTCGTCCACCAACGGGTCGCTGTACCGGAACTCGCTGGCGAGGCAGACCTCCACCGGGCGGCGCAGCAGCTTTTCCCAGTTGTACTTGCTCACCACGCCCACATGATAGCTGGACCCGCAGGCAATGATAAAGATGCGGGAGATGTCCTTCACGTAGTCCGCCGTCAGCTTCACGTCGTCCAGCACGACCCGCCCGTCCCGGATGCGGGGCGAAACGGTGCGGCGGATGGCCTCGGGCTGCTCCATGATCTCCTTGAGCATGAAGTGGGGATAGCCACCCTTTTCCGCGGCGGACACGTCCCAGTCCACGGTCCGGCGGGTCTTTTCCACCGGCGTCAGCTCGCTGTCAAATACGTCGATGCCCTCCGGGGTGACGACGGCGATCTCTCCGTCGTCCATATAGGCCACCTCGCGGGTGTGCTTGATAACCGCCGTCACGTCGGAGGCGATAAAGTTGCAGTCCCTGCCGTACCCGAGGATCAGGGGGCTGTCCTTGCGGGCGGCGATCAGCGCGTCCGGATAGTCGGAGCAGATGATGCCGAAGGCGTAGGACCCCTCGATGCGGCGCAGGACGCGGCCCACCGCCTCCAGCATATTGCCGCACTCGTTGTAATGATACTCCAGAAGCTGGGCCACCACCTCGGAGTCCGTGTCGGACACGAACTTCACACCCAGCTTCATCAGGTGTTCCTTGATCTCCAGATAGTTCTCGATGATTCCGTTGTGGACCAGCGCGATATTTCCGCTCTCGCTGACGTGGGGATGGGCGTTGAGGTCGCTGGGCTCGCCGTGGGTGGCCCAGCGGGTGTGGCCGATGCCCAGCGTGCCCTCCAGATCCGCGCCGTCGTGGGTCAGCTCCCGCAGCACCTTCAGCCGCCCCTTGGACTTTTTCACCTGAATGCCCCGGTCTGCCGAGCGGACCGCAATGCCCGCGGAGTCATACCCGCGGTACTCCATCCGCTCCAGGCCGTCCAACAGAATAGGAGCCGCCTGCTCGCGGCCCGAATAACCGATGATTCCACACATAAAAGAAAGATCCTCCTGATATCAATTTGTCTTTTGCCGGCGCAGCGCCGGCCAGTCACAGCCGATCCTGCTTCCGCCGGGCCGGCTGGGTGTCAAAAGGACAAACGCGCAGAGGATTTGTCGCTTTTTTCGCGGTCGCAGCCCTTCTGTTTTGCGGTCGCCCGCATATTTGTGGGTCTGCGTGACGCGTCCGCGGACGCGGAGGGGCATCCGCCGAAACTTCGATACTCCCCTCACCTCGTTATCCCGCCGGAGACGTGCTCCGGGGGCACATGGCGCTCATGACGGGTGTTCCCGTGATCCTCCTTTCCTGCTCTGCGTCTATATGATAATCTCCGCCGGAGCGGAGCGTTATCCGCGTTTCATCCGCGCCCTTCCGGCGCGCATACGCCCAGCCCTCTCGGCAGATACTGTCTGAAAGGGGGCGTGACTATGGCCACCGCATTCCTGCGGACTGTGATCCTCTATTTCCTCATTATGGCAGGCCTGCGCCTGATGGGCAAGCGGCAGATCGGCGAGCTGGAGCCCAGCGAGCTGGTGCTCACCATGATGCTCTCAGACCTTGCGACGGTGCCGATGCAGGACTTCGGCATCCCGCTGCTCTCCGGCGTGATCCCGATCCTGACGCTGCTCTCGCTGTCCATGCTGCTCAGCCAGCTCTCGCTGCGCTCCGTGCGGCTGCGGCGGGTGCTGTGCGGCTCGCCCACAGTACTCATCGACCGTGGAAAGCTCCGGCAGGACGCCATGCGCAAAAACCGCTTCACACTGGACGAGCTTCTGGAGGAGCTGCGGGCGCAGGGCGTATGCGACCTGAAGGACGTGAAATACGCCGTGCTGGAAAACTCCGGCCAGCTCTCCGTGCTGCCGTGGCCGTCGGCCCAGCCGCCCGCGGCGCGGGATCTGGGCGTCTCTCCGGAGGACGGCGTTTCCCTTCCCGTCATTCTCATCAACGACGGGCGGCTCATCACGCAGAATCTCCAGCGCTGCGGTCGGGACCTGAAGTGGCTCCGCGCCCAGCTCAAGCGGCAGGGCCTTTCCGATCACCGGCAGGTGTTCCTCATGACCGTTGACGAGCAGGGAAAAACTGTGTGCATTCCAAAGGAGGCGTCTGAATGAAGGCATGGCTCACGCCGCTGACGCTGCTGGCGGCGATTCTGATCGGCTCGGCGCTCAACTGCCGCGCCATGGAGACCCATACCGCCCGCTGGCAGGAGGAGCTGCGCGCGGTGGAGCAGTCTGCCCAGCGGGAGGACTGGTCCGGTGCGTCGTCCGCCCTCTCTCGATCCTATGACGGATGGGCAGCCCGGCAGACCTATCTTCACATCGTGGCGGAGCACGACGCAGTGGACAGCGCGGACGCGCTCTACCGCCGGTGCGCCGCGTTCATCGCCGCGCAGGACGGCGCGGAGCTTTCCTCGGAGCTGGCCGGGCTTTCCCATCAGCTCGGTCTGCTGGCGGAGATGGAACGGTTCTCCATCAAGAATATTCTGTAAAGCAAATTTGCTTTTCAGATATTCATGGGTGCCGGAAAAGCATCCGCGTCAGTTCTATAAAGGTTTTCTGCTGTACAGGTCTGTTTTTCCCCAATCAGCCGCCTACGCTATCTCCGGGCGCAATGGCTGTAAAATGACACAGCGCCATGCGGCCATTATAGCACACAGCCGCCGCAGACTGCAACAGGAAATCCGCCGGAGCGGCGGGGCGAAAAACCAGTTGCCAACCGCTGCGAAAGCCGGTATACTGAGGGCAGGATATCCGGGCTCCCGCGCCGCGCGGGAGCACCCTCAGGAGGAACGCAGTATGAAGACCAAGGCGGCGGTGCGCCGCATCATCGAAACGCTGAAGGAGCTGTATCCCGACGCGCTCTGCTCGCTTCAATACGACAAGGACTATGAGCTTCTCTTCGCCGTGCGCCTGTCCGCCCAGTGCACCGACGCGCGGGTCAATCAGGTCACGCCCGCTCTGTTCGCCCGGTTCCCCACGCTGGAGAGCCTTGCGCAGGCGGACCCGGCGGAGGTCGGGCAGTACATCCGCTCCTGCGGCTTTTTCAACGGAAAGGCCCGGGACATCGTGGCCTGCGCCCAAAAGCTGCTGGCGGAGCACGGCGGGAAAGTCCCCGGCACGATGGAGGAGCTGACTGCCCTGCCCGGCGTAGGCCGCAAGACGGCAAATCTGATCCTCGGCGATGTATTCGGCCAGCCCGCCTACGTCTGCGACACCCACTGCATCCGCATCACCGGGCGGCTGGGCCTGACGGACGGCAGCCGGGACCCGGTGCAGGTGGAGCGTCAGCTCCGGCAGGTCCTGCCGCCGGAGGAATCCAGTGATTTCTGCCACCGGATGGTGCTTTTCGGCCGGGACGTCTGCACCGCCCGGGCGCCGAAGTGCGAAGCCTGCCCCCTCCAGGGCGACTGCGCCCAATTCCAGCAGGGCAAAAAGGACGAAAAATCCGCCAAGCCGCGGTCCGGCAGGAAATAAACGGCAAAACGCAGCAGAACGCCGCCCGTCCGGGCGGCGTTCTTTTTATGTCAGGAGTTCTGGAAAGTGCGTTCGCTTTTATCTACCTGCAAGCCAAAAATCTCTTGGCAGGCGCGGCACGCCGAGGGTTCAGAACAGGGTGATCTGGCTCGTCTCCGCCATTCCGGCGAAGGCGCCCAGCTTGCGGAGCTGCTCGATGTGAGTCTTGGAGAGCTTATTGCAGCACAGGGAAAATTCCTCCACGGAGATGAACGTCTTGCCCTTCCGTTTTTCCACCGTGTCGATGGCCGCCGTCTCGCCCAGACCGTGGACCGCGGTCAGCGGCGGAAGCAGTCCCTTTTCCGTCACCTTGAACTTCGTGGCCTCGGACTCGTAAATGCTGATGGTGTCGAAGTGGAAGCCCCGGAGATAGAACTCGTAGCAGACCTCCAGCGTGGTCATCAGGTCCTGCTCCACGGCGGTGGCGTCCTTGTTGTTTTCGATCTCCCGGATCTTGCGCTTCACCGCGTCCTTACCCGCGCAGCAGTACTCCGCGTCAAAGGCCTTGGCCCGGACGGTGAAGAACGTGGCGTAAAACGCCAGCGGCTCGTGGACCTTGAACCACGCGATGCGGAACGCCATGGTCACGTACGCCACGGCGTGGGCCTTGGGGAACAGGTAGCCGATCTTGGCCAGCGAGTCGATGTACCAGTCCGGCACGTCGTGCTCGTGCATGGCCTCCACCCAGCCGTCCTGAAAGCCGCCCTTTTTCACCTTCCCCTTTCGGACGGCCTCCATGATCTTGAAGCTCATTTTGGCGTCCAGCCCCTTGGAGATGAGGTAGAGCATGATGTCGTCGCGGCAGCCCACCGTCTCCAGAACAGTGGCGGTCCCGCTGACGATCAGATCCCGGGCGTTGCCCATCCACACGTCCGTCCCGTGGGAGAAGCCGGAAAGGCGCACCAGCGTGTTGAAGTCCTTGGGCTGTGTGTCCATCAGCATCCCGCGGGTAAAGCGGGTGTTGAACTCCGGGATGGCCACGGCGCCGGTCTCCCCTACCACCTCGTCGTGCTCATAGCCCAGCACCTTGCTGGACGTGAAGATGGACATGGTGTCCGGGTCGTCCAGCGGGATGGTGTGGGGGTCCACGCCGGTCAGGTCCTGCATCATGCGCACCATGGTGGGATCATCGTGGCCCAGCATATCCAGCTTCAGGAGGTTTGCCTCCATGGAGTGATATTCAAAATGGGTGGTAATGATATCGCTGTCCGCATCGTCCGCCGGGTGCTGGACGGGGCAGAAATCCTCCATCTCCATGTCGTCCGGCACCACCACCAGTCCGCCGGGGTGCTGGCCCGTGGTCCGCCGGACGCCCACGCAGCCCAGCGTCAGCCGGTTCTCCTCCGCCCGTCCGGCGGTCATGCCGTTCTCCTCCAGATACTTCTTCACCATGCCGTAGGCGGTCTTTTCCGCCAGCGTGCCGATGGTGCCGGCGCGGAACACCTGCGTCTCGCCGAACATCTCGATGGCGTGGCGGTGGGCCTTGGCCTGATATTCGCCGGAGAAGTTCAGGTCGATATCCGGGACCTTCCCGCCGCCGAAGCCGAGGAACGTCTCAAACGGAATATCAAACCCGTCCTTGACGTACTTTTCACCGCAGTTGGGACACAGCTTGTCCGGCATATCCGCGCCGCAGCCGTAGGACCCGTCCTGAATGAACTCCACGTTCTTGCACTTGGGGCAGCGGTAGTGTGGCGGGAGGGAGTTGACCTCCGTGATGCCGGACATATACGCCACCAGCGACGAGCCGACGGACCCTCGGGAGCCGACCAGATAGCCGTTCTCCAGCGAGCGCTGCACCAGCTTCTGGGCCGACATATACACCACGTCGTACTTGCCCAGAATGCTGCCCAGCTCCACATTCAGCCGGTCCACCACGATCTGGGGCAGCTCCTCGCCGTACAGCGCGTGGGCCTTCTCCCAGACCATGCGGTTCAGGTCCTCCTCGGAGTTTTCCAGCCGGGGCGGGTACAGGTCCGGCGGCAGCAGCTCAAAGCTCTCAATGCTGTCCGCCACGGCCCGGGTGTTGGTCACCACCACCTCATACGCCTTCTCCTCGCCCAGATACGAAAACTCCCGGAGCATCTCGTCGGTGGTTTTGAAGTAGATGGGCAGGCTGGCGTTGGCATCCGGGAACTTCTTCGACGCCAGCAGGATGTGGCGGTACACCTCATCCTCCGGCTCCCGGAAATGGACGTCGCCGGTGGCGCAGACGGGCTTTCCCAGCTCCTCGCCCAGCCGGACGATGGTGCGGTTCAGATCCCGCAGCTCCTCCTCGCTGCGCACGTCGCCGTTGCGCAGCATGAACATGTTGTTGCAGATGGGCTGGATCTCCAGATAATCGTAATAGGACGCGATGCGCTTAAGCTCGTCCCAGTCCTTGTGATCCGCCACGGCGCGGAACAGCTCCCCCGCCTCGCAGGCCGCGCCCACGATCAGCCCCTCGCGGTACTGGTTCAGCAGCGTTTTCGGCACCGTGGGCACCCGCTTGAAGTACTTCAGGTTGGACGCGGTGATGATCTTATAGAGGTTTTTCAGACCGATCCGGTTCCGGGCCAGCAGGATGATGTGCTTGGGGAAGCGGTTGGTCTTTCCGCCCAGCGGGCGCAGCTTCTCCATCTCAGCGTTGACCTGCTGGAGCCGGGTGATGCCCTTCTTTTTCAGCATCTCCCAGAACGGGATGAGCATATAGCCCACCGTCGCGCCGTCGTCGCTGGCGCGGTGGTGGTTGAAGGCGGGCAGGTCCAGCGCCTCCGCCACGATGTCCAGCTTGTACTTGCCCAGCTTCGGCAGCAGGTTCTGGGCCAGGATCAGGGAATCCACGTAGGTGGGCCGGAACGCAAGTCCAGTCTTTTTGCAGCCCTCGCGGATAAAGCTGATGTCGAACTCCGCATTGTGGGCCGCCAGCGGCCGCCCGTCCACGAACTTCAAAAACGCCTCCAGCGCGTCCTTCAGCTTGGGCGCGCCCTTGAGCATCTCGTCGGTGATGCCGGTCAGGCCGATGATCTCCGGCGTCAGCCGCCGCTCCGGGTCCACAAAGGTCTGGAACCGGTCGGTGATCTCACCGTTTTTCAGCACCACCGCGCCGATCTCCGTGATGGCCTCCTGCATGACCTTGAGACCGGTGGTCTCAATATCGAAGCAGACGAACTCGCCGTCCAGCGCGCAGTCCTGCGTGCCGTGAACGGCTACCCGGTCGTCCAGATTGTTGAGGAAGTAGCCCTCCATGCCGTAGAGGATCTTGATCTTGTCCTCGGCGGCGTGCCACGCATCCGGAAAGGACTGGGCCACGCCGTGGTCCGTGATGGCGATGGCGGGATGGCCCCAGCGGATGGCCTCCTTGACCACCTCCTTCGTGTCGGTCAGGGCGTCCATATTGCTCATGCGGGTGTGCAGGTGCAGCTCCACCCGCTTGACCTCGGCGGTGTCCTCCCGCTCCTTGTGTGTGATGGAGTTGATGATAAAGGGAGCCATCTGGATGTCCTTGCCGTCCCACGTCGGCTCCATCTTGCCCTGCACCGCGACCCACATGCCGGGCTTGAGCTTGCCGTCCAGCTTCTGCGCCTCGGCGGCGGTCAGGTTTTTCTGCACCGTCAGCGAGCCGGTGTAGTCCGTCATATCAAAGCTCATGCGCCACAGGCCCGGGCGGCGCGTCTCATGGCAGTCGAAGGCGAAGATCTTGCCGCTGACCGCCGCCTTTCCGGTCTTGAGGTCCAGCGAGCTGATGGGGACGGTCTTTCCGGTGATCTTCTTGTCGCCGTAGAGCACGTCCTTCACCGCACCGTCCCGCTTCTTCTCCGCCGCGCTCTGGGGCGCGTAATGCTCGGCGGGACGCTCCGGCTCCGGCGGGCGGTATTCCGCGCGGATCTGCACGTCCGCGAAGCCATACACGCCGCCGATCTCGCGGCCCAGCTCCCGCAGGTCGTCCCCGCTCAGCTCCGTCCGCGTCTCCATCTGCAGCTTCAGGACCGACAGATCCTTGCTGATATCCGCGCCGCTGAGCAGCGCGCCGCCGAGCTTCTCCCGCAGGAGCGGCGGCGGCGCCACATCCGGGAACATGGTGGAAAATGCGATTTTTGACATGGTTCGATCCTACTCCAATTTACAGCTTTTCGATCTCCGCCATCAGCGCGTCGATCAGCTCGTCCTGCGGCAGCTTGCGCAGGATCTCGCCCTTGCGGAACAGCAGTCCCTCGCCGTTTCCGCCCGCGATGCCGATGTCGGCGGCGGCGGCCTCTCCCGGCCCGTTCACCGCGCAGCCCATCACCGCCACGGTGATGTTCTTTCCACACCCGGCCAGCCGCCGCTCCACCTCCTCCGCCATGGGAATGAGGTCGATGCGGGTTCGCCCGCAGGTGGGACAGGCGATCAGGTTCACGCCGTCCTTCCGCACGCCCGCGGCCCGGAGGATCTTCTTCGCCGCGTAGACCTCCTCCACCGGGTCGGCGGTCAGCGTCACGCGGATGGTGTCGCCGATGCCCATGCACAAAAGCCCGCCGATGCCCATGGCGGATTTCACCAGACCCATGGAGGGCGTCCCCGCCTCGGTGACGCCCAGATGGAGCGGGTACTCCGTCCGCTCCGCCAGCAGGCGGTACGCCGCCATGGTCAGCGGCACGTCGGAGCATTTCACGCTGATGCAGATATCGTCGAAATCAAAGCGGTTGAGCAGGCGGACGTGGCCCATGGCGCTCTCCACCAGTGCCTCCGCCGTCACGCCGCCGTACTTTTCCCGCAGGGGCTTTTCCAGCGACCCGCCGTTGACGCCGATGCGGATGGGGATGGACCTCTGGCGGCACATATCCGCCACGGCCTTCACCCGCTCCTCCCCGCCGATGTTGCCGGGGTTGATGCGAATGGCGTCGATCCCCCGCCGGGCGCACTCCAGCGCGTATTGATAATTAAAGTGGATATCCGCGATCAGCGGAATGGAGATCTGCTCCTTGATCCGGTCCACGGCCCGGGCCGCCGCCTCGTCGGGGATGGCCACCCGGACGATCTCGCAGCCCGCGTCCTCCAGCGCGTGGATCTGGGCCACCGTGGCGGCCACATCGTCCGTTTTCGTATTGCACATGGACTGGATGGTGACCGGCGCGCCGCCGCCCACCGGGACCTTTCCCACCAGCAAACGCTTTGTCATTGGTATCCTCCCTCACCGAAAGAGCTTGGTCACGTCCTGAAGCGTCACCAGCAGCATGAAGCCCAGCAGCACCACCAGTCCGCCGAAATTGACGGCAGCCTCGTATTTCGCCGGGATGCGCCGCTTGAACAGCGCCGCCGTCAGGGCGTTCACCGTCAGAAACAGCACCCGCCCGCCGTCCAGCGCCGGGAAGGGCAGCAGATTCATCACCGCAAGGTTCACGGCGATCAGCGCGGAGAAGTAGAGAATGTTCTCCAGCGCGTCCCGGGCAGTCTCCGACTCCTTCCCCACCTGCGTGATGGTGGAGACGATGCCCACCGGGCCGCTCAGATCGTCCATCCCCGCGTCGCCCCGGGCCAGCATCTGCAAGCTCAGGCGCACCGTGCGCACGAAGTCCACCGTGTTGTACCACGCGGTCCTGACCCGGCTGGCCGCAGTAGCGGGGACCGCTTCATTGGCATAATACAGGCCGTAGCCCTGATAGGTCCGGCCGTCCTGCGCCGTGCAGTCCTGATACGGGATGCCGGTCAGCTCCACCCGCTCCCCGTCCCGCAGAACGGTCAGGGAGAGGTCGCTGCCCCGGCGCGTGATCTGCATCAGGAGCGAAATGTCGCTGCTGACATAGATCCGCTCGCCGTTCACGGCCCAGAGCACGTCGCCCGCCTGCAGCGTTTCGCCGCCGTCGGCGGTGAACTCCGGGGCGGTGCCCGTCACCGTGGGGACGAGAAAGCCCGCCGCGCCGGAATAGAGGACCGTCAGAATGAGAAAGCCCGTCAGGAGGTTGGCCAGCGGCCCCGCCGCAAAAATGATGAGCTGCCGCCAGAAGCCCTGACGGTTCAGGGCGCGGGGGTTGTCCGACTCCCCCTCCTCGCCCTCCATGGCGCAGTAGCCGCCCACCGGCAGCACCCGCAGGGAATACTGGGTCTCGCCCCGCTTCCGGCTCAGCAGAGCCGGGCCCATGCCGATGGAAAATTCGTTGACCTGCACGCCGCAGGCCTTTGCCGCCAGAAAATGACCCAGCTCGTGCAGCGCGATCAGCACGCCGAACATCAGGATCGCTGCGAGAATATAGACGATCGTCATAGCCGCTCCTAATCAAAAAATCGCTCCGCGGGACCGGCCCGCCCCGGGCTGTTCAGGTCAGAACGGCCCTTCGGGCCGCCGCGTCTGCTTCCAGAATATCCGCAAGCGCGGGATGATATACCACCGGGACGGCCCTGCGGGCCTTTTCCACCAGGCGGGAAATGTCATTGAAGCCGATCCGGTCCTTCAAAAAGAGGCCGACGGCCTCCTCGTTCGCCCCGTTCAAAACGGCGCAGGCGGTCCCACCCTCCCGGGCCGCGGCCTCCGCCAGCGCGAAGCAGGGAAACGCCGCCCGGTCCGGCGCGGCAAAGGTCAGCGGCGGGCTGGTCAGCAGATCCAGCGGCTCCGCCGGATTCTCGCCCCGGTCGGGGTATGTGAACGCGTACCGGATGGGAAGCCGCATATCCGGCGTCCCCAGCTGGGCCAGCACCGCCCCGTCCCGGTACTCCACCAGAGAGTGAACGATGCTCTGCCGGTGGATCAGCACGTCTACCTGCTCCAGCGGCAGGCGGTAAAGGCGCATGGCCTCGATGACCTCCAGCCCCTTGTTCATCAGCGTGGCGCAGTCCACCGTGATCTTCGGCCCCATCTTCCAGTTGGGATGCCGTAAAGCGTATTTACTTGTCATACGCTCCAGTTCCTCAAACTTCATGCCGAAAAACGGTCCGCCGGAGCAGGTCAGCAGCAGCCGGCGCACCTGACGCCGGTCCCGGCAGCCCTGCATACACTGGAAGATGGCGGAGTGCTCCGAATCCACCGGAACGATCTGTGCGCCGTACCGGTCGGCCGCGTCCATCACCAGTTCCCCGGCGCACACCAGCGTCTCCTTATTGGCAAGGGCGATGCGGCGGCCCCGCTCGATGGCGGCCAGCGTGGGCCGCAGGCCCACCATCCCCACCACGGCGGTCACCACTGTGTCCGCGCCGTCGATCACCGCAGCCTCCAGCAGCCCCTCCGGCCCGGAGACCACCTTGACCGGCAGATCCCGGACCCGCTGCGCGAACGCCTGCGCGGCCTCCGGGTCGTATACAGCGGCAAGACGCGGCCGAAACTGCCGCGTCTGCTGTTCCAGAAGGTCCAGATTCCCGCCGCGGGCCGTCAGCGCCGCGACACTCAGCCCAAGCTGCTGCGCAACGTCCAGCGTCTGCCGTCCGATGGAGCCGGTGGAGCCGAGAAGTGAGATCGTTTTCGTCATAGCGCCCTCCCGTCAGACCGCGTAAAGCGCCAGCCAGATGAACGGCGCCACAAAGGTCACGCTGTCGAACCGGTCCAGCACGCCGCCGTGTCCCGGCAGGAGATTTCCGTAGTCCTTGATGCCGAACTCCCGCTTGATGACGGAAAAGCTCAGGTCGCCGATCTGACCGGCCGCACTGCCCAGCAGGCCCAGCACGACCACCTGCGGCCACGTCAAAAACGTCAGCCCCAGCAGCCACCGGGCCGCGCCCTTCACCAGCGCAAGACCGATCACGCCGCCCAGCAGTCCGCCGACCGCGCCCTCCACCGTCTTTTTCGGGCTGACGGGGGTCAGCTTATGCTTGCCGCACAGCAGCCCGGCGAACAGCGCAAACGTGTCGCTGCCGAAGGACACGCCCAGCGGCGCGAACACCAGAAGCTGGCCGTACTCCTCCAGCCGCAGCAGCAGCAAGCACGAGAGCATCAGCGGAAAGCACAGTCCGGCGAACAGCGCCGCCGTCACGTCCCGGAACGTCAGCCGGTCCTTCTCGGTATAGTCCAGAATCGCGCTGAGAAACACCAGCAGCACGAACGCCAGCGCCAGCACGGCGGTCAGCGGCAGCTTGGCCAGCACGTCCGCCAGCGCCTGTCCGCCCAGCAGACCGCCCTTCGCTCCGCCGGCCTTTTCCTCATAGAGCACCGCCGGGACCACTGCCGCGATCAGCACGGTCATGCGCAGGAGCTTTTCGCCGCTCTTTTTCGTCACGGCGTTCATCAGCTCCCACGCGCCCACACCGCACAGCGCCATCACCAGCACCACCGACGCGCCCGCGGGCGCGCAGCCCAGAATGGCGATCAGCGCCGGAATGCCCACCACGGCCACCATCACACGTTTGAACATACGAACCGTCCTTATCTGTAAAGTTGATTCACTTCACGCCGCCGAACCGGCGGTCCCGCCGCTGATAGGCCGCGATGGCCCGGTCCAGCTCGGCCTCGTCAAAATCCGGCCAGAGCGTATCCGTATAGTAAAATTCAGAGTATGCACACTGCCACAGCAGGAAATTGCTCAGCCGCAGCTCCCCGCTGGGGCGGACGATCAGCTCCGGGTCCGGGATCCCGGCGGAGTCCAGATACCCGGAAAACGCCGCCTCGTCCAGCTCCTCCGGGCGGCGCTTCCCCGCCGCGCAGTCCGCCGCAAATCGCCGGACCGCCCGCAGGATCTCGTCCCGCCCGCCGTAATTCAGGCAGATGTTGGCCTGAAAATCGCGGCTGTCCAGATGGTCGGTGATCTCGTCCGTCCGGTGCGCCAGGGCCTGAAGATCCGGGGAGATGGGCGTCATGTCCCCGAAAAAGCGCAGCCGGATGCTGTCCTTTTCCATGGTGTCGATGGCCTCCAGCAGATAGCGCTTGAGGAGCATCATGATGGCGTTCACCTCGGTCTCGGAGCGCTTCCAGTTCTCCGTGGAAAAGGCGTATACCGTCAGGTACTGGACGCCGAGGTTTTTGCAGTACGTCGCGATCCGCCGGAACGTCTCCGCCCCGGCCTTATGTCCCGCGGTGCGGGGCAGGCCCCGGCGGGTGGCCCAGCGGCCGTTTCCATCCATGATAATGGCAATGTGGCGAGGCAGGCGGTTTTTGTCCACCTGCCCCGCCTGCCGGTCCGTCCCGTTTCCCATCAGACCGCCATCAGTTCCTTTTCCTTGGACGCCAGCATCTCGTCCAGCTTCTTGCAGCTGTCGTCCGTCATCTTCTGGAGATCCTTCTCCGCCTGCTTGAGATCGTCCTCGGTGATCTCCGCGGCCTTCTCCGCCTTCTTGAACGCCTCCATGGCGTCCCGGCGGATGTTGCGGACGGCCACCTTGCCGTTCTCGGCGTACTTGCGGATCTGCTTGACCAGCTCCTTGCGGCGCTCCTCCGTCAGCTGGGGGAAGCTCAGGCGCAGGCTCTTGCCGTCGTTCTGGGGATTGATGCCCAGATCGGAGTTCTGGATGGCCTTTTCAATGCTCTTCAGCGCGGACGCGTCCCACGGCTGGATCACCAGCGACCGGGGGTCGGGAGAGGCGATGGACGCGATCTGCTGGATAGGCGTCTGCGTCCCGTAGTAATCCACGGTGATCCGGTCCAGCACGGAGGCGTTGGCCCGCCCCGCGCGCACGGAGGCAAAGTCCGCGGCAACGGACTCGATGCTCTTTTTCATTTTGTCCTCGTAAACCTTGTAATCCTCTTTCTGCATGGTGGTCACTCCTTCACGATCGTTCCGATTTTTTCACCGCACACCGCGCGGATGATGTTTTCAGGATCCTTCAGTGCAAACAGCAGCACTGGGATGTGGTTGTCCATGGACAGGGACGTGGCCGTGGAGTCCATCACCATCAGGTGCTGGGCCAGCACGTCGTCGTAGGTAATGGAATCGTACTTCACGGCGCTGGGGTCCTTCACCGGGTCGGCGGAGTACACGCCGTCCACGTTCTTGGCCAGCAGGATCACGTCCGCCCCGATCTCCGCCGCCCGCAGCACGGCGGCCGTGTCCGTGGAGAAGAAGGGGTTGCCCGTGCCGCAGCCGAAGATCACGACCCGGCCCTTTTCCAGATGCCGGATGGCCTTGGAGCGGATATACGGCTCGGCAAAGGCGCGCATCTCCACCGCGGTCTCCACCCGGACCTCCATGCCCTTCTGCTCCATCACGTCCGCCACGGCAAGGCAGTTGAGCACCGTGGCCAGCATGCCCATGTGGTCGGCGCGGGTGCGCTCCATCTTCCCGCCGCCGTCCTTCACGCCGCGCCAGAAGTTGCCGCCGCCCACCACGACGCCCACCTGAACGCCCATGGCGACACAGCGCCCGATCACGTCGCACACCTTGCCGATCACCTCAAAGTCCAGCCCGGTGTGCTTTTCCCCGGCCAGCGCCTCGCCGCTGATCTTCAGCAGCACGCGCTTGTATACAGGTTTTGCCATTTTGCAAACCTCCATCGTTTTTCATATGGTGCTATTTTACCAAATTTAACGGCGGATGGAAAGAGGAAAACAAAGTTTTTTCAGGAAAAAGGCGTTTCGGTCCGGCCAATGGGCATTCGGACGGGAAAATGCCCCGCTTTTCCGGTAATTCCGTGAAGAAAACGGATTGCTTTTGTCGGAAAAGGTGTTATGATAGTTTATCATGAGCAAGGCGCGCCCCGGTGCCGGCGGCGCGGCGGAAAGGAACGAGCGTATGATCTGTCAGGAAATGCTGGCTCTGGGCCAGTCCCGCTCCTGCATCCGGGAGCTGTTTGAATACGGCCTGAAGCAGGCCGCCGTCGTGGGAAAGGAAAACGTCTTTGACTTTTCCATCGGCAACCCCTCCATCCCCTCTCCCCCCAAGGTGAACGAGTCGTTTGTGGACATCGTGCGCACGGAGGACAGTCTGGATGTTCACGGCTACACCCCCGCCCCCGGCTATCCCGGCGTGCGCAAGGCGGTGGCCGACGATCTGAACGCCCGCTTCGGCGCGGACGTCCGGCCGGAGAATCTGTTTTTCACCTGCGGCGCGGCCCCGGCGCTGATCTCCGTGATCCGGGCGCTGGCCGTTCAGGACGCCGAGATCGTAGGCATCGCGCCCTACTTTGCCGAGTACCGTCCTTTCATTGAAAACAACGGCGCAAAGTTTGTGGTCACGCCGCCGGACATGGAGCACTTCCAGATCCGCTTCGACGAGCTGGCCAAGCGGATCAACGCCCACACACAGGCCGTCCTCATCAACACGCCCAACAACCCCTCCGGCGTGGTCTACACCCGGGAGACGCTGGAAAAGCTGGCCCAGCTCCTGACGGAGAAGAGCCGCGAGGTCGGCCACCCCGTCTACCTCATCTCCGACGAGCCGTACCGCGAGCTGGTGTACGACGGGGCCGTGGTAAGCTGGGTCCCCTCCATCTATCCCAACACCGTGGTGTGCTACTCCTACTCCAAGTCCCTGTCCCTGCCCGGTGAGCGCATCGGCTACGTCTGCGTGCCGGACAGCGCGGAGGACAGTGCCCAGCTCTTCGCGGCGGTGGCCGGAGCGGCCCGCGTGCTGGGCCACGTCTGCCCGCCCTCGCTCCAGCAGCGCGTGGTGGCTCGCTGCGCGGCGGAGCGGCCCGATCTGGAGGCGTACGACAAGAACCGCCGCGCCCTCTACGAGGCGCTCACCGGCTTCGGCTACGTCTGCCCCAAGGCCAACGGTGCGTTCTATATGTTCGTCAAGGCCCCCGGCGGAAGCTCCAAGGCCTTCTCTGACCGGGCCAAGGAGAAAAATGTGCTGGTGGTCCCCGGCAACGACTTCGGCTGCCCGGAGTATTTCCGCCTGTGCACCTGCGTGTCCTACGACACCATCCAGCGCAGCCTGCCCCTGTTCAAGGAGCTGATCGAGTCCTATCGGTAAGCCGATCCCGGCGGTGGACCGTGCGGGCGCTCCCGCCCCATTTCATCCCTGTATTCTGCCAAAAACGGCGCATCCGGACCGGACGCGCCGTTTTTCTGCACATTTTTCCACGCTCCCGCTGCCGTCAGGCCGCGTGAAGAAGCGTCTCGTATGCCATCTCGCCCTCCGGCGTGAGATCGGCGGGCTTCTCCGGCAGCCGCCCGCCGCACCGCTCCGCCAGAATGGCGCAGACCCTCTCCTGCGTCTCCGGCTCCCACTCCCCCAGCGCGTTGAGCAGCGCTCCGGGCGCTTCGGAAAACCGGCGGTACAGCTCGTCCCGCACCGGCGGGGCGTAAATATCCGTTTCGTCGTAATAGTCCGCCATGGCGCAGAGGTCGCCGTCGTTCAAGCACGCGGAAAAATCGTAGGACGGCCACGTGGGGCCGTGGGGGTAAAACTCCATCTCCGGTGTGTTCTCGTCCGCGGCCATGGAGACCGCGTACGCGCCGATATTCTGCAAAACGTCCTTCGCCGTCTCCGCCGGAAAGTGCGCCCGCACCTCGTCCGCATAGCGCTCCCGAGACGGCTCCCAGACGTCTGTGACCACATACGTTCCATCGTCCCGGCAGTAGTCCACCGCCGTCGGGAGAAGATACGCGCTGTAGATTCCGGCGGTGTACCGACCCGTCTCCTCGGAGCAGATCATGGGGCTTCCGCTGAAAGTGTAATACAGCATCAGGCCGTAAGCCGTTCCTCCGTCCGCCGTCTCCTCCGCGGCAAGCGGCTCCCACTGAATGACCGCGTAGTCTCCCGGGACGGTCCGCTCCATCCGCGCGGCCAGCGTCTGTTCCACCGCCGCCTCCGCGGCCGGAGCCGCCTGAAGCCGGAAAAGATACGTCTCGTTCAGGTCCATCAGGTGCTCGTGCAGCCGGTCCTCAAAGCCGTCCTTCTCCGGGTCGCTGTACTCCGCAAAGTCCCCCAGCCATTCCGGCCCGCCGTCCGTCTCGCGGAAGATCAGGTAACGGCCCGGCCCCCGGTCAAGCTCCTCCCAGCCGCCGGGGCCGTCGTAAAGGAAGTCCGCCTTGTAGATCTCAAAGCGCTCACCCTTCACGTGGTCACAGGCGCAGACCTTCCGCACCTCCCTCAGCCGGACCTCCGTGCAGCCAAGCTCAGGAAAATCCCGCTGGACATACCGCAGCTCCTCCCCCGCAAGACGCTCTCCCTCAGCCAGCGCCCCGGCGGGCGGCTCCGGCACGTCCGGCACGGGCGTCTCCTCCGTCAGGTCCGGCAGGATCACCGCGTCGGCGGCGGACGGCGCGGCGGAGGCCGCCGCCCACATCAGCGCCAGTGACAAGAGCAGAAAGGCTCCCGCCGCCGGGAGCTGACCGCCGCTTTTCCAGAGCTTTCTTTTCATCAAGCACCCTCCCGCCTGTCCAATCGTTTCAGCAACAGGATACTCCCATCCGGCCGGAATGTCCATACCCCGGACGCGGTGGTCTTTTTCCAAACAGCAGAAAAACGTTGACAAATTGGTTTACATGATGTAGACTTCAATTAGACTACAACTTGTAAACCAGAGGTGACGGTATGAGCGATCTGAAAATGGCACCGGTGGAGACCCGGTTCGCGGAGATCATCTGGGCGCACGAGCCGGTCAGCTCCGCGGAGCTGGTGAAGCTGGCGGAGGAGGCCCTCGGCTGGAAAAAATCCACCACCTACACCGTGCTGCGCCGCCTGTGCGAGCGGGGCATCTTCCGCAACGAGGGCGGCGCGGTCACAAGCCTTCTCTCCCGTGCGGATTACGACGCCGCCCAGAGCCGCCAGTTCGTCGAGGAGAGCTTTTCCGGCTCCCTCCCCGCGTTCATCGCAGCGTTCACTCGGCGGAAAAAGCTGACGGACGAGGAGGTCGCCGAGCTGCAAAGCCTGATCGACCGGAACAGGAGGTAATGGTATGGGCGTCCTGCTTTCGTGGTTCCCAACGGTCTGCAACATGAGCCTGACGGCCAGCGCCGTGATCCTCGCGGTGCTGCTGGCGCGCCTGCTGCTGCGGCGGGCGCCGAAGGTCTTTTCCTACGCGCTGTGGGCGGTGGTGCTGTTCCGGCTGCTGTGTCCGGTGTCCGTTTCGTCGGCGGTATCGCTGATGGGCGCGCTGGGCGCGCCCGCGCAGGAGCGCGGAACGCTGACCAGCGCGGTGGAATACGTTCCGTCGGCCGCCGGAGCGCTCTCCCCCGCGGCGCGGCCCGCTCCGGCGGAGGGCCTCGGGGAAATTTCCGGGACGGCTTCCGCCCCGTCTCCGACAAACCCGGCGGGCCGTCCCTCCGCCGCTCCCGACCCACTGGCCGCAATGGCCGGGGTCTGGCTGGCGGGAGCCGCGCTGCTGCTGCTCTCCAGCCTGACGTCCATGCTGCGGCTGCGCCGCCGTCTGGTGGGAGCCGTCCGCCTGCGGGACAACATCTATCTGGCGGACCGCATCCCCTCTCCCTTCGTCATGGGTCTGCTGCGGCCCAGGATCTACCTGCCCTCCACGCTGAAAGAAGCGGAGCGGGGCTACATCCTGCTCCACGAGCAGCACCACATCCGCCGCCGGGACCATCTGGCAAAGCTCCTGGCCTTTCTGGCGCTGTGCATCCACTGGTTCAACCCGCTGGTGTGGCTGGCGTTCATCCTGTCCGGCCGGGACATGGAGATGAGCTGCGACGAGGCCGTGGTCCGGAAGCTGGGCGAGGATATCCGGGCGGACTACTCCGCCTCTCTGCTGAGCCTTTCCACCGGACGGCGCATCGTGGCGGGAACGCCGCTGGCCTTCGGCGAGGGAGACGCGGGCGGGCGCATCCGCAACCTGCTGAACTGGAAGCGGCCCCAGCCGTGGGTCCTTATCGCGTGCGCCGCGGTCTGCGCCGGTCTGATCGCCCTCTGCGCCGCCAACCCGGAGAGCGGC
>CAKTMK010000031.1 GCA_934574045.1 uncultured Oscillibacter sp. | reverse complement strand
GTGTCCATTACAGGATACTCAGATCCTATAAGGACACTCTGCATGGTCCGAGTGGCGGGATTTGAACCCACGGCCTCTTGGTCCCGAACCAAGCGCGCTACCAACTGCGCTACACCCGGAAGCAACGTACTATATTATAGGTAAAATTCTTTCGCTTGTCAAGCGGAATCGTTCATACTTCCTGAAAAATCCGCATAGAGTAGGAAAAACGAGGGGAGGCTGGACAGATGACATCGCGTCAGGCAGGGCAGAAGATCGGCCGGATGTATGCAAATCGGACAGGATATCGGACCGGCAGGCAGAAGGCCGCGATGCCCGCCGCGCAGAAGCGGCGGCTGGCGCAGTTTCTGATCTGCGGGACGATCTTCGTGCTGCTGGTGGCGGCGAAGCTGCTGATCCCGGCCCGGCTCCAGTGGCTCAGCAGCCGGATGGACGGTGCGCTGGAGCACAGCATGGACGTAACGGAGGTCTTTTCCGCGGCCGGACGGCTGTTTTCCGGAGAGGGGGACGGGGGCTGGAAGGACCTGTACCAGTCCGTCTTCCACCCTGAGGAGAGCGCGGCGGTCCCCGCGGCGGGAGACGCCGCCGACTCGATCCCGGCGGAGTCGGAGACCGGCGCGGAGGACGCGCAGCCGGCAGAGCCGGACGGCTCACCGGCGGCGGTGAACGCGCAGGACGCGGCCCCGGCGCAGAGCGGGGAGCAGTCCGCCGAAACGAAGCAGCTATCCTATATCCTGTACTCCAACCAGACGCTGCCGGAGCACGTGAGCATGGAGCAGCGGGTGTTGGGCTTTGACTACTGCACGCCGCTGAAGGGCACGCTGACCTCCGGCTTCGGCTATCGGGAGCACCCGGTGGAGGGCTGCGAAAAGTTCCACTACGGGCTGGACATCGCAGCGGAGGAGGGAACGGCAGTAGCCTGCTTTGCGGACGGCACGGTGACCGCCGCAGGGGAGAGCAGCAGCTACGGGAAGTACCTCATCGTGCTCCACGACGGCGGCTTTTCCACGCTGTACGCCCATTGCAGCCGCCTGTGCGCCGCCTCCGGAAGCGCGGTGAAAAAGGGCGAAAAGCTGGCGGAGGTGGGCAGCACCGGGGAGGCCACCGGCTCTCATCTCCACTTTGAATTGCAGGACGGCGGGACGTATCTGGACCCGATCTACTATGTCTCACCGGCTTGACGGGGCGGTGCGGGTCACGGGAGGGTTCGTGCTGCTCTCCGCGTGGTTCGCGCTGGAAAACGGCGCGGCGGCGCTGGCGCTGACGCTGCTGGCGGCGGCGGCCCACGAGTGCGGCCATCTGGCGGCCCTGCGCCTGTGCGGCTGCGGCGTGCGGCGGGTGCGGATCGGGATCCTGGGCGCGGAGATGGAGACGGAGCGGAGCCGTCTGCGCTACGGCGCGGAGCTGTTCTGCCTGCTGGCGGGGCCGGGGGTCAACCTGCTGCTGGCCGCGCTGCTGATGATTCCGGCCCGGACGTGGCCGGGCTGGTACGCGGCGGTGGGCGCGAACCTGACGCTGGGAGCGTTCAACCTCCTGCCCATCCGACCGCTGGACGGCGGCGCGGCGCTGGAGCTTTTGACTGCGTGGCGCTTCGGTCCCGCGGCAGGAGAGCGGGCTGCCCGGGCCTGCGGCGCGCTGTGCGCGGCGGCGCTGAGCGCGGGGCTGCTGCGGCTGATCTGGGCGAGCGGCGGAAATCTGTGGCTGCTGCCTGCGGCGGGCGGCCTCGCGGCGGCGTGCCTGAAGGAGCTGAGCGGCTGGCCCGGCCCCCGGCAGGGACGGCGGCTGCGGCGCAGCCTGTAAAAAGCGGCTCGGCGCGGCTCTGTTGGGAGCCGCGCCGGGCCGGTCATGCAATTTTGCACCGCGCGGTTATTGGGCGCGGCGGAGGACCTCCTTGACAAACCGCCAGATCCGGGCGGTGGAGGAGACGCTCAGGCGCTCCCGGGGCGTGTGGATGTCTGTCAGGTCCGGGCCGATGGACACGCAGTCCAGCCCCGGCAGCTTGGCGGCGAACAGGCCGCATTCCACCCCGGCGTGGATCGTCTCGATCTTCGGCTCCGCGCCGTACTGCTCCCGGTAGACCGCCGCCATCAGCTCCCGCAGGGGCGAGTCGGGCCGGTATTCCCACGCGCCGTACTCGCCGGAGCGCTCGACTTGGCCCCCGAGCTGCCCGGTCAGGCACTCCAGACGGCGGGAGAGCATTTCCTTCTGGGTGTCTATGCTGCTGCGGACGCAGAACGAGGCGGACAGCTCCGCTTCGCCGGTGGTCAGGATGCCCAGATTCAGCGAGGTCTGCACCAGACCGGGGATCTCGGTACTCATGGCCTCCACGCCGTTTGGCGCGCAGGCGAGGAAGCAGACGCACCGGCGGGTGGAGTCCGCGTCCATGGGCGTCCGCGCCGTTTCGGCCGGTTCCGCCGTCAGGCGGATATCCGGGTCGGCGGCGCGGTACTCGTTTTTCAGGGCGGCGGCCAGCTCCTCTGCGGCGGCGGACGCCGCCCGTCCGTCGGAGACGCGGACAAGGGCACTGGCCTCCCGGGGGATGGCATTGTCCTTCAGCCCGCCGTCCACGGAGACCAGCCGCAGCTCCGCCGCGCGGCTCATGGCCAGCAGCGCCCGGCCCATCAGCTGGACGGCGTTTGCCCGGCCCCGGTCGATCTCCTGACCGGAGTGCCCGCCGGCAAGGCCGCTCACTGTCACCCGCAGGGTTTCGCCGCGGCCCTCCGTCCGCCGGACGGGCAGGACGCAGCGGGTGGTGTTTCCCCCGGCACAGCCGACGGTGAACACGCCCTCGGCCTCCGAGTCCAGATTCAGCAGCCTGCGGCCCCGGAGGGGGGAGACGTCCAGCGCCGCGGCGCCCAGCATCCCGATCTCCTCATCCACGGTGAACACAGCCTCCAGCCGGGGGTGGGGCAGGTCCTTTGCGTCCAGCGCGGCCAGCATCATGGCCACGGCAATGCCGTCGTCTCCGCCCAGCGTGGTGCCGCAGGCCAGGATCTGATCGCCGTCCACAGCCAGCTCCAGCCCCTCCGACGCCATGTCTTTTCTACAGCCGGGGACCTTTTCGCACACCATGTCCAGATGTCCCTGCAAAATGATCGGCTCCGCCCGCTCATAGCCGGGGGCGGCTTCCTTAATTATGATGATGTTGTTCAGCGCGTCCTGATGATACTCCAGCCCCCGCGCCCGGGCGAAGTCCGCGCACCAGCGGCTGACGGCTCCGGTGTTTCCGGACCCGTGGGGGATGGCGCTCAGCTCCTCAAAAAAACGAAAGACCTCTCTTGGCTCCAGCCGGTCCAGTACTGCCATGTGTGACGCTCCTTTCCAGTGCCCGCCGGGGCGGGACGTACCCGCGGCGCACAGGCTTTGCCCGCGCGCCCGCACCGCCAGTATACCGCGCCGGGGCGCGTTTCACAAGCGGAAATGCCCATTTTCAGAGTATTCCGCCCGGAGGGGGCGATATGCGCGGCGGGACGGAAATTTTCCCGGCGGCGTTGCCCCAATGGGCGCGGATGTGGTACAATAGGCGCGACTGATTTGCTCCGCACCGGGCAAACATAAGAAATATCCGCGCCGGTTCTGGCGCGGCAAGGAGGAAGCGCTATGGATTACGCAAAGGAATCGCTCCGGCTGCACGGAGAATGGAAGGGAAAGATCGAGGTCGTGCCCACCGTGCCGCTGGCGACGAAGGACGACCTGTCCCTTGCCTACACGCCCGGCGTGGCCCAGCCCTGTCTGGAGATCCAGAAGGACTCGGCCAAGAGCTATGAGCTGACCCGCCGCCACAATCTCTGCCTTGTGGCCACGGACGGCAGCGCCGTTCTGGGTCTCGGCAACATCGGGCCGGAGGCCGGAATGCCCGTGATGGAGGGCAAGTGCGTCCTCTTCAAGGCGTTCGGCGGGGTGGACGCGTTTCCTCTCTGCATCAAGAGTCAGGACGTGGACGAGATCGTGGAGACGATCTATCAGATCTCCGGCAGCTTCGGCGGCGTGAATCTGGAGGACATCGCCGCACCCCGCTGCTTTGAGATCGAGCGGAAGCTGAAGGAAAAGTGCGACATCCCCATTTTTCACGACGATCAGCACGGCACCGCCGTCATTACGCTGGCGGGCCTGACCAACGCGCTCAAGGTGGCTGGCAAGCGGCTGGCAGACGTGAAGATCGCCGTCAACGGCGCGGGCGCCGCCGCCGTGGCCATCACAAAGCTGCTGCTCTCCGCGGGCGCGGCGGACGTGACGCTGTGCGACCGGACGGGCATCATCTACCGGGGCCGCGAGCAGGGGATGAACTGGATCAAGGAGGAGATGGCGCAGGTCACCAATCCCCGGGACCTGCGGGGCGGTCTGGCGGAGGCCATGCGCGGCGCGGACGTGTTCATCGGTGTGTCCGCTCCCGGCGCGGTGACGCAGGAGATGGTCCGCTCCATGGCGAAGGACCCCATTCTCTTTGCCTGCGCCAATCCCACGCCGGAGATCTTCCCCGACGAGGCGAAGGCGGCGGGCGCACGGGTGGTCTCCACCGGGCGCAGCGACTATCCCAACCAGATCAACAACGTGCTGGCGTTCCCCGGCATCTTCCGGGGCGCGTTCGACGTGCGGGCCAGCGAGATCAACGAGGAGATGAAGATGGCCGCGGCCCGGGCGCTGGCGGAGCTGATCTCCGACGAGGAGCTGAGCGAGGACTATATCATCCCCGCCGCGCTGGACCCGCGGGTGGGACCGGCGGTGGCCGCGGCCGTGGCGGAGGCGGCGCGGCGCACCGGAGCGGCCCGCATCTAACTTATTCGTCGAGGATGCGTCCGTCGGTGGAGATGGTGACCACCTGCCACGGGATGAGCTTCCCGCTGTTTTGCAGGGCGGTCCGGGCCGCGTGCTCCAGTCCGCCGCAGCAGGGGACCTCCATCCGGACGACCGTGACGCTTTTCACGTCGTTGAGCCGGAGGATCTCCGTGAGCTTTTCGGCGTAATCCACGCCGTCCAGCTTGGGGCAGCCCACCAGCGTGATGCGGCCCTTGATGAACCGCTCGTGGAAGGCGGCGTAGGCATAGGCTGTGCAGTCCGCGGCGATCAGAAGCCGCGCGCCGTCGAAATACGGCGCGTTCACCGGGACCAGCTTGATCTGCACCGGCCACTGGGAAAGGCGGCTGGGCGCGGCGGCCGCAGCGGGAACCGGGGCGTTCTCGTGGGAGATCGTCATGGACCGGGAGCCGGGGCAGCCGCCCATGGGAGGCGCGGCGCGCTTGGCGGCCTGATGGGCCAGCACCGCCGCTTCGTCATAGGCCGCGGCCTCCCGCTCCACAAAGGTGATGGCGTTCACGGGGCAGGCGGGCAGGCAGTTGCCCAGCCCGTCGCAGTAGTCGTCCCGGAGCAGCTTGGCCTTTCCGCCGACCATGCCGATGGCCCCTTCGTGGCACGCCGCGGCGCACGCGCCGCAGCCGTTGCACTTGTTCTCGTCGATTTGAATGATTTTCCGAACCATACTGAATTTCCTCCTGCCGTGTTAAAGGCAATTGTTAGATTTGAGATGCGGTCTCCGGGCGGCGGCGTTCCTGCGCCGCCGTCCGGCCGGCTTTCTGAGACGCAGTATACGGCAGGAAAACGAAACTGTATGTTGTTTTGACAACAAAACGGAGAAAACGATGGAACTTTCTTTTTTGACCGGCACGCCGCTTTTCCGCGGACTGACGGAGGAGGAGACGGCGGCGGCGCTGAAGGAGCTGGGCGCGTATACGCGCCGGTATGAAAAGGACGAGCAGATCCTCCACCCGGGCGAACCGGCGGCGTATATGGGGCTGGTCCTCTCCGGCAGCGTCCACATCGAGAGCTGCGACGTGTGGGGCGGGCGGAGCCTGTTGGGACGCGCCGGACCGGGGGAGCTGTTCGCAGAGACCTACGCCTGTCTGCCCGATCAGCCGATGCTGGTGGGTGCGGCGGCGGCGGAGCGCAGCGAGATCCTGTTCCTCAGCGGCCGGAGGCTCCTGAACGGAGGGCCGGTGCTGATCCGCAATCTGCTCCAGATCTCCATGCGGAAGAATCTGGGCCTGTCCCGGCGCATTTTCCACACCGCGCCCAAGACCATCCGGGGCCGGCTGCTGTCCTACCTCTCCGAGCAGGCGCGGCTGAACGGCTCCGACCAGTTTACCATCCCCTTTGACCGGCGGCAGCTGGCGGATTATCTGGGGGTGGACCGCAGCGCACTGTCTGCGGCGCTCTCCCACCTGCGGGCTGAAGGGGTCCTGTCCTGCGAGCGCAGCCGCTTCACGCTCCACGTCCCGCAGGAGGAGCTGGAGGGCTTCCCGGAGCGTTGACGCGGCAGATCACGAAATACAGCCCGCGGGGCGGCAGTCTGCCGTCCCGCGGGTTTCTGCTGTCCGCGCCGGATCGGGGGCGCCGGACGTGCACGATGAGCTCAAAACTACTAAAAAGTTTTAAAAATATTAAAAATAGCACTTGAAATCAATTTTTAATGGAGATATGATTCGTGAAAAGACGTTCTTGACCAATACAGGAAAGGAATACGGATCATCTATGGATACAAAACGACTGGAGGAGGAGATCGCCCGCTCCTGCGGCAATATGACCGCTCTGCTGGTGCGGAAGGACGGGGAGACGCGCTATGAGCGCTATTTCAACGGCTGCGGGCCGGAGGACGCGTTCCACGTGTTCTCCGTGACGAAAAGCGTGATCTCGGCGCTGATGGGCATTGCGGCGGGGAGGGGGCTGCTGGGGAGCCTTGACCGGCCCGTGCTGGACTTTTTCCCGGAATACGTGCCGAAGCGGGGCGAGAAAACGATACAGACCGTGACGCTGCGCCATCTTCTGACCATGACCGCGCCGTATAAGTACCGCTCCGCGCCCTATACGAAGTATTTTACCAGCGGCGACTGGGTAACGTCTGCGCTGGATCTGCTGGGCGGACGCAGCCCCGCCGGAGCGTTCCGCTACGCGCCGCTGATCGGGCCGGACATCCTCTCCGGCGTGCTGGAGCGGGCGGCCGGGATGCGGGTGCTGGAATTTGCGGAGCGGAACCTCTTTTCTCCGCTGGGCTTCGCGCCCAAGCAGCCGGTCACGTTCCCGGATAAGGCCGCCCAGATGGCGTGGTACCGCCAGCCCCGGTACGACGGGCAGTGGATCGCGGATCCGCGTGGCGTGAACACTGCGGGCTGGGGCCTGACGCTGACGGCGGAGGAGATGGCGCGGCTGGGCCAGCTCTATCTGGACGGCGGCGTATGGAACGGCGCGCAGCTCCTCCCGGCGGAGTGGATCGCGGAGAGCACCCGGCCCCACAGCCGCTGGGCGGAGCAGGGGCTGGACTACGGCTATCTCTGGTGGGTCGTGGACAGGGACTGCTTTGCGGCGGTGGGCGACGGCGGCAATTTGATTTATGTAAACCGGAAGAAGCGGTTGGTGGCCGCCTGTGCGTCGCGGTTCCGGCCCCGGGTCTTTGACCGTATCGCGTTCGTCAGAGAGCAGGTGGAGCCGCTGTTCGAGGACTGAGCCTGCGGGCCGGCAAGATGAACTCGCTGTAAAGTAAATTGACTTTGCAAAGTATGCAAACGCTGGGGAAACGCTAGGACACGCGCTCGTTCCGGGACGGAGAGCGGGCGGGCAGGGGACGCCGCTTCCGGGGAAGTCTGTGCGCGGCAGATCAACTTCATGAAAAGCGTTTTCACTTTACGCACGTTTGGACGGATGGAATTGTGCCGCCGGGCGCTGCCCCACAGCCGAAAGCCTGCGTGCGCTTCCCTGTGAAGCGCGCGCAGGCTTTCTTGAAATGCTTTTGAACTGTGTTTTTCCGTTCGCGGCTGGCTTTGGGGTAGTTTTGCGGCGCTCATGATGGCGTGCCGGAGCCTTTCCGTAACTGCGGGAAGCAGAGAAAACGCGGCCATATTCATGGCCGCGTTACTTCTTCTGATCGGTTCGTTCCAACAGATAATCCACGCTCACGCCGTAAAAGTCGGCAAGCGCACATAAAACGTGCGGCGGCACCATTCGCTCGCCGTTCTCGTAATATGCGTAGGTACGCTGGGGGACGTTGATGGCTTCGCCGAGCTGCTTCTGCGTCAGGTCGGCATCCTCGCGCAGATCTCGAATGCGCCGGTATTTCATCATGCTGTATCACCAAGAACAGTATAGGTAGAACAAATTGTTCTATTGCATTTTTGAATGTTTTGTTCTAAAATATACAGAGAGGTGATGTCAGATGCCGGATATCGAGAGGGCGTATCACATTCTGGCTGCCGCCGCGTCGGACGCCGTGGACCTTTTGCAGGGCGGGAACGTGTGGGACGTCCGCAGGCTCTTGCAGTCGGCGCTTCTCCGCGCGGAGGAGGATGCCATCAAGGATAACGGCCCGGACAGGGCCGGGCCGTTTCTGGACGAATGTAGTTCGCTGTTCGCTCCCGGCGCGGCGGCGCTTGGGGCGGGAGAAGAGCCGGAAAATTCGAAAGAACGGCGGGATCTGTGAGCGCTTATGCGCCGCCGGGCTGCTGCAGCCCCGCCGCCTGCATGACGGCCTCCACCGGCTCCGGCAGTTCGCTGCCCCAGGTGATGTCCGTGTCGGCGCACCCGGCGGTGTCCAGCAGCTCCCGCGCCCCGTCGGTCAGCAGATCCCGGCAAGCGCTGTCCACCAGCTCCAGTTTTTGAATGCATGCGGACAGATCGTCGTTTTTGTTGGCCAGCCATGTGGAGGCCGCGTCGCCGACCTCGTCCGCGCCCAGTCCGGTGTTCGCGCCCCAGTCCAGCAGCTTTGATGCCGCCCGCACCGCCGACAGGGAAGAACCGGCTGTTCCGAGCATAACGTCCGCGTCGATCTCGTCCAGAATGGGCAGCGTCAGCACAGACGGCACGTCCGCCGGTGCGCCGGGCGCGTCGGAGGTGGAGCAGGTCACGCCGTCTTCGGAGATCGTCACGTACAGCTTCTCCAGCGCAGCGTCGTACAGGAACGATCCGTCCGCCAAAACCGCGCCGTCCGCGGCCCGCGCACTGACGGTAAAGAGAACAGAGCGGTTCTCTTCTCTGGAGAGCTGGGCAATTTCCTCGCCGCCCATGAACTCCCAGCCTCCGGTCTCCAGCGCCGAGCCGTCCGCGTTTTGGTACACGCACGTGAATCTGCCGCCGTGCAGGGCGATGGAGCTGACGCCGCCGCGCTCCAGTCGGACATATACGCCGCAGCCGTCCGGCTCCGCGTCTCCTTCGGTCTCTGTGGGCCAGATGCGGGACTCCATCGCCTTCGTTTTCAGCACGACCTCCCGGATCTTGCCCTGAACGGGGATGGTGACATCAAAGTCGCCCGGCTCCAAAAAGCCGAATACGGCGCTGAAGCGGAGGCCCACATAGAGCGTCCCGTCCCGCTCCTCGGCGTAATAGCCGCAGAAGCCCTCCGGAAACGAGCCGGGGTAAAAGCCGCTGATCTCCACGGCGTTTTCGAACACCTCCACGGAGTCGATGCCCGCGCCCTGACAGGCGCGGAAGCCCAGCAGTTTCCAGCCGTACCGTTCCGCCAGAAAAACGACAGCCAGCAGCGCCGCCGCGGTCAGCAGGACGGCGAGGATCTTTTTGAGCGCTTTCATCGGTTCAGGCACGATACGACGAAATCGAGAGGAATGCCCATTCTGTCCGCCGTCTCCTCGGCGGACAAGCCCTGCTCCATGAAGCGGAGGATCACGGTGTCCAGCTTTTCCGCCACTTCGATGATGTGCTTATCCGGATCGTAAAAGCGGACGACCCGCTGGCCCCAGGGGTGCTCGTGCAGCTCGTGGACATAACGGATATCAAAGTTCTTCAGATGCTCGCAGAACGCGTCCAGCCGCTCCTCCTCGAAATAAAGCTCCCCGGCGTTGTTTTGGAGCGTCACGTCGTCCGTGCGGATGAACGACTTCCATGTCTCCATCGTCTGTAAGACCAAGCCGCCCTCCAGCGTCACGTTCGCGCCGAAGTCGGCTGCGGCGTCCAACCCCAGCACGTCGTGATAAAACCGCTTGCTGGCTTCCATATCCCGGACCGCGATCAAGGTGCCTGTGTATTTCATAGCTTCCTCCGTATGTGAAAGTTTCTTCCGTACGATCTGCCGTGTCTGTTCTTCTTTGAAGATCTGCCTGCGCTCCGGTTTACCCGGAAGCCGATCGGCACGTCGGCGGCGTCTGCCGGCAGACCGGGGAGGACCGCGGGATCCTCTAAAAAGTCAAAATTGCCCGCCGGGGCGCGCGGCGGCGCACCTTTCTGCCGGAACGCGCCGCTTCCTCACAAAAGTCCCAGCAGCGCCGCGGCGGCCGCGCTTTCCGCCGCCTCCGCGCCGGTCTGCTCCGGCTGGCGGAGCCGCTTCAGATTTTCCAGCACCGACGGGGTGTTCACGGCGATGCGTCCCAGCGTCTGGCATCCGTCCATCTGCGCGCAGTCCGCGCAGGTGTTCAGCCCCTTTTCACGGACGCATTTGCGGATCTGGCAGAGACTGCCGCAGAAAGGCGTCTTTACGCCCTCCACGCGGCAGCCGGTGCAATGGATCATCTCCGGGGTGATGGGCACTCCGTTGAGCTTTGACCACAGCGCGGCGGTCTTTTCGCGCAGGGCGCTGTCGTTGGTGATGGTTGCGGTCCTGGCGTCGCATACTTCGCAGTCCAGCCCGCAGCAGGCGATCAGTTGATTCATCTCGATTCCTCCTCAAAAAGTGAAAGGCGCGGCTTCTTATACCGTCAGCGCTTCAAACCCGGCGCGCATGCTGTCCGCGGCCTGCGAAAACAGCGCCGGGAGCCGCTTTGTCTCATCCCTCCGGCCGGTCAGATACTCGACAATGGTCTCCTTGATCTGCCCGATGGCCGGCACGGCGCAGCGGAAGGCCGCGGCGGCCGTGGTCATGGCCTCGTCATGATACTCTTTTCCAAGGCTCTCCAGCACCGCCGCGGCCTTATCGAAGCCGCCGCCGAACGCGACGCTGTCCGGCTCGTTGATCCCCCGCAGGGCGTTGGGAATCGTGGGGACGGCGCCCAGAAACTGCACCATCTGATAAAGCTGCCTGTCATAGTCCTCGCGGGTCAGCTCGGTTTTCCAGCGCGGCAGCTCCTGAATGAATTTTTCAAAGCCCCGGCAGCCGACGAATCCCACTGGCGGATGCAGGAACAGCTCCTTTTTCCGGGCGAGAGCTTCCTTGGCGATCTCGTATTTTCCCCTGTCCGTGTGCATGCGGATCGTCCATACCGTGTTGGGCTTTGACAGGCCGGGATAGGCGCAGTCGAACGCCAGCCGCAGTTCGTCATAGGGAATGACCTGCGTATCTTCGCGGCCGCAGTCGCTGAAATACAGCAGTCCTTCCGCGTCGTCATAGCCGGTCGCCAGCTCGTAATGGAACGGGATATGCTCTTTGTGATAGAGCTTTTCAAAGTGCGGCAGGTAGAACATATCCAGCGCGCCGATCATGCACGGGAACCCGGCGTCGATCTCGGCCCGGACCTTCGCCAACGCCTTTTCAAAGGTTTTGTATTCGCATAGTTTGTAATCGAAGCCGACGATGGGCGCGAGAAATTCGTACATCTGCCGCGTTCTGCCGTCGCCCAGCGCCACCATGCGCTTGAGCTGGGCCTTTGGCGTTTTCATATAACAGAACGAGCCGAAGCTGCTCAGGACGTAAAAGAACTTGGGCGGCAGCGTTTCGCCCGTATCCCGGATGTACAGATCCTCCACGCCGTTCCACATGCACGCGTAGTCGTCCATGCGGTGGGGGATCTCAAGCATCTTTCTCATTTCAGACCTTCTTTGTTCCTGTTTTCGCCTTGAAAGGGGAGGGGGCGGCGGCGCGCTCACCCGCCGATCAGCCCGCGGAAGACCGCGTCGCGGTCGAAACTGCCCGCCGCAAAGCCGGGGATCTCCTTGATGGACTTGCAGACGCTGACGCTGAACTGCGTCAGCATCCGGCCGATCTCCTGATCGGAGTAGGGGCAGTCGCCGGTGACGATCAGCGTGGACAGGCTGTGGCCCACCAGCCAGAGGCTGCGGAAATACAGATCGGCTTCCTCCGCGGTGATGCGGTAAAGGCTCATCAGCGTTGGCCGGACCAGCTCCTGCAGATGCTGCATGGAGCTGATGGCGCGGCACTCCTGATCCTGCGCCCGCGTCAGGAACAGGAGCCGGTAAAGCTCCGGCTCCTCCCGCGCAAATCGGATATGCTGCATCCCGACGCCGAAGAAGGGGACCTCCTCCTTCAGCCCCGCGTCCGCGTAGCGCTCATACACGGCCGCGGCGGCGGCGTGGACGGCCTTCCGGACGCCCTCCATGGAGCCAAAGGCGGTGAAGATCGGCTGGGTGGAGGTGCCCAGCTCGTCCGCCAGCGTCTTTGCGGTCAGTCCGCCGCCGCCCAGCGACCGCACGACGCGCAGAGCGGCCTCCGTCATTTCTTCCCGCGTGAACTTGTTCTTTGGAGCCATCGCGCGCACCCTTTCCTGAAAATGTGAAATGCGTGATATACATCATGCGATGTATATCACGCATTATACTACGGGGAAACAGAATTGGCAATAGGGGAAATCGGAAAATCGGGAGATGGCGGATCTTACAGCGCCCTCGTGTATTTCCGGATGGCTCCGGCGGCGTAGAGCGCGGCCAGCAGCTCGGTGATGGGCATGGCAAACCAGATGGCGTCCGCGCTGACCAGAACCGGAAGGGTCAGGATCAGAACGCCGCTGATGACCAGTCCCCGCGCCACCGACACGACAAACGCCGCCTTCGGCTGGATGATGGCCTGAAAATAGTAGGTGGAGAAAATATTGAACGGCAGCAGCAGGAAGGAGAGCGCGTAGGTGCGGACGATGGTGGGAGCCATGCTCAGGATCTCCGGCGTAGGGGCCATGAAAATGCGGATATAGACGTTCGGACACGCCATGCTGAGCGCCGTCCAGAACGCGCCGAAGAACGCCGCCGTCCACAGCGCGAGCCGGAGCGTTTCCCGGATGCGTCCGCCTTTCCCCGCGCCGAAATTCGTGGAGAGGATGGGCTGCGCCGCCTGCCCGACGCTGTACGCGCAGCACTGGACGAAGGTGCTGACCTGAATGATGGGGCCGTAGACCGCCAATGCGCTTGCGCCGAGGTACTTCATGATCTGGCGGTTGAACAGCACCGTCAGGATGCCCATGGCCACATCGATGAAGAAGGTGGCGAAGCCGGTGACGGAGATCTCCCGGAGCTTTCTGAGGAGCCGTTCCGGCTTCACCAGCCGGAGGGTATTCTTACGGCTGGCAAAGTGGGCCAGCATCACAAGGAAGGAGATGCCGGAGCCGATGGCGGTGGCAAGGCCCGCGCCGTAAACGCCCATGTCGCAGGCGAACACGAAGAAGTAATCGCCGAAGATGTTGAAGACGCCGCCGAAGAGCACGCCGAGCGTGGCGAGGGCGGGCGCGCCGTCGTTGCGCAGGAACGCCGCCAGCATCTGGTTGAGCAGGAACAGCGGAAACACGTATCGGATCGGGCGCATATAGCTCTGCGCCAGCGGGAGCAGCGATCCGTCCGCGCCGAAAAAGGTCAGGATCGGACGCTCAAAGCACATGACGCCGATCCACGCCAGAACGGACAGGACCGCCGCGCCGATCACCGCCGCCGTGAAATATTGGTTTTCGCCCCCGCCGCTCTTTTCGCTGCCGCGCCTCGTGCTGAAAATGACGCTTCCGCCGATGCCCATCAGCAGGCCGAGGCTGTAGATGATGTTCCACACCGGCGCGACGACCGCCAGCGCCGCCGTCCCCTGCGGCCCGTGGTACTGGCCCACCATCGCCGTGTCCGCGATGGAATAGACCGATGTAATTATGGCGCTGCCGAACGCCGCCGACAGGTATCGGAAGTACATCGGCTTGATGTTTCCGTTCAGAAGATCCATTTCAAATTCCTCCCTTTGCATGAAAAAAGCCGGACAGGAAACAGACGTTTCAGTCTGCCTCTTGTCCGGCTGCTGCTTCTTTGAACAGCTCACCCTCCGAGTGAACGGATGGATCATACCACACTTTTCTGCAAAGGTCAAGGGGACAACGGCGGGAGGGGCGAAGTGCTCAAGGTTCCTTCGGAGCTGAGCTTGCAAAAATGGACCACAGCAGAAGAAGAATGAAAACGAGGAGTCCTGTCACGACCAGCCTTTTTTCTCCAACTGCACCGAATGCAGGCAGAGAAATGCCTGCCGAGACCGTCATGATCCAGAGAAGCCAGCACATGGAGTGGGATTCTCTTTGAAACCGCCTTATAAAGCCGTGCATTCCGTCGCCCCGATTCTGCTTGCAATCATGGCATCATACGGTTTTGCCCTCCCGGCGGGAGGGCGGTTCAAGAAAAGTTACAGGTATGGGATCATCAAAACGGAAAAAATAACCAGCCATATCACAATGCATGTGCACGTGATTTGCAGGCCACGGCGGAACCGTTCCCGGTCTGCCTGCGTCATCTCGGAAAGGCTGCGGCAGTGCCAAGGCATCACGTTGAAAATAACGTGAAATTCGGCGGCGAACGTTGAAAGAAGCAGAACGACAAAGATCATGGGAATCAACTTCTTCGCCCTTTCCGTTCTGAAATAATTACTTGAGTAAAAGATACCACAAAAAGGAAGCACCGTCAAGAGAGGGGAAAGCGCGGCAGGAATCTCCGGGTAGAGCTTTCCGTCAGACCGCAGCGCCGCGGAGCAGGCGTCCGCCGTGTCCGTACACAGCGGCGTAGAGACTGTTCCGCCGCGCAGGCAGCCTTTTGGAGAGAGTCTGCCCGGCAGGCTCTCTCCGAATATTGCGGATGCTTTCCGTGCGGCTCAAAGTCAACGGGCGGGCAGGAAGCCTTGCGGCCCGAGACGCAGGGAGCGCCTTTTGATAGAAAAATTTGACCGTGTATCTTCCAGCAGGCAGTCGGTAAGGCGCTGGCCTCCACGCTGCTGTCCATGTTCCGTGAGGTGGTGTTCGGCGTGGGCTTTGCCCTGCTGCTGCCGGTGTTCTTCGGCTTGGACGGCGTGCTGTATTCCATGCCGGTGTCGGATATTCTGACCTTTATCATCGCACTATTTATTATCATAAAAACATATCGTGATCTCAATCCAGAAGGAGTGCAGAACGTATGAAAAACAGAGTCATTACCATCAGCCGTGAATTTGGCAGCGGCGGACGCACCATCGGCAAAAAGGCGGCGGAAAAGCTGGGCATTCCCTGCTATGACGCGGAGATCATTCAGGAGATGGCAAAGGAAACGGGCTTTGCGCCGGACTATGTAAAAGAAGCGGGAGAGTACGCCCCCGGCGGTTTTCTCTCCTCCGCGTTCTCCAACCGGATGTTCGGCCCCACCAACGAGGACATTCTGTGGGAGCATCAGAGCAGGGTTATCAGGGAGCTTGCCAAAAAAGGCCCGTGCGTCATCGTCGGCCGCTGTGCGGACTACATTTTGCAGGACAAGGCGGACTGCCTGAAGGTCTTTATCCACGCGGATATGAAGTTCCGGGCAGAGCGCATCGTCACAGTGTATGGCGAACGGGAGCGGTCCCCGGAGGAGCGCCTGCGGGATAAGGATAAACGCCGGGCGGCCTATCACCGCTTCTACACCAACATGAAGTGGGGCCGCGCTCAAAATTATCACCTGACGCTGGACAGCGGCGTGCTGGGGATTGATAAATGCGTAGGGATCGTCGCGGGGCTGTTCTAAAAAACCGGGAGAGATCTGGCTCCAGAACCAGCCAAGGGTTCCTGAAAACCACATCGAGCCGCAGGTCGGCAGTATCCTGCCAGCGAACATTATCGCTCTGGATCTGCGGCCGATCTGCGTCGAAACGATACCCGCGCTTTGCGGCTGGCGCAATATCACAAGCGGAGACATTCTTTCATGAAGAATGTCTCCGCTGTGTTTCAAAAAAGCAGGAATGCATGCGCCGTTGATCGTGTTCGCAAACACTTGCCGCGGCAGTTACAATTCGATTTTCCCGTGTTCCTGCTCAAATTTTGCGATATGCAGCTTTACAAGGCGCTCCAACTCTTTGTTCTTGGTACGTCCCTCATATTCGGCAATATACCCCAGCTTTTCCAATAAGTCCGGGTCAATTCGCAATGTATAGCGTGATTTATTGTCAGTCATTTTGTCAACCTCCATGACGAAGTATTGACAAAATAGTAGCGTCAAATTAAAATGATAAGGAAAAATGACGAAGTTGTGACGCATAAAAAGGGAAAATAACATGCCAGATATTGAGAAGGCTTATCATATTTTGGTTGCTGCGGCGTCGGACTCCATGGACCTTCTGAAGCACGGAAACGTGTGGGATACCCGCAAGCTCTTGCAGCCGGCGCTTCTTCGCGCCGAGGAGGAGACCATCCGGGAGGGAGGGCCGGGCCATGCGGGACTGTTTCCGGACTGATGCCGTCCGCTCCCGTTGAGGCTGGCGCTCGGGTTGAAAAAAGGAAAATCAAGGAAACGCGGCTTTTGAAAAACAAAGGCATCCGAAATCAGACGATTTCGGATGCCTTTGGCGCGCTGGGAAGGTTCTGCCCGTTTTAGGGCGGTTTGTTCAGGAAAAATTCCGTCATCCCCGGCTGAGACTGCCGACTTTTCCGCCTCGGATCAGACGCGGGTCAAATCGCCTTGGTGAAAGCGCTCTGAAAGCGCGCGATCATGGCCGCCATCTGGGCGCGGGTGGTGGTATCTCTGGGGGCGAGGATCATGCCGCCGTTCTGGGACTTGCCGTTCATCACGCCGGAGCCGCAGGCCCACTGCATCGCGGGGACAGCGTATTCGCTGACGGTGAGCGCGTCCGTGAAGCTGAGGATATTCGTGTCCTCGCCCACGCGCACGTCCATGCCCTTGTACAGGGCGTACCGGTACAGGATGGCCGCCGTCTGCTGGCGGGTCACAGCCGCGCCCGGGTCAAAGCGCCCGTCGCGGTAGCCCTGCACAATGCCCTCCTTTGCCGCCCAGCGGACGGCCCCGGCGCACCACGCGTCCGAACTGACGTCGCGGAAGACCTCGCCGCCGCTGACGGCGGGGCTGCCCTCCAGCCGCCACAGCACTGCCGTGAGCTGCGCCCGGGTGACGGCGCCGTTCGGCTGGAAAGTCCCGTCAGAGCGGCCCTGCATCAGGCCGTTTTCAATGCAGGAGTGTACGCCGTCGTGATACCACGCGGCGGGGGTCAGGTCGGAGAAGCGGGAGAGGGGGCAGGACGCATCCTTGGGGCAGACGGGATCGCTCTTCGGCTGCTCCGGGGTGCTGACCGGGGTGGATGGAACATAGGTCCCGCTTCCGCCGCCGCTGCTCTCCTGATAGGCGATCACGTACTCGGAGTAGAGCCGCGCGTGGATGGTGATGGTCGTTTTGTCACTGCTGACCTCAATATACTCGCCGACTTCATTCGGTTTGGCGGTCAGGGTGTGGACTTCCGTTCCGTGCAGACGGTACACGGTATAGCTTCCCTTGCGCTGGAGTGCGGCGGGGAGCCGGATGGTGGTCTCCAGAAGGACATCGGTATTTTCAATCGTTGTGCTTACGGGGACGCCGTTATAGGGCGTGACCGTTTTGCTGACTTTCAGCTCCAGCCGCAGGCCGACGCTGGCCCGCGCAGGAAGCGCCTCCTTGATCTTGGAGGAGGTATCGTCCGTGTCCGTTTGGGTCACTGTCAGCTTGATTTCCACGCTGCCGCCGTTCTCTACCGTGTTCTCGTCCGTTTTGGTAAAGGGCCTGTCGTCTCCGACCTCCTCAAACACCTTCTCAAGGTTTCCGACCACGGCTTCCACGTTTTCCTTCGGATCGTCGGCCTTGACCTCTATCACGGAGCTGGTCTTTCCCAGCGGCATGGTGATCGTATCGACTTTGACATTTGCGCTTGCAACTTCCACCTTGACCGTCACGGTCACGCCGTCCTTTTCCGCCACGAGGTTGTAGATGCCGGGGGCGACGTTTGCAAAGCTGTAGTTCCCCTGACTGTCGGTTTTTGCCGCGGCGATCTGCCGGTCGCCCAGCACCAGCTTCACGTCCGCGTTCGCGGCGGGGGTGATTTTGTCGCTCTCATGCACCTTGCCGCTGACGCCGTAGGTGCGGGCGGGCAGCTTGGGAATGGCGCGGGTCCTCGTGTGGGAGGAGTCTCTCGTGCAGACCTGCGTTTCCACGCCCTCGCTGCTCTCCGTGGTGGGCGTGGTGACGGTGTAGCGGCCCCAGTCGTGGCCGAGGGGAGTGCCGGCTTCAAAGGTCTCCGTACCCGCTTCGCCGCAGGCGCAGGAGCAGAAATAGACCGCTTTTGTGGTGCAGCCGGCGGCGGCTTTCAGGTACCGCGCGTCCGTGCTCTGCCGGTCATAGACGTGGGTGTGCTCCAGCGCCGGAGCGATCACGCAGCCGCACTCCGTGCAGGTCTGCGGTGCGGTCTCGGTGGCCGCCGGGCCGGGGATGTGGGCGGCGTGGCCGCTCTTTTCGCCGCAGTTCTCGCGCAGGCACTCGTGCCAATGGAAGCCGGCATCGGACATCCAGCCGGCCGTCCAGTCGTGGCCGAGGGGGCCGCCCTCCGTCGCGCCGCATCCATCACGCTTGCAGGTTTTGGGCGTTTCGCAGGCCGCAGGCTGCCAGTCGTGGCCAAGCGCGGGGGCCGTTGCCTGCGGTATGATCACTTCCTGACAGACGGAGCATTTGCTGCCCACCGTCAGGCCGTCCTGCTCGCAGGTGGCCGGGACGGCGGGAATGGGTTCCGGCGTATGAGAGAGCTTCTCGATCGCGACCTCCTCTGCGGTAAGCTCCTGCGTTCCTGCGCCGTCGCGGAACAGCTTGCCGCAGTCCGCGCAGCGATAATGCTCGATATTGCCTGCGGAGGAGCATGTTGCCGAAACGGCGGGTACCGGAGTCAGGGCGTGGATGTGCCGGGTATAGCCGCAGGTATTGCAGTCGGGATCGTCCGCGCCGTCGTAATCATGCGCGGCAGGGGAGAGCGCTTGACTGCACTTGCCGCACACGTGCCAATGACTGCTTTCATCCGTACTCCACGCGCTCACGGGGGCATGGTCGGGAGAGAGGATCGTTTGATCGAAATCGATCTCATCCGTGCCGTCCTCGTCGCGGAAAACCTTGCTGCAGCCGGAGCAGCTCCAGTATTCGATATTTCCGCTGGTTCCCGTGCCGCAATCGGGGGCGGCGGCGGGATGGTGCTCCATGCTGTGCGTATGGGTGAGCTTGGGAATGGGGACGGTTTCCTTGTAATTACAGCGACGGCAGGTCCGCGTTTGTTCGCCCTCTGCGTCCTCGGTCGCTTCTATGGTGGTGTTCCATTCGCCCCAGTCGTGACCGAGGGCGGGGTCCTCTTGATAGGTCGTGTAGCTGCATCGGGAGCAGGTCTCGTAAGCCTCCCAGCCCTTTTCCGTGCAGGTCGCCGCCTGCGCTTCGTGATGGACGGTGGCGTGACCCAGCGGGACAGTGGTCTTTGCCGTGCGGTTTATTTCCGCATTGCATTTCATGCAGTATACAACTTCCTCGTAGCTGCCGGATTCCGTGCAGGCCGCGGGCGTTTACTTCTCTCTGACCGCCGCGCCGTTGGTGTGGCCGCTGGCGGGAATTACCAGCGCATCCTTTGTCGTCTGGTTCTTATTCGCGTCAAAATACGCCTTGCAGTCCGAGCATTGATAGTATGCTTTCATGCCTGCCGCGGTGCAGGCAGCGTCGACCTGCGCGATCAGACTGCCGTAATTGTGTCCGTTGGCGGGGATCACCTCATAGGTCGTGTAATCGCACTTGGAGCAGGTTTCGTAAGCCCAGTGACCTGTATCCGTACACGTTGAAGCCTTTCCGCCGTGCTTGACGATATCATGTCCGGCCGGCTCATCGCCGTACTCCTTGCCGCAGGACGCGCAGACTGCCTTCGCCGTGCAGGTGGCCGTGCCGCCGGAGTGGGTATGGCGGCAGACCTGCACGATCTTGTTGCCGTCCGTATCTGTCCCATTTTGAAGGTACAGGTCTTCGTACTCCGCCGTATCCGGCAGGACAAAGTGCCCGGTGGGATCGCCGCCGTCTTTCCCGACGGCGATGGTCACCGGAGTGCCGGCAGTGACTGTCGCCGGGCCGTCCAGACCGACGGAAAAAAAGCCGGTGAGGCTGCCGTCCACCGTAACAGTGGCGTTCTTTTCCAGAAGAATGTCGCAGCTCTTGCCCGTGATGATCGGGCTGCCGGAGAGGTGGACCGTTTCCTCATCGCCGACGCGGATCGCGCAGCCTTCTCCCGTGTTCTCGATCATGCCGCCGCGTACAAAGACGCCGCTGCTGTTGACGGCCCCCGCCTTCGCATATATAGCCTGATTGCCGCTGCTGGATACAATGCCGCTTTTAATGGTCGCTTCGACATATGTACCGGCACTGATGGCCGTGTCGGTGGCGTAGAGGGCAGCACCGTCCACCACTAAGGTATAATAACCTTGGTCTCGAATTATAGCCCCTTTGAATGTTCCACCATAAAGGTAAAGATCATAACCTCTTGTTTTCCCTAAGACATAGCCGCCAGCAATCTCACTGACGATCTCTCCGCTGCCCTGACAGTCGCAAATATAGATTGTTTTGGGACCATACTGGGTGCCTTTTATCGCTCCATCTTTAATTTGAACGGCAATCGTTTTACCGTTCAAACAAAGTGCCAAGTAGTTACCTGACGTCCAAATTTGCTCACTGTTGCTGGAAATGGTTTGATTCTGCGTCAAATAGTAGTTCCCTGTGACAGTGTTTGATGTTGGTACAGAGTCTTTTGCTGTAAACGTTTTATCCCCTCCACCCGGCACGGCCTCGTGCGTGTGATTTTCGCTCCAGTGGGCGTAAAGGGTGTGGTTGGCATCGCTGACGAGGCTCCCGTAGTTATACACCCGCGTGCCGCCCGTTTTAGCCGTGTACCAGCCGGTAAAGGTATACCCCGCCCTGGTGGGCGTGGGCAGGCTGCCGTAGTTCCCGCCGAGGGTCACGCTTTTGCTGGCGGGACTGACCGAGCCGCCGTTGGCGTCCAGCGTCACGGTGCAGGCGGCTGTCACCGGCGTGAGCGTGAAGCTCAGCGTCATGCTGCTGGGGTTTTCGCTGCCGTCGCCGCAGGCGGCCCAGCAGCCGAAGTAGCGGGTGACGTCCTTTGCCGCGCCGGAGGTGTTCTTGAAGCTGGCGGTGAAAACGTTCCCGCTTGAAGAACCGGGCTTTTCCACCGAATCGTTTCCGTTGACGATCCTTGCCGAATGCACGTTGGCGGCTGTGCTTCCGCCCCGTGTGGTCTTCACCTCGGAGCTGGACGCCGTGAAGAACGTCACGCTGTTGGAAGCCCCGGTTTCCCCCAGATACACGGCCTGCGCGGCGAACTTCGCCGTGGTATTTCCAGAGGGCTGGTGGAAGGTCCCGCTGAAGGCGTAGCTGAACGTGACGGTGTATTCCGTGTTGGCAGGAACCTTGACCGTGACGGGGATCTCCTTATAAAGCAGCTTGAAATTCCGGTCCCAGCCGGTACTGACCGTGAACACGGTCCCGCCGTTATCGGCCGCGGCGTTGGTCACGGCGCCGATGGGCGTGTCGGCGGACGCCGTGCCGTAGGCCAGCTGGTCGGGATTTGTCCCGCTTTTGGCATACTGATAGACGGTTCCGGCGGTGGAGATCGTCACCGCCGGCGGATCAGCTGCCTGCGCCGCGACGGGCAGCAGCCCGCAGAGCAGGCACAGACACAGCGCTATGCAAAACGGACGTTTCCAAATTTTCATGGTTCCTCTGCTCCTTTTCAAAGCTCGTTCAGCCTTCGGGTACCCGAAGGCTGTGGTGCTGGCCAGCACCACAAGATCCTCTGTTTGCCGCCGGACTTGCTGCCGGCGCAGACGCCTCTATAATGGGATTATAATCCGTTCACCCATGAACGAAGCAAGAGGGGTACAGGAGAAAAACCGTGAAAAAGCATAAAAAATCATTTTTGAATCACCGAAGCGGCCCGCGGCCTTTCGCGCAGCGCGGCGGCAGCTCCCGGCGCTTCCGCGCGGGGAATTTGGAATGTCCTGCTCAAACAAAAGCTGCTGAGAGCAAACATGGGTCTGCCTGACCGAGGAGCAGCGACGCGGGTGCGCTCCGATTTATAAAATAAGGCGGAGCAAGCTATGTATCGCTTGCTCCGCCGTGGTGCGCCGTGAGAGATTCGGTTTTCCGGCTGTTAGAGGGCAGATCGGAGTTGAAACGGCTCCGATCTGTCATTTTCCCGCTGTTCGCTCGGCGGTTTTTCCGCCGCTTCCGTCCGGCCCGATTCTGCTCCGGATCAAAGGTGGGCCAATGAGCTGGCGGCAGGCAGGCGTCTTCCGTTTGCGCTGCGCGCTTCTCCAGCGCACGGCCTCCCCAGCGGAACGTCAGCTCGCCGATCGCGACGCCCGGCACCGCCGCGCCCAGAATGTCGCTGGGGAAGTGGACATAGAGATACAGCCGGGAAAAGGAAATGAGCGAGGCCAGCGGGATGGCGGCCCAGCCGAAGCGGCGGTCAGTCCGGGTCAGGATCACCGCGCCGATGACGGAGGAGAGCGTGTGTCCGGAGGGGAAGGAGTAGTCCGTGGGGACCTTCACCAGCAGCGGCACGCTTTGATCCAGCCAGCAGGGCCGGGGGCGGGCAATGACGTTTTTCAGGAATACGTTTCCCACCAAAACGCCCGCCGTTAGTCCGCCCAGCAGGAGAGCGCCCTGCTTGCGGTACTTCTTTGTGCAGGCCAGTCCGCCTGCCGCCGCCAGCCAGACCGCGCCGCCGTTGCCGAGAGCCGTGATCTTCGGCATCAGGAAGTCCGGGAACGGACGGGCTGTGGTATCGTGTATCCAGTGTAGAATGTTCCAATCCAGATCCATGGCAGATTTTCTCCTTTATGGCAGCTTAGGCAAGAGACGGAAAAACCCGGCTGAACGGACGGGAGAACGGGCCGGATCAGCCGTGCTTCGGCCGGTTCTCCGCCGTCCAGTTTTTCGGGTTGGTGTTGTCCGGAGCCAATCCCGCAAGAATGGCCTCATAGTGCGCGGCCTTTTCATCCATGTAGTTCACGGTGGCCTGGGCTTCCTTCAGCCGCCGATAGGCCTCCTCCCGCTGCTTGAGAATGATGGCGTACCGCGCCCGCAGATTTTCCTCGGAGCCCTCCAGCAGACACAGACGGCAATATTCCCGGATGTCCTCAATGGACGCGCCGCAGCCCTTCAGACACTGGATGCCCTGCATCCAGTTGACGGATTCCTCGTTGAATACCCGGCGGTTGCCGCCGTCCCGCTCGCAGGGTAGCAGTCCCCTGTCCGTATAAAACCGCAGCGTATGCTCCGTGACGCGGAACCTCTCCGCCATCTGCCTGATCGTATAGTGCATGGCCGTGCCTCCGAAAAATCCTCTTGACTTCGTGTTACACGAACTTGTTAGAATGATTGTAACACAGAAAACCTGTCTGTGCAAATCCGATCAGGGAGGACGAACTATGGAATATTTGACCTTGAATAACGGCGTGCAGATGCCGCTTGCGGGCTTCGGCACGTTTATGCTGAGCGGGGAGACCTGTGCCGGCGCGGTCGCGGCCGCCATTGAAAGCGGTTATCGCATGATCGACACGGCGGAGGCCTACGGCAACGAAACGGCTGTGGGCGAGGGCATCCGGCGGAGCGGCGTTGACCGCCGAGAGCTGTTCCTCGTCACCAAGGTGAACTTCAAATCTTATGAACACGCAGAACAGACGGTCATGCAGTCGCTTGCAGCTCTGCAAACGGACTATGTCGATCTGCTGCTCCTGCACTGGCCGTTTGCCAACTACTACGCGGCGTGGCGGGCGCTGGAAAACCTGTATGCGGACGGCAGGGTCCGCGCTATCGGCGCCTCCAATTTCGAGCCGGATCAGCTCCTTGACCTGATCGCCTACAACCGGATCGTTCCGGCTGTCAACCAGATCGAAACGAACCTGTACTGCCAGCGCACCGCCGAGCGGGGCTGGATGGACAAAAAGGGCGTGGCCCACATGGCCTACGCGCCCTTGGGACAGGGAAACCGCAATGAGATGTATCGGGAGCCTGCCGTGCTTTCCCTTGCCGAAAAATACGGCAGGACCCCGGCGCAGATCCTGCTCCGGTTCCTGACGCAGAAGGGCATTGCCGTCATTCCCAGAAGCGCCGAGCCGGAGCATATCCGGGAGAACTTTGATCTGTTTGATTTTGCGCTGACCGGCGATGAACTGACGCGGCTCTCCGCGCTGGACCGGAGGGAACCCCTCATCGGCAAACCGGAAACGCCGGAGCTGGTGGAGTTCTCCCTGACGTGGTGAGCAAGGAAAGCGCATCCTGCCGCCGCGGTGGGATCACGGGGATGGCGCCGTACTGTCCGGGCCGCCATCCTTCATGCTTTCTTCTTCTGCGCGGAGAAGCGCCGATTGCAGCATTTTGCGGGCATCCCACACATTGCCGTGCTTCAGCAGGTCGACAGCATCTGATGCGGCAGCAAGTAAAATATGATATGCTTTTGTTATGCCCGGCATAAAATTTCACCTTTGCACTAATGCAGTGCAATCTTGGCATAAAGAGTGGGTAAAATCAACTCACAATGCACCAATTTGGTGCACGGAGGTGACACCCACAAGTAACGATTATGCTGTGCGGCAAGGAGAACGGCTTGCGGAACTGCGTAAGGACAGAGGGCTGACGCAGGAACAGCTTGCTGCCAAGCTGCAGGTTTTGGGCTGTGACTTGACACGGAGCGCGATCGCAAAAGTGGAGGTCGGGCAGCGCCGTTTGTATCCCGAGGAGATCAAGGCGCTCAAGGATGCGCTTCATGTGACATATGACAACTTGTTTATATAAGAAGCGGCCGCAACTGCGGCCGCTTCTTTCACTTTTTGCCGCAGATCTTCTGCAAAATGGATTCGGGAGAAATGGAGAAAAAAGTTCGTGAGGTCATTGACTTCACGAGCTTTTTTGCGCGCCGGGAGAGATCTGCCCCCAAGCCTTTCGGCAAAAGCAAATGAGATCTTGGAGCGCGTTACGTTTCGACCGGGATCAGATTGCTCTCGTACGGGCGCCTGCCGGAGAGCACCTCATCATAGAAATTCTGCTTCCAGTCGATGTAGGCCACGCTATCCTGCAATTCCCGGATCGTTTCCCGCAGGGCCTCCTGTTTTTGCTCCAGCATTTTCTTGCGCTGGGGGATCGTGCTTTCTCCTTGCAGGCACAGGGCGAGGTAATCCTTCATCTCCTGAATGCTCATGCCGCACTTTTTCAGACAGGTCAGGCTGTTGATCCACGCCACGTCCCGCTCGTCGAACACGCGGCGGTTGTTCTTATCCCGCTTCACGTTGGGGACAAGCCCCTCGTTGCAGTAAAATTTTAGGGCCTGATAGGTCATGTTCGTTTCCTTACAGACCTGCATCATGGTATAGAGCATGGTCATTTCTCACTGTTTACAAAAAGTTCGCAAATTCCTGTTCAAAACCACTTGACCGGTTGTAACAACCGGAAATTATAATCGGCAGTATCAACCGGATGCATTCATCGCATTATAGCATAGAAACGATATACACACAAGAAAGGGCGCGTTTTTATGAACAACTTTATTTTTGAGAACAAGACCAAGGTGTATTTCGGCAAGGGCGGCGTGAAGGAGTATCTCGGCAGTCTGCTGGGGAACTACGGCGAGACCGTCATGCTGGCCTACGGCGGCGGTTCCATCAAGTGCAACGGCGTGTACGATGAGATCATTGGCATCCTGAACGCCGCAGGCAAGCGCGTCGTGGAGTTCTCCGGTATCATGTCGAACCCCACCTATGCCAAGGTGCAGGAGGGCGCGAAGCTGGCGCGGGAAAACCATGTAGACCTGATTCTCGCCGTTGGCGGCGGCAGCGTCTCCGACTGCTGCAAGGTCATCTCCGCGCAGGCAAATCTCGACGAGGACATCTGGGAGATGCAGTACACGAAGCACACGCTGCCCACAAAGTTCATTCCTCTCGGCACCATCGTCACCGTGTTCGGTACCGGCAGCGAAATGAACAACGGCGCGGTCATCACCCACGAGGAAAAGAAGATCAAGGGCGCGCTTTGGGGCGCACAGGCGGAGTTCGCGTTCCTTGACCCCAGCTACACGCTGTCCGTTCCCATGAAGCAGGCCCTCTCCGGCGCCTTTGATACCCTGAGCCATGCCATGGAGACATACTTCGGCAAGCCGGATATAAACAATCTGTCTGATGACATCAACGAAGCCGTCATGCGCAGCGTCATCCGCAACATCCGCATTCTGCTGACCGACCCGGAGAATTACGATGCCAGAAGTGAGTTGGCGTGGGCGTCCGCTATGGCGGAAAACGGCGTGCTGAAGATCGGCAAGGTCACCGACTTCCAGTGCCATATGCTGGAGCACCAGCTGGGCGCTTACACCAACTGCAATCACGGCGCGGGTCTGGCGGTGATCCATCCCGTTCTGTACCGCCATATCTACCAGTCCGGTGCGGCACGGTTTGCGCGGTTTGCTCAGAATGTCTGGGGTATCGCCCCCAAGGGCAACGAGGAAGAGACCGCTGCCGCCGGTATCGACGCGCTGGCAGACTTCATCAAGGAGATCGGTCTGCCGACTACATTTACCGAGCTTGGTATCCCCGCCGATACCGACTTCCGCGCCATCGCGGATTCCACCAACGTCACCGCTGGCTGCTGCAAAAAGCTGCCCCATGATGAGATTTACGAAATTCTGACCGAGTGCAAGTGAGGTGCGGAAGATGAAAGCACTGCTTATCAACGGCAGTCCCCGTCCAAGGGGCTGCACCTATACCGCACTGACCGAACTGAAAAAGGCGCTGGAGGCTGAGGGCATCGAAGCGGAACTGCTCCATGTGGGCAGCAAGGACATTCGGGGCTGCATCGCCTGCCGCAAGTGCCACGAGACCGGAAAGTGCGTGTTCGACGATGTGGTGAATAGTGAACAGAGAGAGCGGCGACTAAGGGGCAATACACTCCATAGCGGAAACTGTAAAAATCATTTGCTCTTTTTTCGGTATGGCGTAGGGTCATCTGTGTAATCAACTAAATAATCAATGCTTGTTTGATAAAAGTCGGCCAGTCGGGTCAACGCTGTTACAGGGATATTTACATTTCCGAGTTCATAATCGGAATAGGTGGTTTGATGAATCTGAAGCAGGTCTGCCAACTGCTTTTGTGACAGATCACGGTCCTCTCGCATGGCTCGTAAATGTTCATACATACTATCACCTCGTGGCTTTAGTATGCTATAAGGGAATATTCCTTATTGAATTTTAAGGGAATATCCCTTAAAATAAACGCAAGAGGTGATGCACATGCCGGATATTGAAAAGGCGTATCATATTCTGGCTGCCGCGGCGTCGGATTCCATTGACCTTCTGGAGCATGGAAACGTGTGGGATACCCGCAAACTCTTGCAGTCGGCGCTTTTCAGCGCCGAGGAGGAGACCGTCCGGGAGGGAGGGCCGGACCGTATTGGGCCGTTTTCAGACTGATGCTGGCTGCTCCCGTTGGGGTCAGCGTTTGGGTCAGAAAAAAGTGGTATCCGAAAATGACAACTTATGAAAAGTAAAAGTCCTCGAAATCAGACGATTTCGAGGACTTTTGGCAAGCTATACTATTCTGGATATTTTCACAAGGCTTTTGACTATTGTTTATGATGCAAGGTTAGGCTGTATGGATTCTAATGCGGAAACAATAGGTGACGGGCTGTTTTCCCTCCATTTGGCGAAATCAATTTGGAGGTTACCTCGCATATATAGAGGATAATAAATAAATGCAGAAATGCTATCGGGATATTCAAGAAAGTTATTCAGCAAATAGTTTCGCTCAATACCACGCTCATCCCTTCGAGTTTCGCAAGAATTTTCAACCTCTTTTAAGTCATCAAGCGTATGGCATTTTTTCAGTGTGCTTGGGGCTGTTTTGTTGTAAACTTTCTTAAAGTAATCCATTAAGGCCGCTCCGTAATTTGGATTAATACTTGATAATGAGCATTCACTCCATCTCAGACTGGACACCTTTAACATGTATAATGACATTGCTTCGCAGATAGTTTCTTCAAACCATCGAACGATGGCCTCTTTGTCTTCTTTCTGCTGGTGAATAATGTAGTGCGTTAATTCGTGAGATAATTGATAAATATATTGTGCCCAATAATTGAGCGAGGCAGAACAAGTTCGAATTTGAATCGGTGTGCAATTGGTGATAAGCATCGGATAGGGTGCGGTTGGCTCATTATACACAACGCACGGCTCACTATTTAGTGCTGTAATTCCAAAAATCTCCACAAACTGTTTTAGTACGAATGTAAATAGCGGACTCATATATCGCCGCTCATCTGCTGTCTTTGCAGTCAAAGTCCAGTTGGTAAATGTCATCTGTCGTACCTCTATGTAGGACCATCAATCGTGGTTTACAGTTTTTTGATTCGCTTCTGGATATCCTCCACTGACGGCAACTGGCGTTCCAATTCTTCCGGCAGATCGCAGGTGATCTGATAGGCGCTGACGCCGATGGGCTTGCTCATGTCCTTGAGCGAATACTCCGCCACAAGGTCATTCTTGCTCTTGCAGAGCAGCAGGCCAATCGAGGGATTGTCCTGCTCCTTTTTCAGAATGCCGTCCACGGCGGAGAGGTAGAAGTTGAGTTGTCCAGCGTACTCCGGTTTGAACTCACCAGTTTTCAGTTCAATCACCACATAGCAACGGAGGTTTAGGTTATAGAACAGCAGGTCGATGTAGAAATCATCGCCGCCCACATTGAGGTGGTACTGATTGCCAAGGAACGCAAAGCCGGTTCCCAGTTCCAGCAAAAGCTTCGTCACATCCTTGACCAGCGCCTGCTCGATGTCACGCTCTACCATGTCCTCTTTGAACGGGATAAAGTCAAAGATATATGGGTCTTTCATCGTCTGGGCCGCGAGTTCGCTCTGCGGAGAGGGAAGGCGGTTTTCAAAGTTTGATACCTTCTCTGCCAACACCTGCCGCTGATACAACCCACTTTCGATTTGGTGAACCAGCACATTGCGGGACCAGCCGTTCTTAGCAGCTTGTTCAGCGTACCAGATATGCTCGTCTGCGGTTTTCACCTTGTCCATTAGGGCAATGTGGTGATACCAAGTAATTTGTGCAAGCGCTGCTTGCACAATTTCCTTGTCAGGAAAACGCAGAGCAAACTTCGCCATATATTTCAGGTTTCTCACGGAGTAGCCGGTGGCGTCCGGAAAAGAAATTTTAATGTCGGCGGCAAGATTTTCAACAAATTTGTTGCCCCATGTCTT
>CAKTMK010000030.1 GCA_934574045.1 uncultured Oscillibacter sp. | reverse complement strand
AAATGCGCCTGCGCTGCGGCGGGCCTTTGCCGCCGTTCTGACTGAGAACAGAGAAAGCGGGCCGCCCCTTTGGGAGCGGCCCGCTTTTTGCGGTGATGCGGATATTTTTACGCGGCGTCCTTGGCCCGGTTGGCCTCGTACTCCCGGACCTGCGCCATCGTCTGGCCCTCGGCGGTCAGGTCGGCGGAGAGAACGGGGTCGATGGCCACGGCCAGATACATATTGTTGCCGTAGGTGAACGCGCCGGAGGTGACGCCGATGGCCTGCCCGTACTCGTTGAGCAGCGCGCCGCCGCTGGAGCCGCGGGAGATATCCGCCGTGGACATGATGCACGGCGCGTCGTACCGGTCCACCACCCGGCTGGTGTCGCTGATGACGCCGGAGGAGACGGCCAGTCCCAGTCCCAGCGGGCTGCCGATGGTGTATACCACGTCGCCCACCCGCAGGGTGTCCCGCGCGGCGGTGTCCAGCCAGACAAAGCCCGGGGTCTTTACGCCGTCCATCCCGGTCCGGCTCACCCGCAGCACCGCGATGTCGATCCCCGCGTCGTAGTACACGACCGTTTCAATGGGGTAGCGCTCGCCGCTGACCAGCGTGGCATAGGCGGCGGAGCAGCCGTCGATGGCGTGGTAATTGGTGACGGCCAGCCCGTCCCGGGTGATAAAGAAGCCGCTGGCGGTACCGTCCGGCTCGTCGGGGTCAAAGCCGCTGGCATCTTCAAAGGTGGTAAGCTGGAACACGGCGGCGGTGAACCGGTCCGCCGCCTGACGGATCGTCAGCTCCGGGTCGTTCAGGCCCAGACGCTCCGCGCCCGCCGCGGCGGCGGGGGAGACGGCGCACAGATGCTCCAGCACGGTGCTGCCGCCGTCCTTATACCGGGCGTACAGCGCCCCGGCGGTCAGCTCAAAGAGGTCCCCGCGGGTCAGCGTCTCGCCGTAGTCCCGGGAGGTGAGGGCCATGTGCCGGGCAAAGGAAACGGCGTTTTCATAGGAAAAGTCGTCGGTGGTGTAGCCCAGCATCCGGCCCAGCGCCGCGCAGTAGGACTGGGTGGAGATGGCCTCGGACGCGCCGAAAACATCGCCGGTGACGCCGGTGAGCCAGCCCTGACCGTAGGCATACCGCACGGGCTGGACCGCGTAGGCCGGCACATCCCGGAACGGGATGCGCGTGATGTCCGCGGCGGCGGTCTGCTCCGCGCCCGCGAGACGGACAAGGATCACGGCGGCCTGCGCCCGGGTGGCGGGATCGTTCACATTGTACGCGCCCCGTACCACATTGAGCGCCGAGAGCGTCTGGGCGGCGCGGCTGCCCTCGCCGGTGAGCGCCTGCGCCGGAACGGCGCAGACCGTCAGCGCCGCCGCAAGGAGCAGCGCGAATAGCTTCTTTTTCATAATGTACGTTGACCTCCACAAAAAACTGGCTCCATTCTAGCACGCGCCCTCCGGTTTTTCAAGACGGCGCGGGAAAAGACGGCCCGCCCGCGGTCAAATTTCGCTCAGGCGTGGACAGGCTGGAAAAAAGATGGTACAATGGTCTGCACCGGCGGCGCCGAGGTCCGCCGCTCCGCCCCCGAGCACCCCCGCGGCGGGGGCCGGAGATGAATATAAAGGAGCGAACTGAAATGGAACTGAAAGATATTTTGTCTCGCTGCGACCATACGCTTCTGGCCCAGACGGCCACATGGGACGAGATCCGCGCCCTGTGCGACGACGGCATGAAGTACGGCTGCGCCAGCGTGTGCATCCCGGCCAGCTATGTGGCGCAGGCAGCGGAGTACGTGGCCGGAAAGCTGCCCATCTGCACGGTGATCGGCTTCCCCAACGGCTATTCCACCACCAAAACGAAGTGCTTTGAGGCGTCCGACGCGGTGGAAAACGGCGCGGACGAGATCGACATGGTTATTAACATCGGCTGGGTGAAGGACAAGAAGTGGGACGCGCTGCTCTCCGAGATCAAGGCGGTGAAGGACGCCTGCCGCGGCAGGCTCCTGAAGGTCATCATTGAGACCTGCTTCCTCACCGATGAGGAGAAGATCAAGCTCTGCGAGATCGTCACCGCCTCCGGCGCGGACTTTATCAAGACCTCCACCGGCTTCGGCGGCGGCGGAGCGACCCGGGAGGACGTGGCCCTGTTCAAGGCCCATGTCGGCCCCGGCGTGAAGATCAAAGCCGCCGGCGGCATCGCCGGCCTAAAGGACGCGGAGGCGTTCATCGAGCTGGGCGCGGACCGGCTGGGCACGTCCCGCGTGGTCAAGGCGGTGAAGGCGCTGGAGAAGTAAGCGCCCCGGAAAAGCGGCCCCGCCGGAGCGGGCGCTCCGGCAGATATCAGATTTTACAGTCTCTGTCAATTTTTAAGGAGGTATTCATATGTCCACTCCCCACAACAGCGCAGAAAAAGGCGATTTCGCAAAGACCGTACTGATGCCCGGCGATCCCCTGCGGGCCAAGTACATCGCGGAGAACTTCCTCAAGGACGCCAAGCTGGTGAACAACGTCCGCGGCGTGCAGGGCTATACCGGCCTTTACAAGGACACGCCGGTGTCCGTCATGGCCTCCGGCATGGGTATGCCCGCCATCGGCATCTACTCTCACGAGCTGTTCCACTTCTACGACGTGGACAACATCATCCGCGTCGGCTCCGCGGGCGCCATCACCGACAAGCTCCACCTGCGGGACGTGGTGCTGGGTCAGGCGGCCTGCACCGACTCCAATTACGCCCACCAGTTCGGTCTGGGCGGCACCCTTGCGCCCGTGGCCAACTATGAGCTGCTGGAGACGGCGGTGAACGTGGCCCGCAAGTCCGGCGCAAGCTGGGTCGTGGGCAGCTTCTTCTCCAGCGACATCTTCTACAACAAGGCCAACGACTCCCTGAAGTGGGCCGATTACGGCGTTGTGGCGGTGGAGATGGAGTCCGCCGCGCTGTATTGGAACGCGCTGGAGGCCGGAAAGCGCGCCCTGACCATCTGCACCGTGTCCGACAGCATCGTTACCGGCGAGGGCCTGCCCGCCGATCAGCGCCAGACCAGCTTCACACAGATGATGGAGATCGCGCTGGACACTGCCGTGGAAATGGCGAAAAAGTGAGCGGAACGGTCCCACTCAGGAATAAAACGGAAAAACAATTTTAATTTTTGTTGAAATCCTTGCAAAGAATTGGTATAATGGCTTACGTGCCGTTTTTGAGTGGTGTTTTTCCACCGCTCAGGCCAAAATTTTGAAAGAAGGTTTGATTTCAGATGAAGAAGTTTCTTGCTCTGGCTCTTGCTCTGGTCATGACCGCGTCTCTGGCCGCCTGCGGCGGCAGCAGCTCCGCGCCCGCGGCCTCCTCCGGCAGCGCCTCCGGTTCCGCGGCTGCGTCCGGCAGCGCGGCGGCCGCCGCCGATTATCAGGTGGCCATGATTACGGACTACGGCGACATCACCGACCAGTCCTTCAACCAGACTACTTACGAGGCCTGCAAGGCGTTCTGCGAGGACAACGGCGTGTCCTTCAACTACTTCAAGCCCGCCGGCGACAACACCGCCGACCGCGTGGCCATGATCGAGAAGGCTGTTGACGAGGGCTACAACGTCATCGTGATGCCCGGCTACGCCTTCGGCGGCGCCATCGTGGAGGCCGCTCCCGAGTTCCCCGACGTGAAGTTCATCGCGCTGGACGTGGCCAAGGGCGACCTGCTGGAAGCCGGCGTCAACGCTGCCGGCGAGCAGTATGACTACAATCCCGACAACTGGGACCTGAACAAGTACGTGGACATGAGCAACGTGTACTGCGCCGTGTATCAGGAAGAGCTGTGCGGCTACATGGCCGGCTACGCTGCGGTGAAGCTGGGTTATAAGAACCTGGGCTTCCTGGGCGGCATGGCCGTTCCCGCCGTCGTCCGCTATGGCTACGGCTTCGTGCAGGGTGTTGACGCCGCTGCGGCCGACATGGGCCTGACCGACGTGTCCCTGAAGTATGTGTACGGCGGCCAGTTCTACGGCGACGCTGACATCACCGCCGCCATGGATACCTGGTACGCCGGCGGCACCGAGGCTGTGTTCGCCTGCGGCGGCGGCATCTACACCTCCGCTGTGGACGCTGCCAAGAAGGTCGACGGCAAGGTCATCGGCGTGGATACCGACCAGGCCGGCGTGATCGCCGCCTACGCCGCCGGCGAGGGCGCGGACGCCGCCACCGTGGACAGCTTCAAGTCCCTGACCATCACCTCCGCCATGAAGGGCCTGTATCCCACCACCTACGACACCCTGACCGACGTGATCGTCAACGGCAACTGGGATAAGTACGTGGGCCAGATCGCCACGCTGGGCCTTGTCTCCGGCGACGATCCCGAGGCCAACTACGTCCAGATCCCCATGGAGTCCACCCAGTGGGCTGACGGCGCCTTCACGCAGGACGACTACAAGGCCATGGTCAAGGATATGTTCGACGGCAAGCTGACCGTTTCCAACGACATCAGCAAGTCCCCCGAGGACTTTGCCACGGTCATCACTGTGGACGCTCAGGGCCAGCTCAAGGGCTGATCCGGAGACGATCCGCGTAATCTATTACGCGCAGAGGGAGACGGGCTTCCGCCCGTCTCCCTCTTTCTTCCAGGCGACTCAAAAAGTTCGTCTTTTTCGCTAAAAAATCTTGGCTTTTCAAAAGAGATATAGTATACTGGAACTAATCATCGACTCGCCGGACCGCTGTCCTCCGGGCCGATACAGAAACAGCGGTTTCTGTCCCTGAGGACCCTCGCGGAGAACCATAAAACGGAAGGAGGGCGGTTTGACTTGGAAACTCCGTATGCCATTGAAATGCTGCATATCACCAAGAGATTCCCAGGCATTATCGCCAACGACGACATCACCCTGCAACTGAAAAAGGGAGAGATCCACGCGCTGCTGGGCGAAAACGGCGCGGGCAAGTCCACGCTGATGAGCGTTCTGTTCGGCCTTTACCAGCCGGAGGAGGGCGAGATCAGAAAGGACGGCCTGCCCGTCCAGATCAAGGACCCCAACGACGCCAACGACCTCGGTATCGGCATGGTCCACCAGCACTTCAAGCTGGTGGAGTGCTTCACCGTGCTGGACAACATCATCATGGGCGTGGAGCCGACGAAGCACGGCTTTTTGCAGAAGAAGGAAGCCCGGGAAAAGGTGCTGGCCCTGAGCGAAAAGTACGGGCTGCACGTGGATCCGGACGCGCTGATCGAGGACATCACGGTGGGCATGCAGCAGCGCACGGAGATCCTGAAAATGCTCTACCGCGACAACGAGATCCTGATCTTCGACGAGCCCACCGCCGTCCTGACCCCGCAGGAGATCGACGAGCTGATGCAGATCATGCGCAATCTGGCCGCCGAGGGCAAGTCCATCCTCTTCATCTCCCACAAGCTGGCGGAGATCATGGCGGTGGCGGACCGCTGCTCCGTCCTGCGCAAGGGTAAGTACATCGGCACTGTGGAGACCGCCAATACCACCATGGAGGAGCTGTCCGCCATGATGGTGGGCCGCAGCGTCAATTTCCATGTGGAGAAAAAGCCAATGGAGCCGGGCGAGGTGGTCCTGGAAGTCAAGAACATGACCATGGCCTCCAAGATGCACAAGAACAACGCGGTGAAAAACGTCTCTCTCAAGGTCCGCCGGGGCGAGATCGTCTGCCTTGCCGGTATCGACGGCAACGGCCAGACCGAGTTTGTCTACGGGCTGACGGGTCTGGAGCCGCTGTCCTCCGGCACGGTGACCCTGTGCGGCAAGGACATCACCCACGCGTCCATCCGCCAGCGCAGCACCATGGGCATGAGCCACATTCCCGAGGACCGGCACAAGCACGGTCTGGTGCTGGACTATTCGCTGGAGGACAACATGGTGCTCCAGCGCTACTTCGAGCCGGAGTTCACCAACGGCGCGGGCTTCCTGCGCCGCAAGAACATCCGCCAGTACGCCGGAAAGCTCATCGAGCAGTATGACGTGCGCAGCGGACAAGGCCCCATCACCATTGCTCGGAGCATGTCCGGCGGCAACCAGCAGAAGGCCATCGTGGCCCGGGAGATCGACAAGGACCCGGAGCTGCTGGTGGCGGTGCAGCCTACCCGCGGACTGGATGTGGGCGCAATCGAGTACATCCACCGTCAGCTCGTGGCCCAGCGGGACGCCGGAAAGGCCGTTCTGCTGGTCAGTCTGGAGCTGGACGAGGTCATGGACGTTCCCGACCGCATCCTTGTGATGTACGAGGGCGAGATCGTGGGCGAGCTGGACCCCAAGACCACCACCCAGGAGGAGCTGGGCCTCTACATGGCCGGCGCCAAGAGAGATGAGGTGAAGGCATGAAGCGGAATCTTCTGAAAAACGACGGGGTGCAGTCCCTGCTGGCGTCTCTGGCGTGCGTCGTGCTGGGCCTGTTCCTCGGATATGTGGTCCTGCTGCTCATCAATCCCGCCGGCGCGGGCGAGGCCATCACCACCGTCATTAAAAACTTCCTGACCTACAACAAGCCCGCGTCCCAGATGAAGTATCTGGGCAACACGCTGGTCAAGACCGCGCCGCTGCTGATGTGTGCGCTGGCCATCCTGTTCGCCTATAAGGTGGGCCTTTTCAACATTGGCGCCGCCGGACAGTACTGCGCCGGCGCGGCGCTGAGCCTGTACGCGGCGCTGGGACTGGGCTGGAGCTGGCTGCCGTGCATGCTGCTGGCCATTCTGGGCGGCGCGCTGCTGGGCGGTATTTCCGGCCTGCTCAAGTCCTACTGCAACGTCAACGAGGTCATCTCCGGCATCATGCTCAACTGGATCGTGCTGTATCTGACCAATATGCTCCTGACCACGGTAAAGGAGGATACCAGCCCCTATACGCTGGTGCTCTCCCACACGAATCCCAGCGCGGTGCTGCCCTCTCTGGGGCTGGGTGCGCTGTTCAACAAGAACCAGTATGTGGGCCTTGCCATTCCGCTGTCCGTGCTGATCGCGGTGCTGGTGTGGGTCGTGCTGGAAAAGACGAAGTTCGGCTACGAGCTGAAGGCCACCGGCTTCAACAAGAACGCCGCGAAATACTGCGGCATGGCGGAGAAGCGGAACATCATCCTCAGCCTGATGATCTCCGGCGCGCTGGCGGGCATGGCCGCGTCCATGCTGTACCTCACCGGGTATGAGCAGTGGCAGTGCTCCACTTCCTCCGTCCCGGCCATGGGCTTCAACGGCATCGCCGCCGCCTTCCTCGGCGGACTGAATCCCTTCGGAACGGTGCTGGCTTCCTTCTTCATCCAGCACATCACCGCCGGAGGCGCTTACGTGGATAAGACCATGTACTGCGCGCAGATCTCCGATCTGATCTCCTCCATCATCATCTATCTGTGCGGCTTCGTGCTGTTCATGAAGCACGCCATGAACGTCTCCATCGCCAAGCGCGAGGAGAAGGCCATCCTCAAGGCCAAGGCGGCGGAGCAGACCGCCGGAGCGGCCGACGCAAAGAAAGGGGGCGATCAGTAATGACCCTTCTGGTACAATATACGCTGATCTTCGCCTCCGTTCTGATCCTTGTGGCGCTGGGCGGCTGCTTTTCCGAGCACTCCGGCGTTATCAACCTGGGTCTGGAGGGCATCATGATTATGGGCGCTTTGGGCGGCGCTCTGGCTATGCGCTATGTCTCCAGCGATGTGTCCGCTCCTGTGATGATCCTGGCGGTGCTGCTGGCGGCGGCGCTGTCCGGGATGCTGTATTCCTGCCTGCTGGCGGTGGCGTGCATCAACTTCAAGGCGGACCAGACGCTGGTGGGAACGGCCATGAACCTGCTGGGCACTGCCGGAGCCACCGTCATCGTCAAGGCCATCAACACCGCGGCCAACCCGGACGACGTGTCCTCCATCATCCAGTACGCGGGCGCGAAAAAGGCGTTTGTGGTGAGCATCGGCTCCTTCGAGTTCAGCTGGTTTATGCTGGTGACGCTGCTGCTGCTGATCGCGTCCTATGTGTTTCTTTACAAGACCCGGTTCGGCCTGCGGCTGATGGCCTGCGGCGAGCATCCGCAGGCGGCGGACAGCGTGGGCATCAACGTCTATAAGATGCGCTGGGCCGGCGTGCTGATCTCCGGCGTGCTGGGCGGTCTCGGCGGCATCGTGTTCATCACTGCGGGCGTGTCCGAGTGGCGGTTTGAATACGGCGTGGCCGGCTTTGGCTTCCTGTCTCTGGCGGTCATGATCTTCGGTCAGTGGAAGCCGCTGCGCATCGCGCTGGTGGCGCTGCTGTTCGGCCTGTTCCGCGCACTGTCCAACGTTTACATGGGCTTCGACTTCCTGACGGCGCTGAACCTGCCCAGTCAGGTGTACAATATGCTGCCCTATATCATCTCGCTGGTGGTGCTGGCATTCACCTCCGGCAAGTCCCGCGCGCCCAAGGCGGAGGGCATCCCCTACGACAAGGGCCAGCGGTGAGCGAGATTATCCCGCTGGGCGGAATGATCTGAAAACACGGAGGACCTTTCCGTCGGAAAGGTCCTCCGTATGCTTTTGCGCTTTGAGACCGCGGAAAGACGCTTCAGATCGCAAAGAGCGGCGTTTCCAAACGGAAACGCCGCTCACTGACCTTTTGGACTTTGGCAGAGGGCTGCGCGCAGAGCTGGAGGCGGCGTTTTTGGGCCGCGGGGCTGCGCCCTTGGGCCTTGCGGCGGGCCGCCGTCAGTCCTCCCGGCACAGCCGCCACTTCAGGCCGGAATAGCGCCGCTGGCGGCGGTCGTTCTCCGCCATGGCCGTCACGGCGGAGTCGTCTCCCACCACGATCAGAAGCTCCCGCGCCCGGGTGAGGGCGGTGTAGAGCACGCCGCGCACCATCAGTGACGGCGCGCACGGCTCCGCCACGAGAATCACGGCCCGGTATTCGCTGCCCTGAGACTTGTGGACGGTCATGGCGTAAGCCAGGTCGATCTCGGAGAGCTGGTCGGCGGTGTAGGTGGCCGAGCGGTCGTCAAACTCCACCGCCAGCCACTCGCCGCTGGGGTCGATCTCCACGATGCGGCCCACGTCGCCGTTGAAAAACCCGGTGCCCACGCTTCCGTCCGGCCGCTCCCACACCACGTCGTAATCGTTGCGGGTCTGCATGATCCGGTCGCCTTCCCGGAAGATCTTTTCGCCCCACTGGCGCTGGCGCTTGTCCGGCGCGGGGGGATTGAGGGCGGCCTGAAGCATGCGGTTCAGGTTTTCCGTCCCGCTCTCGCCCCGGCGGGTGGGGGAGAGGACCTGGATCTGCCCGGCGGGCACGCCCATCTTCTCCGGCAGGCGGGTCCTGCACAGCTCCACCACCGTGCTTACCGCCCGCTCCGCGCTGCGGCGGCAGAGGAAGAAAAAGTCGTTCTGATCGTTGACGAACCGGGGCGGCTGGCCCAGATTCACCGCGTGGGCGCTGCGGATGATGGCGGACTGCTCCGCCTGACGAAAGACCTCCCGCAGAAAGACCGTCTCCACCCGCTTGCTGCGGATCAGGTCGGAAAATACGTTCCCCGCGCCCACGGAGGGGAGCTGGTCCGCGTCCCCCACCAGCACCAGCCGGGTGCCGGGGCGCAGGGCGCGCAGCAGCGCGGCGAACAGGGAGACGTCCACCATGCTCATCTCGTCCACGATCACCGCGTCCGCCTCCAGCGGCTCCTTTTCGCACTTGGTAAAGGAGGCCTCCCGGGTGTTTTCGTTCCACGTCACGCCCAGCAGGCGGTGGAGCGTCTGGGCCTCCAGCCCGCCGGACAGCTCGCTCATCCGCTTTGCCGCCCGGCCGGTGGGCGCGGCCAGCGCCACGTCCAGCCCCATCCGCTGGAACAGGGCCACGATGCCCCGCACGGTGGTGGTCTTTCCGGTGCCGGGGCCGCCGGTCAGGATCAGAACGCCCGTCCGGGCCGCCAGCGCCACGGCCTGCCGCTGCTGGCCGGCGTAGGTGATGCCCTGCTCCCGCTCGATATCGGCGATGACCCGCTCCGCCTGCTGGCTCTGATCCGGCGGCGCGGCCAGAAGCGCCCGCAGCCGCATACACGCGCCCGCCTCCGCCTCCCACAGGCGGCGCAGATAGCAGGCGGTCACGTTGGCCACCTGCTCCTGCACCACGGCGTGGCGCTCCACCAGATCATCCAGTGCCTTTTCCACTGGCTCCGCGCCGCAGCCCAGAAGCTGCGCCGTGGCGGCGGAGAGCTTTTCACGGGGGAGGAACACGTGGCCGTTGCCCTCGTTGTGGCTCAGCTCAAAGAGGACCGCGGCCTGAAGCCGCTCGTCGCTGTCGGCGGACACGCCAAGGCTCATGGCGATCTCGTCCGCCGCGGAAAAGGGGACGCCGCAGGCGTCCGCCGCCAGCAGGTAGGGGTTGGCGCGCACCGCGTCCAGCGCCGCGTCGCCGTACAGCCGCCGCAGAGAGAGGGCGAGGCTGGGCGGCAGCTCGTACTGGGCGAGGAACGCCATCAGCCGCCGCAGGCCCATCTGCTGGCGGAAGCTCTCGCCGATCTGCTGAGCCTTCCGGTCCGTCACGCCCCGCAGGCACGTCAGCCGCTCCGGCATCTGCTCCAGCACGTCCAGCGTCTGCGCGCCGAAGCGGTCCACGATGGCCCGGGCAGTGGCGGGGCCGACGCCCCGGCATACGCCGGAGGAGAGATAGTTGAAAATCTCGTCCACGTCCTCCGGCAGCCGCCGCTCCAGCTCCAGCGCCTTGAGCTGCTGGCCGTGCTGCGGGTGGGTCTCCCACACGCCGTTGACCGCCAGATGCTCGCCGGGAGCCACGCAGGGAATGCAGCCCACCACGGTGTGCAGCTCCCCCGCGTCCGTCACCAGACGCAGAACGGTATAGCCGTTTTCGGCGTTTTGAAAAATGACGCTATGTACGTCGCCCTCCAGAAAGCAGACCTCGTCCATGCAGCTTCGCCTTTCCTCTTTCTCTGTTCTTGTGTGACGCCGCATCCGTCACGCCGGGGGAGAACCGGAACGCTTCCCGTCCTCCAACTCCACGTTGCGCCGGCGCAGACAGAAATACTCTGCGGTTTTGCGGGCCTCCTCCGTCATGCCGCAGTCCAGCAGCACGATCCGCGCCAGCGGCAGCGTCCGCCGCGCGCGCAGCAGCTCCCGCAGGTCGGCCTCCAGATTGGGCGCGCCGTCCCGCAGGGGCAGCACCAGCCGCACCTCCGGGTTGCGGCATCCGCCGGGCAGAAACACGCCCGCCGCCAGCCAGACGCAGGCCGTCAGCCCCACGGCGGACAAAAACGCGATGGCTCCGTCCTGAATGAGTTCCATGCGATCACCTCAGGACAGTGTATGCGTCCCGGCTTTCCCGCGCCACCGGCGCAAAGCTCACTCCCCGGAGCCGCCGGAGCGGTCCAGCATGGCCTGCACGGTGTCCAGCTTCGCCTGCACCACGTCCAGCTTGGCCTGCGCAGTGTCCAGCTTTTCCTCCGCGGCGCGGGCGCGGGCCTCGGCCGCGTCCAGCCGGTCCTTCGTCTCAAGGACCTTTTCCAGTGTGCAGATGAGGACCGCCAGAATGAGGCCCGCGATCAGATAGGCCGCGATGAAAAACGCGGCGTTTCCCAGCGCAAGGCCCAGCAGGGCCGTCCCCGCGTAGAGCAGCACGCCCAGCCCCAGCGTATAGCCGATCAGATTTGCTTTCATTCCGCACCCTCCCGGGAAAGGCCCAGCTCCGCCATGATCGCTTCCTCCCGCCCGCGCATCTGCCGCTTCTGCGGGCCCTCGTCCAGATGGTCGTACCCCAGCAGGTGGAGCACGGAGTGGACCGCCAGATACGCCAGCTCCCGGCGGTTGGAGTGGCCGTATTCCTTGGCCTGCGCCGCCACGTGCTCCATGGAGATCACCATGTCCCCCAGCGGCACCAGACCCGTTCCGGGGTCGGCGTCCTCCGGCCCCGGAAGCTGGCCGGGGCGCAGCTCAAATTCCGGGAAGCTGAGTACGTCCGTGGGCCGGTCTACCTGCCGCATATCGCGGTTGATGGCATGGATGCCCGCGTCTCCGGTCAGCAGCACGTCGATCTCGCAGGGGAAGTCCACGCCCTCGGCGGCCAGTGCCGTGCGGATGACCCGGCGCAGGAAGGCCCGCTGGCCGTCGTTCACGCCCGGAACGTCCGCCGTGATGGGCAGATAGTGGGTCTTTCTCATGGCCGCTTCCCCTTTCCGGCGGGCTTTGCGTGGGCCGCCGCGTCCTTTTCATAGGCTTCCACGATCCGCTGGACCATCACATGGCGCACCACGTCGGCGTTGGTGAGCTGGCAGATGCCGATACCCTCCACGTTCTGAAGCACCCGCATGGCCTCCTTCAGACCGGAGGTCTTGTCGGCGGGCAGGTCGATCTGGGTCACGTCGCCGGTGATGACGATCTTGGAGCCGAAGCCCAGACGGGTCAGGAACATTTTCATCTGCTCCCGGCTGGTGTTCTGGGCCTCGTCGAGGATGATGAAGCTGTCGTCCAGTGTGCGTCCGCGCATATAGGCCAGGGGCGCCACCTCAATGTTGCCCCGCTCCAGATATTTCTGATACGTCTCCGCGCCCAGCATGTCGAACAGCGCGTCGTACAGCGGGCGCAGGTACGGGTCCACCTTGCTCTGCAGGTCGCCGGGGAGGAAGCCCAGCCGCTCTCCGGCCTCCACCGCGGGGCGGGTGAGGATGATGCGGTTGACCTGCTTGTCCCGGAAGGCCGCCACGGCGGCGGCCACAGCCAGATAGGTCTTTCCGGTGCCGGCGGGGCCGACGCCGATGGTCACGGTGTTTTTCAGCACCGACTTGAGATACTGCTTCTGTCCGATGGTCTTGGGCTTGACGGGACGGCCCTTGGCCGTGACGCACAGCACGTCGCCGGTCAGCTCCGCGATCTGATCCTCTTTCCCGGCCCGCACCAGCGAGATCACGTAGCGCACGTTCTGCTCGCCGATGGCCTCGCCCCGGGAGGAGAGCGTCAGAAGACCCTGCACGGCCTTCGCTGCCGGCATCACGTCCTCCGGCTCGCCCTCGATCCGCAGCTCGCCGTCCCGGTTCACCACCGCCACGGAAAATTCCTGCTCGATCAGGCGGATGTTTTCGTCAAAGGACCCGAAAATGTTGACCGCCTGCTCCAGACGCTCAATGCTGATTCGCTGTTCCAAAATTTGACCACTCCTGTTTCATGCGGCGCGGTGCCGCGCCGCTTCTGATGAATGGGCCGGGTCAGTCTGCCCCGGTCTCCAGCGCCGCCGTCTGCCCGATCTCCTCCACGCATTCCGCCGTCAGCGTCACGCGCAGCGTGTCCCCGCTGAGCCGGGAGGAGACGAGGGTGGAGCGGACCTCCCGCTCCGGGCCCGCCAGCGCCAGAAGCTGCGCCGTCAGCGCAGCGCGGCCCGCGGCCTCCGTCTCGGCAGCGGAACGGGTCCGCGCCGTCAGCGCGCAGGGGAGATACGTCTCCTTTTCCACGGCGGCGGGCAGCGGCAACCCGAACAGAGAGAGCTGCTCTCTCTCACTCATTTTATCATAAGTTGCCCCAAAATAGCTACTGCTTCCGTATAATTTTATCCGCCGCCGGCCAAGGATCAGCGACCAGCGCTCCTCCGGATCCGCCGCGCCGTCCCGCTCCAGAACGGTCAGGGGAAAGTCCGCGGTGAGCCGGTACCACGTCCGGGCGGTGACGGAGCCGTAGGCCGTGGTGATGCGGGCGCCGAAGGTGTCCAGATCCTCCACGCCGGAGATGAGGAGCTGGCCCTGCTCCACGGTGTCCCCCGGCTGGACGCATTTTTTGCCCAGAAACGCCTGCACCCGCAGCACCAGCCCGTCCCGCCGGGCCGTCACGTTGCAGGGCGCGCGGCGGTCCGCCAGCTGGGGCGCGGGCGTGCGCTCCCGCACCTGAACATATGCCCGACAGCCGGACACGTTCACCGCCAGCCACTTCAGCTCCGGCAGCTCCAGCAGCACGTGGTTGCGCAGATCCTCGCCGTCGATGGAAAAGCCGAAGGTGCCGAAGCCCACGCCGTTTTTCTCCAGCGCCCGCAGGATCTTCTCCTCCGGGACGCTTTCCGCGCCGTCTATCGTGATGTCCCAGATGAAAAAGGAGCCGAAAAACAGCGCCCCGGCGCACACGACCAGACCCACGGCCAGCGCCGTCCGCCGCCGCAGGCGGCCCAGCGCGAAGGGCGCGCCCTCCCGCCGCTGCACGTGCAGCGAGCAGTCCAGCTTCCGGCTCAGCAGCCGCAGCACCAGAAAATCATGCCGGGAGAGGGTGCAGCAGAAGGCCCGCTCGCTCTCCCAGCGGACGGCCCGCAGCTCCAGCCGCCGCTGGGCGCACAGGTTCAGCACCCGCTCCGGATATCCGCTCTCCACCCGCAGGCGCACCTGCCCCCGCAGACGATTCACCGCGCCTTCAAGCATCGTCTCTCACCCACTCCACTCTGTCGATGATCCCGCCGATCCGCAGCTCCTCGCCGGTCATGGCCTCCAGCGTCAGTCCCCGGCCGGACACGCGCAGGACGCCCCCCGGCGTGTTCACGTCGATGGCCCGGTCGCTGTAAGCGAGAATGCCGCTGTGATGCTCCAGAAACAGCCGCCGGTCGCCCGTCATTTCCAGATGGCACAGCCCCGCCACCACGTCCCCCGGCAGGTCGAACAGCTCCGCCAGCTCGGTCAGCGGGGTGTCGCGCCGCTTGCGTTTTCCCATCGTCTCACCTCGCCGAAGCATATGAGCCGGGAGGGAAAAACTTGCCTGCCGCGCAGGTCTATGCGGCCCGCCCGGCCGCATAGACTGCGGCGAGGGGGCGGTGGGTTGAAACGGAAAACGGTGCTGTGTCTTCTGGCGGCGCTCGGGCTGGCGGCGCTGCTGGCGGACGCGGAGGGAGTCCGCCGGGGCGTGGCCGAGGCGCTGGCCCTGTGCGGCGGGACGGTGATCCCCTCGCAGTTTCTTTTTCTCGCGGCCAGCTCACTGCTGGTGTCGCTGGGGGTGGGTGAGGTGCTGGCGCCCCGGCTGGAATTTCTGATGTGGCCCCTGTTCCGGGTGGACGGCGCGGGGGCGGCGGCGCTGATCCTGGGCCTTGTGGGCGGGTATCCCATCGGGGCGCGGACGGCGGCGGAGCTTTACCGGGAGGGGAGCGTCACCAAGGGGGAGGCCGAGCGGCTGCTGACGTTCTGCAACACGGCCAACCCCGCGTTCCTCATCAGCGTGCTGGGCGCGGGCGTGTTCGGCAGCGTCCGGGTGGGCGTGTGGCTGTGGCTGGTCCATGTGCTCTCCGCGCTTTTGACGGGCATTTTGTTCCGCCGCGGCTCCGGCGGGCGGACGGAGCCGCGGCGGCCCGTGCCGGTGCGGACCGTCCCGCTGGTGCAGGCGTTCGTGGACGCGGTGCGCGGCGCGCTGGATTCCGTTCTGCGCATCTGCGCGTTCGTGACGGTGTTTTACGTGCTGGCCCGGCCGCTGCGGGGGCTTTCCGGCCTTGGCGGCGCGGCGGCCGTGGGGACGCTGGAGCTGTTTTCCGCCGTCCCGCTGCTGACGGGCGGCCCCGGCGGCTATGTGCTGGCGGCGGCACTGGCGGGCTGGGGCGGCGTGTCCGTCCTATTTCAGACGCTGGCGGTGCTGGCGGACAGCGGCCTTTCCGCCCGGGCCTGCGTGCTGGGCAAGGCGGTGCAGGCGGGCATCTCCGCGGCGCTGGCGCTGGCCACCGCCGGATACGTGATGGGCTGAGGGACGCGGAGAGCCGGCTCCGCGCCCCTTCGTATATCTGATTTCAAGATAATTGACGGATATCTTGATTTAAGATACCTATACTTCCGCTTAGGTGATGGAAGTGCGAACGGAGATCCTGAAATATGAGCGCATCCGCAGCCTGCGCATCGACCGGGGGCTGACGCAGGAGACGGTGGCGCAGATGCTGCACGTCCGGCAGAATACCTATTCGCAGTATGAGATCGGCGTGCTGAACTATCCGCTGGACGTGGTCATCCGTCTCGCGGAGTATTACGGTGTGAGCGTGGACTATCTGGTGGGGCTGACGGACGAGCCGACGCCCTACCCCCGGGGACGGCGGGCAAAATGAAGCTGCTGGAAAGAGACAGTGGAATCGCGTTGGTGATTAATATGAATTTGAGGATCAGAGATTTGCGGGAAGACCGGGACCTTTCTCAAGGAACGGTCGCGCAAGATCTGCTTTGCGACCAGTCCCTGTACTCCAAATACGAGCGGGGAGAGCGGGAGCTGCCGTTGCGGCTGGCGCTTCGTCTCGCGGAGTATTACGGTGTGAGCGTGGACTATCTGGTGGGGCTGACGGACGAGCCGACGCCCTACCCCCGGGGGCGGCGGGCAAAATGAAGCTGCTGGACACGGCACTGGACCTGCTGTTCCCGCCCAAGTGCCCCTTCTGCCGCCGCGTGCTGGACCGGGAGGAGGTCTGTCCCAAATGCCGGGAGACGCTGCCGTGGACCGGGGAGGAGACCGGTCTGCGCACGGGGCCGGACGGCCTTTCCTGCGCCGCGCCGCTTTTCTACGAGGGCACGGTGCGGGACGCGCTGCTGCGCCTGAAATTCCACGGCGCGTCCCATCTGGCCCGTTCGCTGGGCGGGCTGATCGCCCAGTGCGCCGCGGAGCGGTGGTGCGGCGCGTTCGACGCGGTGACGTGGGTCCCGGTGGGGCCGAAGCGGCTGCGCCAGAGGGGCTACGATCAGGCGCGGCTGCTGGCGGAGTCGGCCTGCCGCCGGTGGGACACGGAGCCGGAGGCGATGCTCGTCAAGCGGCTGGACAACCCTGCCCAGTCCGGTCTGGACGGCGCCGCCGCCCGGCGGGCCAACGTGCTGGGCGTTTATGACCTCGCGCCGGGCGCGCGGGTGCGGGGACGGCGCATCCTGCTCATCGACGATATCTGCACCACCGGCGCAACGCTGACGGAGTGCGTCCGCACGCTGAAAGACGGCGGAGCGGCGGACGTGGTCTGCGCGGCGGCGGCGCTGACCCGCGGGGAAAAGGACGGGCCGGAAACGGCGTAGTTTCCGGCGGTTTTTCCGCGGGAGGGCTTGCAATCCACAGCCGGGGCCGATATAATATATCCGTATGAGCATATGCGGCTCGGGCCGCTTTTCATAATTTCGGAAAACCGGCAGAAAATACGATAGAAAGAGCATGAGGTGGAGGCTATGGCCATGGCAAAAGACATCGGTATCGATCTGGGTACCGCTTCCGTTCTGGTATATGTAAAGGGCAAGGGCATCGTTTTGAACGAGCCCAGCGTGGTGGCGCTGGACAAGAATACGGGCAAGCTCCTTCAGGTGGGCGCCGAGGCGCAGGCCATGCTGGGCCGCACGCCCGGGAACATCATCGCCATCCGTCCTCTGCGGGAGGGCGTCATTTCCGACTATGACATGACGGAGCGGATGCTGCGGGAGTTCATCCGCAAGGTGGCGGGCTTCTCGTTCTTCAAGCCCCGGGTCATCATCTGCATCCCTTCCGGCATCACGGAGGTGGAGGAGCGCGCCGTGATCGACGCGGGCATTCAGGCCGGCGCGCGCAAGGTGTATCTGATCGAGGAGCCGGTGGCCGCGGCCATCGGCGCGGGCATCGACATTGCCAAGCCGGACGGCCACATGGTGGTGGACATCGGCGGCGGCACCGCCGACATCGCCGTGATCTCCCTGAGCGGCGTGGTGGAGTCCGCGTCCATCAAGGTGGCCGGCGATCAGCTCAACGAGGCCGTGGTCAAGTATATGCGCCGCAAGCACAACCTGCTGGTGGGCGAGCGGACCGCCGAGGACATGAAGATCAAGATCGGCTGCGTGTTCCCCAAGGACGAGGAGGAGACGCTGGACGTGAAGGGCCGCTGCCTGCTTACGGGTCTGCCCAAGGTCATCACCGTCAGCTCCACGGAGATGATGGACGCCTTTGAGGAGCCGGTGGAGCGCATCATGGAGGCCATCCACTCCGTTCTGGAGCGGACACCGCCGGAGCTGGTGGCGGACATTTCCACCAACGGCATCGTCATGACCGGCGGCGGGAGTCTGGTCTCCGGCTTTGACAAGCTGGTGGCCGCCCGGACGGGCATCCACACCGTGGTGGCGGAGGACGCCATCTCCTGCGTGGCGCTGGGCACGGGCAAGAGCCTGGACGCGCTCAACAGCATGCAGGACGGCACCCAGAACCTCAGCCGCCGCCGCCAGATGAACTGAATAAAGCCGGACTGAAACGGACCGCCCTCCGCGCTTTCGGCGCGGAGGGCGGTTTTTCGCGTGTTTGTCTCGGAGGACGCGCAGGGGGCAGCGTTGTTTCCGCACCCACGTCTTTCCGAGCAGGAGCGCCCCGGCATGGCGGCGGCTTCCCATCCGTCGTTTCCCGGAGCGGAGCCGTGCCGCCATGGGCAGGCGGCTGCGGCGGCGCAGGGGCAAAAAATTTCAAAATATGGAATTTATCCTTGCAAACTGTACAAAAATGTGCTAGAATCGAAAAAGTATGTTGTGCAGGAGTGCAATTCTTTACAGCGAGCAAGTGAGGAGAAAAGATGGGAAACGAGTTAGAGAAGAAATACGGCCTGCCCACGGCCATCTGTATGGTGGTGGGCATCGTGATCGGGTCGGGCGTGTTTTTCAAGGCGGAATCCGTGCTGGTGCAGACCGGCGGCAATATGCCGCTGGGCATTCTGGCGTGGCTGATCGTGGGCGCGATCATGATCGTGTGCTCCTATGTGTTTGCCACCATGGCCACCCGCTACGGCAAGGTCAACGGCCTTGTGGACTATGCCGAGGCCACGGTGGGCGACCGGTACGCCTATCTGGTGGGCTGGTTCATGGCCTCCATCTACACGCCCACGCTGACCAGTGTGCTGGCGTGGGTGTCGGCGCGGTATTTTTCCGTTCTGGTGGGCTGGGACATCACGGGCGGGTCCTGCATGGTGCTGGCCTGCTTCTTCCTCTGCGCGGACTATGTGCTCAACACCCTCTCGCCCCGCCTTGCGGGCCGCTTTCAGGTGTCCGCCACGGTCATCAAGATGATCCCGCTGGTGCTCATGGCGGCGGTGGGAACGGTCATGGGCCTGACCAACGGCCGGCTGGAGGAGAACTTTGCCACGGCATCCGCCGCCTCCGTCTCCGCCGGGACGGGACTGATGCAGGCATCCGTGGCGGTGGCGTTCGCCTATGAGGGCTGGATCCTCGCCACGTCCATCAACGCCGAGTTGAAGGACGCCAAGAAGAACCTGCCCCGGGCGCTGGTGATGGGGTCGTTCATCGTGGTGGCGACCTATATCCTGTATTATATCGGCCTGAACGGCGCGGTGACCACGCAGGAGCTGATGGCCAGCGGCGAGACCGCGGCTAAGATGGCGTTCCAGCGTGTGTTCGGCCGCGCCGCCGGAACGGGCGTGTTCGTGCTGATCGTGATCTCCTGCTTGGGAACGCTCAACGGCCTGATGCTCTCCAACTGCCGCAGCTTTTACGCCATCGCCGCCCGGGGACAGGGTCCCAGATCGGAGATGCTGGACAAGGTGGACCCCGCCACCAATATGCCCGGAAGCTCCGCTGCGCTCTCGCTGCTGTTCGCCGCGTTCTGGCTGCTGTATTTTTACGGCGCGAACCTGACCTCCGGCTGGTTCGGCCCCTTCTGCTTCGACTCGTCGGAGCTGCCAATCATCACGCTGTACGGCATGTACGTGGTCATGTTCGTCCAGTTCATGCGCAAGGCGCGGGACCTGAACGGCTTCAAGCGCTTTTTCATGCCGGCGCTGGCGCTGTGCGGCTGCTTTTTCATGGTGTACGCCGCCATTGCCGGATACGGCATCAAGGTGTTTTACTACCTGATCGTCTACGCCGTTTTCATGGTGGCCGGCAACTGCTTCTACCGGAAGCGGGCCTGAATAGAGAATGGACCTTCCGCGCGGACGGAGCGCCCCCAAGGCGGGGCGTTCCGCCCGCGCTTGCTATTTCCGGCGGATCGGATATAATGGGAGAAAACGCCGCCGGAGCGCCTCCGGCGGGCCGGGTCCCGCGGGAGCCGGAAAAACGGCGCGGAGGAACGTATGCTGAACACGACGCTATGCTATCTGGAGCGGGGCGACCAGTATCTCATGCTCCATCGGGTGAAAAAGAAAAACGACCTGAACCACGACAAATGGATCGGTGTGGGCGGAAAATTTCTGGAGGGCGAGACGCCGGAGGAGTGCATCCTGCGGGAGACGCGGGAGGAGACGGGCCTGACGCTCACCGGCTGGCGCTACCGGGGGCTGGTCACCTTCCTGTCCGACACGTGGGAGGGCGAGTATATGCACCTGTTCACCGCCCACAGCTGGACGGGGAAGCAGACGGCCTGCGACGAGGGGGACCTTGCGTGGATCGAAAAGAGCCGCCTGCGGGAGCTGCCGCTGTGGCAGGGGGACCGCATTTTTCTGGACCTGCTGGAGACGAACGCGCCCTTCTTTTCCCTCAAGCTGCGCTACGAGGGCGAGCGGCTGGCGGAGGCCGCGCTGGACGGCAGGCCGCTGCCGGCGAATCTTTCGCTGGAGCCGCTGACCGCGGCGCACCGGGAGGGCCTTGCTGCGCTGTGGGGCGACGAGCGCGTGATCCGTTATACGGCCATCGCCTCCCCCTGCGGCGCCGCCGAGACGGAGGCGCGGCTGGCGCAGTATCTTACCGCGCAGGCGGCCCTGCCCCGGCCCACGGTGTTCGCCGTGACGCTGGACGGGCGGTTCTGCGGCGCGGCGGGGTGCCTGAAGACGGAGCGGGAGAATACGTTCGGCCTATTCTATCAGCTCCTGCCGGAGGTCTGGGGCAGGGGGATCGGGATGCTGAGCGCCCGTATGGCGCTGGCGGCGCTGCTGCGCCAGCGGCCGCAGGCGCTGGTGCTGGCGGATGCGGCGGTAGAAAATCCGGCCAGCGTGCGCATTTTGAAGCGGCTGGGCTTTGAGCGGACCGGCGTGCGCCGGGAGCGGGGCATGGAGGTCTGCGGCTTTCAGCTGGCGCCGGACGGAGGGCTGCGGGCATGACGGGCGTTATTTTACTGTACGGCTTTGAGGAGCTTGGCGACATCCTCGCGGTGCAGTCTGCCGCCGCGCCGCTGGGCGCGCAGGTGCGTCCCGTCTGGCGGGACGGCTGGCGCACGCCGGTGGGCGAGCTGGCCGCCGGGGTTTCTCCCGCCGGGGGAGCGGTCTCCGGCCCGTTCGGCGGGCGGATGCTGGTATTCTGTGGGCTGGACGGCCGGCTGGACGGGCTTCTCTCCGCGCTGCGGAGTGCGGGGATCGGCCCGGAGTGCTACAAGGCGGTGTTGACGGCGCACAACCGGACGTGGGACGGGCTGACGCTGCTGGCGGAGCTTCAGCGGGAGCGCCGGAACCTGTCGGCGGGAGAGGAGGGAGGATGCAGGAAATGAGACTGTTGGTTTCCGCCTGCCTGCTGGGCGTTCCCTGCCGGTATGACGGCAGGGCGAAGCCCGACGGGCGGGTGCTGGCCCTGCTGGCGCGGCACGAGTGCATCCCTGTCTGCCCGGAGCAGCTCGGCGGACTGCCCACACCCCGCCCGCCCGCAGAGCGGCGGGGCGGCACCGTGGTCACGGCGGAGGGCGCGGACGTGACGGAGCAGTACCGCCGGGGCGCGGAGGCGGCGCTGGCGCTGGCAAGGCTTTACGGCTGTCAGGCCGCGGTGCTCAAGGAGCGCAGCCCCTCCTGCGGCAGAGGGACGATCCACGACGGCGGCTTTTCCGGCGGGCTGACCGCGGGGGACGGCGTGACGGCGGAGCTGCTGGAATCCGCGGGCATCCCGGTGTACGGCGAGAGCCGCGCGGAGGAGCTGGCGGCGGATTTGTCGGAAAAATAAGTTTTTTGCCGGAAATCATTGACATTTATGGCGGGTTTGCTATAATCAAACGTACTGCATGATAGAGGTGCGGCAGCCATCAGTAGCGCTTTCCAAAACGGGCCGGCGGAAAGCGGGAAAGGGACTGCCGCCGAGGCTGCGTTTCCCCCGGCCCGGGGGACGGAGCCGGGACGGCGGATAAGATCCGCCGGACTGTCGCCCTGCGGGGCGGAGCGCTGTCATGATTCGTACTGCTGGGCGTATGAAGTCATGACGGAGGTCATGACTTCATTTTTTTCGGAGGGAAACACATGAAAAAGCAAACAGGCCGCGCGGGCCGGGCGCTGCTGTTGTCGGCGGCGCTGCTGGCGGCGCTGGCGGTCCCCGCGCTGGCGGCGGAGGAGACGGGGGCGGACCCCCGGTTCTATCAGACGCTCTGGTCGCTGCTGCCGCCGGTGGTGGCCATCGGGCTGGCACTGGCCACCAAGGAGGTCTATTCCTCCCTGTTCCTCGGCATCCTCACCGGCGGACTGCTCTGGTCCGGCTTCGCCTTTGAGGGCACGGTGACCCACGTCTTTCAGGACGGCATCGTCTCCGTCCTTTCCGACAGCTACAACGTCGGCATCCTCGTCTTTCTGGTGATCCTGGGCGCGATGGTGTGCCTGATGAACCGGGCGGGCGGCTCCGCCGCGTTCGGCCGCTGGGCGCAGAAGAGCATCAAGACCCGGGCCGGGGCGCAGCTGGCCACCATCGTGCTGGGCGTCCTCATTTTCATCGACGACTATTTCAACTGCCTGACCGTGGGCAGCGTGATGCGCCCGGTGACGGACAGCCACCGGGTCTCCCGGGCCAAGCTGGCCTATCTGATCGACGCCACCGCCGCGCCGGTGTGCATCATCGCGCCCATCTCCTCGTGGGCGGCGGCGGTCAGCGGCTTTGTGGACGACGGGTCCGGCCTTGCGCTTTTCATCCGGGCCATCCCCTATAACTATTACGCGCTGCTGACCATCGTGATGATGGTGGGTCTGGTGCTGCTCAACGCCGACTTCGGCCCCATGGCGCAGCACGAGGCCAACGCCGCCAAGGGCGACCTTTTCTCCGGCAGCAATCCCTACGCCGAGGCTGGCGAGGACGCCGTCAACCAGAAGGGGACCGTGGCCGATCTGGTGGCGCCGATCCTGGTGCTGGTGGTGTGCTGCGTGGTGGGCATGATCTACTCCGGCGGCTTCTTCTCCGGCACCAGCTTTGTGGACGCCTTCTCCTCGTCCGACGCGTCCGTGGGCCTGATGCTGGGCAGCGCCTTCGGCATCGCGTTCACCATCGTGTTTTACCTGATCCGCCGCCGGATGGGCTTCAAGGAAATGATGGCCTGCATCCCGGAGGGCTTCAAGGCCATGGTCCCGGCCATCATGATCCTGACCTTCGCGTGGAGCCTGAAGGCCATGACGGATTCGCTGGGCGCGCGGGAGTATGTGGCTGCGGTGGTGGAGCACTCCGCCGCCGGGTTCCAGATGCTGCTGCCGGCCATCGTGTTTCTCATCGGCTGCTTCCTCGCCTTCGCCACCGGCACGTCCTGGGGCACCTTCGGCATCCTGATCCCCATTGTGCTCAGCGTGTTCCCCCTGAGCAGCGGCAACCCGCTGGCCATTGTGTGCGTCTCCGCCTGCATGGCGGGCGCGGTGTGCGGCGACCACTGCTCTCCCATCTCCGACACCACCATCATGGCGTCTGCGGGCGCTCAGTGCGACCACGTGAACCATGTGTCCACTCAGCTTCCCTACGCCGTGACCGCCGCCGCGGTGAGCTGCGTGTCCTATGTCGCCGCGGGCGTCTTCGCGGCAGCGGGCCTGCCCACCATGCTGGCGCTGCCCATCGGCATCGCGCTGATGCTGCTGGTGCTGCTGGTGGCCGGACGCAGGAACAAGAAGGCGTAAACGTGTCGAGAGCATAAAAACACGGCGTTCCGCCGGAACGGGAGAGCTTCTCCCGCTCGGCGGAACGCCGCTTTTTGCTGTGCTGTCTCCGGCGCGCTCAGAAGTGGAACCGGCGGCGGACCTCCTCCCGCAGGGAGGGCACCCGCCGCACCACCAGCAGCGGCACGCACAGGCCGAAGCAGCTCACCGTCACGATCAGGGACCAGCCGGGAGCCCATTCGCCGTGGAAATACAGGTCGCCGCAGGCCTCGGCCCCCAGACAGAAGATCCCCACGGCGGCCAGCACCAGCGTAACGGTGGTCAGGACGGAGTGGCCCTTGCGCATCAGCCAGCTCAGCGCGCACACCACCGCCGCCGCCAGCGCCAGCACCGGCACCGCAAGGCCGAAGAACCAGCCCCAGCCGTCCAGCGCCAGCGCGATCAGCGCCACATACGCCGCCACCGCGCCCACGTCCGCCGTCAGCCGGACCCAGAGGGGGACCCAGCGCTTTGCCAGCAGGGGCAGGACGAACCAGACCCACAGCATGGCCGCCGCGCCGGCCACGAAGAGATACCATCGGTACTGGGGCTTGAGGAACAGGTTCAGCAGCGCGCAGCAGACGCTCACCGACGCCAGCATGGATGTGGCCAGCAGCGCCGCCGCCCGCCGGGACACCGGCTCCACCCGCGCCGGACGGGTGGGGAAGAAGGGCGGGCCGTCCTCCGCCGCCGGAGCGGCGGGGTCCAGCACCACCGTCCCGCACAGGGGACAGCGGTGGACCGACGGGTCCAGCTCCACGCCGCAGTGTACGCAATAGGGCATCTTACATCCTCCTTTCCGGGACGGAGCGGTTGCTCTCGACGCGGACGGGCAGACCCTCCCGCACGAGGAAGCGGAAAAAGTCCCGCTCCGTGTCCGTCTCCGCCTGCGTTCCCGCCACGGTGATCTCCATCACGTTGCCATAGCTGATGGAGGCCACGTGGGGCCGGGGGACCGTGGCCTGCCCCAGCACCACCTCCATGTGGCGGATGTGGGGGGCCATGGCCTGCGGCACGGTGAACGCGCCGGGATTGGTGAACGTGGCGGAGAAGGGGCGCACGCCCCGCGTGCGGTAATTACGGGCCACGATGGGGTTTTTCAGCACCCGGGGAATAAGCTGGAGCGCCCGGTTGGACTGATAGCGGACGTTGCGGGTGATCTGCGCCCGCAGCTCCTGGGGCGCGGTGTGCAGACGCATATAGTGGTGGACCTGCCGCGCCACCTCCGCGAAGGTATAGTCCCCCAGCGCCGGGTCGAAGCCGGGCTGGACCGTGACGAGGAAGTTGCGCAGCGTCCGGGAGGGGAACCACGGCCGCAGGTTCACCGGCACCGCCAGCGTCACCGGCCGCATCCGGTGGTAATTCTCCCGCCGCTGCTTTTCCGCCAGGACCCACAGCAGCGCCGCCGCCAGATATTCCGTGACGGAGACCTGATAGCTGTGGGCCTTTTCCCGCAGCCGGTCTACGGGGAGAAAGCCCATCGTGACGTGGAAGGTGTAAAACGGCTCTGCCTGCCCCCGGTTGGAATAGGCCCGCCGCACCAGCGGCAGCCGCCGGGCCGCGGGACCGGCGTACCGGACGTAGGCGTCCTCCAGCTCCTCGGCGCAGGGCGGCTCCTCCAGCGGCAGCACGCCGCCCTCCGCCGGAACGGCCGTGCCGGTCTGGCGCAGATACTCCGCCAGCAGCGTGCGGAAAAAGACCAGCGCGCCAGCGCCGTCCGCCAGCGCGTGGAACGCCTCCATGGAGATGCGGTCCCGATAGTAGTAGAACCGCACCAGCCAGCCGTCGTCCTCGTGGAAGCGGACCGGCTGGCAGGGGTCGGACACGTCCGGCTTGAGGAACGGGCCGGGAGCGGTGTTCGGCTCGAAGTAGTACCAGAAAAAGCCCCGCCGGATGCGCATGGCAAAGCCGGGGAAGCGGGGCATCACCGCGTCGATGGCGTTTTGCAGGGCGGCGGGCACCACCGGCTGGGCCATCACGGCGGAAAAACGGTAAATGGCGGAGTACTCCTCCCGCTGGAGCGCGGAGTACAGCACGCCCGCGTTGTCCAGCCGGTACCAGCGTCCCTTTTTCTGCACGGCGTGTCCCCTCCTCCGGTCGGTGATGCTTACAGTGTACCACGGCGGGCTGGCCGCCGCAAGGGGAAGCCGCGGGCGGCAAATTTGAAAAAGCGCTTCTCTTTTGCCGGAACTGTGGTACAATAAGCAGAAAACGCACCCAAGGAGGACCGCCATGGACCGCAGCGAACGACCCGCCCCGCTCACCCGCCCGAAAAAGACCGCCGAGACCCGCCGTCTCGCCCCCGCCATGCGGGTGCTCAAGGCGCTGCACAGCGCCGGAGCGCCGGAGGCCATGACCCCCGCCGAGCTGGAAAAGCAGCGCCGGGGACAGGAGCTGCTGGGCAATCTGGCGGCGGACATGACGGACATGGTCTGGGAGGAATTTTCCATCGGGGCCATGCCCGCCGCGTGGATGCGCCTGCGCCGCCCCCACCGGCGCAGACGGGCCGTGCTCTACTGCCACGGCGGCGGCTATACCAGCGGGAATCTGGGCTATTCCAAGGTCCTCGCGTCTAAGCTGACCAAGGCCACGGGCTACGATGTGCTGACGTTTGAATACCGGCTGGCGCCGGAGCACCCCTACCCCGCGGCGGTGGAGGACGGGCTGCGGGCGTGGGATCACCTGATGTACCTTGGCTACGGCGCCCGGGACGTGGTGGTGGCCGGGGACAGCGCGGGCGGAAATCTGGCGCTGGTTTTGTGCCACCGGCTGCGGGCGGAGGGGCGGATGCTGCCCGCCGCGCTGATCCTGATGTCTCCGTGGACGGATATGACCGCCTCCGGCCCGTCCTATACCGAGCGGGCGGAGATCGACCCCATGCTCACGCCGGAGTATATCCACTCCGTGCGGCAGGCCTACGCCCCCGGCCATGACCTGCGGGACCCGAACCTCTCGCCCCTGTTCGGGGAGTTTACCGGCTTCCCGCCCACGCTTATTCAGGTGGGGACACACGAGATCCTGTACTCCGACGCTGCCCGCCTGCACGACGCCATGCGCGCCGCCGGGGCGGAGTGCCGTCTGGAGGTGTGGAACGATATGTGGCACGTGTTCCAGATGTTCCCCATCAAAAAGGCCGCCGCGGCCATGGAGCAGACGGCCCGGTTCCTGCTGGAGCTGCTTTGACGGCGCGGAAGAAATTTTACGCCGTTCCCGTCAGATTCCAGTTGATAATTTGGAAAGTTTATAGTAAAATAAGAGCATTCTGAAAAAGAGTCCTCCGCTTGCAGCCGCGGAGCCGGTCTCGCGCAATGGATGCCCGCTAACCATGTCAGGCGGGGAACCGAGCAGCATCGTGCGGGATGTTCCATGTGCCGCGAGGACGCCGGTTCCGTGGCTGCAAACGGAGGACTTGTTCTGCTTGAACGAAAGGAGACGGCGGGATTGTATCAGGCGCTGTACCGCAAGTGGCGGCCCAAGACGTTTTCCGACGTGATCGGCCAGTCCCACATCACGGAGACGCTCCGCCGCCAGGTGGCGGAGGGACGCACGTCCCACGCGTATCTGTTCACCGGGACCCGGGGCACCGGAAAGACCACCTGCGCCAAGATCCTTGCCAAGGCGGTCAACTGCGAGCATCCCGTGGACGGCGACCCCTGCAACGAGTGCGAGTCCTGCCGGGGGATCGAGAACGGGAGCTTTCTGGACGTGCTGGAGCTGGACGCCGCGTCCAACAACGGCGTCGATCAGGTCCGCGCCCTGCGGGACGAGGCCGTGTATTCCCCCGCCAACGTGAAAAAGCGGGTGTACATCGTGGACGAGGTGCATATGCTTTCCGTCCCGGCGTTCAACGCGCTGCTGAAGATCCTGGAGGAGCCGCCGGAGCACCTCATTTTCATTCTGGCCACCACGGAGCTGCACAAGGTCCCGGCCACCATCCTCTCCCGCTGCCAGCGGTACGCTTTCAAGCGCATCACGCCTCAGGACGTGGAGCGGCGGCTTTTGTATGTGGCGGGGCAGGAGAAGATCGACCTCCGGCCCGACGGCGCGGAGCTATTGAGCCGTCTGGCGGACGGCGCGCTGCGGGACGGACTGAGCCTTTTGGACCAGTGCGCCGCCGCGGGCGGCGCCATCGACGCGGCGGCGGTGCTGGATGTGCTGGGCCTTGCCGGAAATCTCCAGACCGCCGAGCTGATGGAGCACATCCTCCGGCGGGACGCGCAGGCCGCGCTGCTTCTGCTGGACCGGCTGTACGCCGGGGGCAAGGACGTGGGCGCGGTGCTCAATGAGCTGTCCACCCTGACCCGGGACCTGCTGCTGTGCCGGACCGCCCCGGAGGGGGGCGCGGCGCTGCTGTCCGGCGGCTTTGATGCGGCCACGCTGGACCGGCTGGAGAAAGACGTCCCCTCCGCCCGGTTCTTATACATGGCGTCCACGCTGCAAAAGGCGGCGGCGGAGCTTTATTACAGCGCCAACCGCCGCACGGACGCGGAGCTGTGCCTCCTGCGGCTGTGCGATGAGACGCTCTCCGGCGACCTGACGGGCCTGAGCGCCCGGGTGCAGCGGCTGGAGGAGCGGCTGGAAAACCTGCCCGCCCTGCTGGGGAGCGGCGCGGCCGCTCCGGCATCTCCCGCCCCGGCTGCGCCTGCCCGGTCCGCTTCGGCGGAGCCGTCCCGGCGGCCTGCCCGCAGAGCGTCGGCCCCCGCCGTCCCCGCGCCGCAGGATGCGCCGCCGTGGGAGGAGGAACGTCTGCCCCTGCCGGAGGAGCCGCCCTTCGAGGAGGAGCATCCGCCTCTGCCGGAGGAGCCGCCCTTTGAGGAGGAGCGTCCGCCTCTGCCGGAGGAGCCGCCCTTTGAGGAGGAGCGCCCGCCCCTGCCGGAAGAGCCGCCCTTCGAGATGGAGCGTGCTTCCGCACCGAAGCAGCCGCCCGCCGCGGGAGCGCCCGCGGAGCGGCCCGCCCGTCCGGCCCGGCCCGCGGCCCCGCCGCCTGCCCAGACCGCACCGGCGGAGAGCGCTTCGTCCGCCGCGGAAACATCCGGCGGCGCGGCATGGTGGCGCGCGCTGGCGGAGGAGTGCAAGGGCCGCCTGCCGCCCATGTACCGGGTGTTTCTGGACAAGTGCCGGGGCGAGCTGTCCGGCGGGACCGTTACGGTGTACGCCCCGGATGAGATCGTCCGGGGGCGGCTGGACAACGACCGCGTTCTGGGCGCGATTCAGGAGCTGGGCGCGCTGAAGGCCGGCGGATCGGTGACGGTGCGCCTGAGCGTGGGCGCCGGACCGGCCGTGTCCAAGGAGGACCGGCTTCAGGAGCTGATCCGAATGGGAAGCAAGCTGGACCACTTTACTGTTCAATAAGCGCCTGCCGCCGGGAGACCGGGCGGCGGAGCCGCAGAAAAGTTTATCAGGAAAAATAAAAAGGAGCGAATGAGTATGAGTTACAGTGCGCGCCGTGGATTCACCAACGGCAGTATGCGCCCCACCGGGGCCGCGCGGCAGCAGGAGATGCAGCAGCGCATTCAGGAGATGCAGGCGGCCATGACCGCCGCGCAGGACGCCGTGGAGGCGCAGGAGTTCACCGCCAGCGTGGGCGGCGGCGTGGTCGAGGCCAAGGTCAACGGCAAGAAAGAGGTTCTGGCCGTGACGATCAAGCCGGAGGCCGTGGACCCGGAGGACGTGGAGATGCTTCAGGATCTGGTGGTCTCCGCCGTGAACGAGGCGCTCCGTCAGGCGTCCGAGGCCATGGAGGCCAGCCTGAACAAGGCCACCGGCGGCATGGATCTGGGCGGTTTCTCGCTCTGAGATCCGCGTTTGATGAAATCACACAGAAAAGTCCGCACGGCTCAGCCTGCGGACTTTTTTGCAAACGAGGTGACGGCTTGAAAACAGGGACTGCAAAACGGCTGGCGGC
>CAKTMK010000029.1 GCA_934574045.1 uncultured Oscillibacter sp. | reverse complement strand
TCCCACCACGCTGTGTGAGATGTTTTTGCAGGAGGTCTTCAAGAAGAACCCCATCGACGCGCTGGACAAGGAGACCCTGTTCACCATCCACAAGTTCTTCGAGAACAACCTGAACGTGTCGGAGACGGCCAGAAAACTGTTCGTCCACCGCAACACGCTGGTCTACCGTCTGGAAAAGATCAAAAAGCTGACGGGTCTGGACCTGCGGGAGTTTGACGACGCCATTACCTTCAAGGTGGCGCTGATGGTCAAAAAGTACCTCACCTCCCGGGGGATCGACGCCTGACCGAACGCGAAAAAGCGGACATGCTGTCATGTCCGCTTTTTTTGCGCCCATGACGGAAACTTCTGGTTATTTCCACTTGCACGGCCGGGGAAAAGCATTTATAATGGATGGGAACGTTGATTTATGTCGACCGGCGGGGCGGTCCGGCGGCCGAGTGGAGCGAGGTGCGTATATGATCCGTCTGAAGGACGTGGAAATGGAATACGAAAACGGGACGCAGGCCATCCGCGGCATCTCCCTGACCATTGAGGACGGCGAGTTTCTGTTTCTGGTCGGCCCGTCCGGCGCGGGAAAATCCACCATCATCAAGCTGCTCACCGGCGAGGTGGAGCCGAGCCGCGGCCGCATTATGATAAACGGCTTTTCCGTCAGCAACATCTCGGAAAAGCAGCTCCCGCTGATGCGGCGGACGGTGGGCATCATCTTTCAGGATTTCCGCCTGATCGAAAAGAAAACGGTTTACGACAATCTGGCCTTCGTCATGCGGGCTGTGGGGACCAGCGAAAAGGAGCTGCGCAGGCGCATCCCCTATGTGCTGCGTCTGGTGGGGCTGGAGAATAAGGCGGACCACTACCCGACGGAGCTTTCCGGCGGCGAGCAGCAGCGCGTGGCCATCGCCCGGGCGCTGGTGAACAATCCGTCCACCATCATTGCCGACGAGCCGACCGGCAATCTGGACCCGGAGCGGTCGCTGGAGCTGATGCGCCTTCTGGTGAAGATCAACTCGCTGGGGACGACGGTTGTGGTCGTCACCCACGAGAAGGATCTGGTGGACCGGTTCGGCAAGCGGGTCGTGACGATCGACGGCGGGCGGATCATCAATGATTCCGTCGGCGGCTACGTGGGGGGTCATATTCATGGGAAGGCATAATTTCCGGTACTTTTTTCACGAGGGCGTTTCCAATATGTTCAGCCATGGCTTCATGTCCTTTGCGGCCATCGGCATCACGGTGGCGTGCCTGCTCATCATGGGCACGTTCACGCTGGTGGCGGTGAACGCCAACCAGCAGCTCAAGGACATGGAAAAGGACAACGAGATCCTGGCCTACGTGGACGAATCCTACACGGCGGAGCAGGCCCGGGGCCTTCAGCGGGAGCTGGAGCGGCAGGACAACGTGGCCTCCGTCACCTTCATCAGCCGTGAGCAGGCGGCGGAGAGCTTCAAGCAGAAGTACGCCGACGAGCCGGTGTTTCAGGATCTGGACCCCCAGATCTTCCGGGATCGGTACGCCATCAAGACGGCGGACATCCAGAGGACCGGCGACACGGTCCGGGCGGTGGAGAGCGTGAAGGGCATCGTGAAGGTGAACGCCTACGAGGAGATCTCCGACGGACTCATCACTGTGCGCAACATCGCCACGGTGGTGTGCGTGGCGCTGATTGTCATTCTGCTGGTGGTGTCCGTGTTCATCATTTCCAACACCATCAAGCTCACCACCTTTGACCGGCGGGAGGAGATCGCCATCATGCGCATGGTGGGCGCCACCAACGGCTTTATCCGCTGGCCCTTTGTATACGAGGGATTTCTCATGGGCTTCACCGGCGCGGTGATCGCCTTTTTGCTGCAATGGATGCTGTATGAGGCGGTGGCCCGGGGCGTGGAGACGAACGACACGCTCCAGCTTATCTCCGTGATGAGCTTCGGCGAGCTTTGGGTGCCGGTGGCGGTGGTGTTTCTGATCGTGGGCGTCGTCGTCGGCGTGGGCGGGAGCCTTTCCGCCATCCGGCGGTTCCTGCAGGTCTGACGGAAGCAAAGGAGGAAAACGATGCGGCCGATGAAGCGTTTTGCGGCGGCTCTGATGGCGCTTGCGGTGATCTGTTCTGCGGCGCTGCTGCCCCAGCCTGCCGCCGCGCTGGTGACACAGGCGGATATCGACGCCCTCAAGGGCGACGCCAAGGATCTGACCGCCCAGCGCAAGGCTCTGGAGGAAAAGCTGGCCGCCCTGTCCGACGACAAGGCGGAGGTCATGAAGAAGAAGGAGCTGCTGGATGACCAGATCGCCGTGCAGGTCAGCGAGATCCGCAACGTGGAGAGCCAGATCTCCACCTATGAGGACCTGATCGCCCAGACGCAGGCGGAGCTTGCCGACGCGCAGCAGAAAGAGGAGATCCAGTACGACCTGTTCTGCAAGCGGGTGCGGGCCATGGAGGAGGAGGGGACCGTGAGTTACTGGTCCGTCCTGTTCAAGGCCGACAGCTTCACCGACCTTCTGGACCGGCTGGACGCCGTGAACGAGGTCATGGACGCCGATCAGGCCGTGATCGATCGGCTCGAGGCGCTTCAGGACGAGATCTCTCAAAAGGAGGCGGAGCTTCAGGAGTCCAAGTCCGGGGCGGAGACCGCCCGGGCCGACCTTGTGAGCAAGAAGTCCGCGCTGGAAAAGCAGCGCGCCGAGGCCAACCAGCTGATCGCCCAGCTCGCCGCCAACGAGAGCGAGACCGAGGCGGAGATCGACGGCATGGAGGAGGAAGAGGAGCGCATCCAGCGGGAGATCCAGGAGCTGAGCCGGAAGCTGGCGGCCCAGCAGGCCGCGGCGGGGCAGTCCAACCGTTCCAACCCCGGCGGGTACATCTGGCCGGTGGACAGCCGGTACATCACCTCCACCATGGGCGGGCGCGCGTCCCCCGGCGGCATCGGCTCTACCAACCATAAGGGCACGGATATCGGCCGGGTGGGCTATACCAGCCCCATCTACGCCGCCAAATCGGGAACGGTCATCGTCTCCCAGCGCAGCAGATCCTACGGCAATTACGTGGTCATCTCCCACGGCAGCGGCAACACCACGCTCTACGGCCATATGTCCAGCCGGAAGGTGGAGGTGGGCCAGTACGTCAATCAGGGCGACGTGATCGGCATCACCGGCTCCACCGGAAACTCCACCGGACCGCATCTCCACTTTGAGATCACGGAAAACGGCGTGCGCGTCAACCCCCTCAGCGACGGCGCGCAGCCCCAGATGGGCTATCTTTCCGGGTATACGCTCGGGAGATAAACTGCATAAACGGCCCTCCCGTCCCATAGAAATGGGGCGGGAGGGCTTTTTGCGTCCTGCGGACGCGGCTCTCCGATTTCCGCGCGGAAAGCAGGGAGGCAGCGATGATCGGATTTGTGACATGGACAGAGGAAAAACCGCCCCGTCGGGCGGAGGAGCGGACGATCCTGCGGATGCGCTTTTGCGCGGCGGACATCCTGCGGCGGGAGCGGACGCCCGCCGCCGTCCTGCGGAGCCGGGCGCGGGCCGCGGCCCGGGCGCTGAGCCGGGCGGGCGTGGTGCGGGCCGTGTTTCCGGAGAATTTTGCGCTCCTGCCGGCCTTTGCCAAGCAGAATGTGGTTCCCGTGGACGTTCTGCCGCTGTACCGGCGGCTGGCAGGGGAATGGCTGCGGGCGGGGCTGGCGGCCCGGGGCGTGTCCGGCGCGGCCATGGCCGCGCTGTGCGCCGACCGGCTCACCGGCGAGGCCGTCCGGGCGGTGACGGAGCTGTGCCTGCGGTATCGGTACGTGCTGCTGGACGTGCCGGAGGGCGGCGAGGAGCTGGCCCGTCAGCTCCGGCGGGAATTCGGCGTGTCCCTGATCCTGCGCCCGGCGGCGGGACAGCTTGCGGCGGCGGACGGCGCGCTGCTCTTTTCGCCCCGGCCGGAGCTGCGGGGGCCGGTGACGCTGGCGCTTTACGACGGGGCGCAGCCGCCGGAGAACGTGCGGATGCGCCTGCCCGCGCTGGAGGAGCAGCTCCCGCAGGGCTGCCGCCGGGACCAGCTTCTGGCCGCGCTGTGGGGCGCGGGCGCGCTGCGGCCGGAGCAGATCGAGCTTTCGCTGGAGGGGCCGCTTTCGCCCGCCGGAGCGAAAAATTAACGGCCCGCCGCCGGAAAATGATTGACTTGCATCTTTTGGCGGCGTATGATATACTCGCTTTTGTATAATTTGGGAGCGGTCTTATTATATAAGGTATCGGCTCCCGCAGCGCGGCGAAAGGAAGGGATCAGAAGTGGAAATAATATCCAGCCGAAAAAACCCGCTCTGCCTCCGCCTGCGCCGTCTGGCGGCGGACGGGAAGTACCGCCGGGAGACCGGCTGCTTTTTGTGCGACAGTCCCAAGCTGACTGCGGAGGCGCTGCGCTGGGCGGCGGACACGGTGGAGCTGGTGGCCGCCGCGCCGGGACTTCTGCCGCCGGGCCTGCCGCCCGGCGTGCGGGCGGTGGAGCTGACGGAGGACGTGATGGAGTCCGTCGCCCCCAGCAAAACGCCTCAGGGCGTTCTGGCGGTGTGCCGGATGCGGCCCGCGGCGCTGCCGGAGCGGCTGGAGGGAAAGCGGTACGTGGTGCTCGACGGCGTGCAGGACCCCGGCAACGTGGGGACGATCCTGCGCACGGCGGACGCCTTCTGGGCGGACGGGCTGTTCCTTGTGAACGGCTGCGCCGACCTGTACCACCCCAGAACGCTGCGGGCCGGGATGGGCGCGTCCTTCCGCTGCCCGGTCTGGACCTGCGGCGCGGAAGAGCTGGCGGCGCTGCTGCGCCGCAGCGGCATCCCGCTGTACGGCGCGGCGCTGCGGGCGGACACCCGGGACGTGCGGGAGATGGACTACACCCGAGCCGCCGCCGCCATCGGCAGCGAGGGCCGGGGCCTTTCCCAGCAGGTCCTCTCGCTGTGCGACGTCACGGTGAAGATCCCCATGAACGACCGCTGCGAATCCCTGAACGCCGCCGCGGCGGCCGCGGCGCTCCTGTGGGAGATGGCCCGCGGATAACGGATAAGGAGGGGTACGGATGTCCACGCTGAAATACTGGGTATGGCTCAGCCGCTGCGCGGGGCTGGACAGCCAGCTCCGCCTTGCGCTGCTGGACCGCTTCGGCTCGCCGGAGGAGGTCTATTACGCCGACGAGGGCGCCCTCTCCCTGACGGAGGGGATGACCCGTAAGGCGCTGGAGCCGCTGACGCAGAAGGACCTGACCGGCGCGGAGAAGATCCTTGCCGACTGTGAGCGGCTGGGCGTTCAGCTCCTGACGCTTCACGACGCGGAGTACCCCGTCCGCCTGCGCTGCATTTACGACCCGCCCTGCCTGCTGTATCTGCGGGGGCGGCTCCCGGCGGTGGACGAGCTTCCCGTCATTGCCGTGGTGGGGACGCGGAAGGCGTCGCCCTACGGGCTGCGCTGCGCGGAGGAGCTGGCGTTCGGACTGGCGGACAGCGGCGCGCCGGTGGCCACGGGCCTTGCAAGGGGCATCGACTCCGCCGCCGCGCAGGCGGCGCTGCGGGCCGGAGGGCCGGTCCTCGGCGTGCTAGGCGGCGGGATCGACGTGGTGTATCCCAAGGAAAACGGCTGGCTCTATGATGACGTGGCCGCGGCGGGTTGCCTTATCTCGGAGTATCCGCCGGGGACGGAGCCGCTGCCCGGTCATTTTCCGCTGAGAAACCGCATCATCTCCGGCCTCTCCGCGGCCGTGCTGGTGGTGGAGGCCCCACTGCGCAGCGGCGCGCTCATCACCGCCGGAACGGCGCTGGATCAGGGGCGGGATGTGTTTGCGGTCCCCGGCCCCATCTACGCGGAGAACAGCAAGGGCTGCAACCGCCTGATCCGGGACGGCGCGGGCCTTGCCGCCGAGCCGTGGGACATCCTGCGGGAGTATGACTTCCAGTTTCCGGGCAGGCTGCGGGGCGGGAGCCGTCCCGCGCCGGAGCCGCTGGAGGACCGCCCCACCCGGACGCCGGAGCCGCCCAAGCCGGCGCTGCCCACCCTTTCCACCCGGGCGGCGGGGCTGACGGACGACCAGATCGCCCTGCTCCGGGCGCTGACGGACCAGCCCGTCTCCGTGGATGACCTGATCGACCAGACGCAGCTCCCCGCCCGGCGGGTGCTCTCGGCGCTGACGATGCTGGAGATCGACCAATATGTGACGCAGTGCAGCGGCAAGCGGTATATCCGCGCCGTGGCGCTGACAGACTAGATCATAAATCTTTCCGCAAGGTTTTTGGAGGTAGCTATGGCAAAGCAGAGCCTGGTCATCGTGGAGTCTCCCGCGAAGGCCAAGACCATCGAAAAATATCTGGGAAAGGAATTTCGCGTCAGAGCCTCCATGGGCCATCTGCGGGACCTTCCCAAAAGCAAGCTGGGCGTGGACGTGGAGCATGATTTCGAGCCGGTGTACCAGCCCATCAAGGGTAAAGAGGAGATCATCAGCGAGCTGAAGAAGTCCGCCAAGGCGGCGGACACCGTGTATCTCGCAACCGACCCGGACCGCGAGGGAGAGGCCATCTCGTGGCACCTCAAGCAGCTTCTGGAGCTGCCGGACGGCAAGACCCGCCGGGTCACGTTCAACGAGATCACGAAAAAGGTGGTGCAGGAGTCCATTCAGGAGCCGCGGGACATCGACCAGAATCTGGTGGACGCCCAGCAGGCCCGCCGCATTCTGGACCGTATCGTGGGCTATGAGCTTAGTCCCCTGCTGTGGAAGAAGATCCGCCGGGGCCTGTCCGCCGGACGCGTCCAGTCCGTGGCCACCCGCATGGTGGACGACCGGGAGCGGGAGATCGAGGCGTTCCAGCCGGAGGAGTACTGGACGCTGGACGCCGCGCTTCTGGGCGGCGGCGCGAAGCGGGCGGAGTTCACCGCCCACTACCACGGGAAGGACGGCAAAAAGGCCGAGCTGAAGTCCGCCGCGGAGGTGGACGCCGTGGTGGAGGAGACGAAAAACCGGCCCTTTTCCGTCAAGTCCGTCAAGCGGACGGACAAGCAGCGCAGCCCCTCTCCGCCGTTCACTACCTCCACGCTCCAGCAGGACGCGTCCCGCAAGCTGAGCATGACGCCCCGGCGGACCATGGCCATCGCCCAGCAGCTCTATGAGGGCGTGGACATCGCGGGCGAGGGCGCAGTGGGCCTCATCACCTATATGAGAACGGACTCCCTGCGCATCAGCGAGGAGGCGCTCGCCGCCGCCAAGACCTTCATTCTGGGGCGGTACGGCAAGGAGTATTACCCGGCCCAGACCCGGCACTACAAGGCCAAGGCCAACGCGCAGGACGCCCACGAGGCCATCCGGCCCAGCAACGTGGCGCTCACGCCGGAGCAGGTCAAGGGCGACCTGACCGGCGAGCAGTACCGGCTCTACAAGCTGATCTGGAGCCGCTTTCTGGCCAGCCAGATGGAAAACGCCGTGTATGACAGCGTGTCCGTGGACATCGCGGCAGGGGAGCACATCTTCCGCGCCACCGCGTCGGGGCTGAAGTTCGCGGGCTATACCGCCGTTTATGAAGAGGGCAGGGACGAGGAAAAAGAGGAGAAGGAGTCCCCGCTGCCCGCCCTGCGGGAGGGGGAGGAGCTGGCGCTGAAGGAATTTCACCGGGATCAGCACTTCACCCAGCCCCCCGCCCACTACACCGACGCCACGCTCATCCGCGCCATGGAGGAGCAGGGCATCGGCCGTCCCTCCACCTACGCGCCCACCGTGTCCACCATTCTGGACCGGGAGTACGTCCTCAAGGAGGGCAAGTACCTGCGCATCACGAATCTGGGCCGGGTGGTCACGGAGCTGATGAAGCAGCGCTTCCCGGACATCGCGGACCTTCAGTTCACCGCCCATATGGAGCAGAAGCTGGACTCCGTGGAGGAGGGACTGACGCCGTGGAAGAATGTCCTGCGGGACTTTTACGGCGACTTTGAAAAGGACCTCAAGGACGCGGAGACGGCGCTGGAGGGCGTACGCATCAAGGTGCCGGACGAGGTCAGCGAGGAGGTCTGCCCGGAGTGTGGGCGGAACCTCGTGGTCAAGTCCGGCCGGTTCGGCCGCTTCCTCGCCTGTCCGGGCTATCCAGACTGCAGCTTCACCATGCCGCTGGTGGTGGTGATGCCGGGCCGGTGCCCGAAGTGCGGCGGGCGGTTGATGAAGCGCACCGGCGTCAGCAAGAAAACGAACAAGCAGTACAATTACTACTGCTGTGAACACCGCAGCGCCAAGGACGAATCGTCCAGATGCGACTTCATGACGTGGGATGTGCCGGTGAAGGACGACTGCCCAGTGTGCGGCCAGACCATGTTCAAGCGGTCCGGCCGGGGCTTCAAGCGGCCCTACTGCATCAACCCCGCCTGCTCCAACTTCCTGCCGGAGGATCAGCGGGGCTATCCGAAGAAAAAGACGGACGGGGACGGGACCGAGCCGCCGGAGACGGAGGAGGCCCCCGCGAAGAAGTCCACCGCGGCCAAGAAAACGACGGCGGCCAAGAAAACGGCCACAGCTAAGAAAACCGCCGCGGCCAAGAAGCCCGCTGCGGCCAAGACGGCGGCGGCCAAGAAGCCTGCCGCGGCCAAAAAGACTGCAGCCGCGACTAAGAAAGCGACCACGACTAAGAAAACGACCACGACTAAGACAACGGCGGCCAAAAAGACGACCACGGCCAAGAAAACAGCCGCGGCGAAGAAAACGACCGCCGAAAGCGGCGACTGACCGCCCGGCGGAGACGAAAGGAACGATCCATGAAAGTATCGGTGATCGGCGCGGGCCTTGCGGGGAGCGAGGCGGCGTGGCAGCTGGCCCGGCGGGGCGTCGAGGTGGAGCTGTATGAAATGAAGCCGCTCAAGCGGACGCCCGCCCACGTGACGGACGATTTCGCGGAGCTTTGCTGCTCCAACTCCCTGCGTAGCGACCAGCTGGAAAACGCCGTGGGCCTTTTGAAGGAGGAGCTGCGGCGGCTGGGGTCCCTCATCATGACCTGCGCGGACGCCACGCGGGTGGAGGCGGGCGGCGCGCTGGCGGTGGACCGGCACGGCTTCTCCGCCATGGTGACGGAGAAGATCAGAAGCTGTCCCGGCATCACCGTGATCCCCGCCGAGGTGACGGAGCTGCCGGAGGGCAAGGTGCTGGTCGCCTCCGGCCCGCTGACCTCCGACGCGCTGGCCCAGCGGCTGGGCGCGCTGCTGGGGGCGGACACGGACCTGCATTTTTACGACGCCGCCGCGCCGCTGATCGCGGCGGACAGCGTGGACATGGACAGCGCGTGGCTTGGCTCCCGGTACGGGAAGGGCAGCGCAGATTATGTAAACTGCCCCATGACCCAGCCGGAGTACGACGCGTTCTGGCAGGCACTGACCACCGCCGAGGAGGCCCCGGTCCACGGGTTCGAGGACCAGAAGGTGTTTGAGGGCTGCATGCCGGTGGAGGTCATGGCCCGCCGGGGCCACGACACCCTGCTGTACGGCCCCCTCAAGCCCCGGGGGCTGGACGATCCCCGGACGGGCCGCTGGCCCTACGCGGTGGTGCAGCTCCGCCGGGACAACGCCGAGGGCAGCGTTTACAACATGGTGGGCTTTCAGACCCACCTGCGCTTCCCGGAGCAGCGGCGGGTGTTTTCCATGATCCCGGCGCTTCGGAACGCGGAGTTCCTGCGCTACGGCGTGATGCACCGCAACACGTTTCTGGATTCTCCCCGCCTGCTGGATCGGTATTACCGGCTGAAAAAGGAGCCGCGCATCACCTTTGCCGGGCAGATGACCGGCGTGGAGGGGTACGTGGAGTCCTGCGCCAGCGGTTTTTTGACGGCGGTGGAGCTGAGCCGCCGCCTGCGGGGGCTGGCGCCGCTGGATCTGCCGCAGGAGACGGCGCTGGGTGCGCTGGGGCTTTATATCAGCGACGCGTCCGTGACGCAGTTCCAGCCGATGAACGTCAATTTCGGCATCATGCCGCCGCTGGACCGCCGGATCAAGGGCAAGCGGGAGAAAAACGCGGAGCTTTCCCGCCGGTCGCTGGAGATCGTGGACCGGATGAAAGAGGAGATCCTGCGCTGAGAGAACACGGAAAGGGATGGGTCATATGAAAGTCATTGTAGACGCCATGGGCGGAGACAACGCTCCCGGCGAGATCGTCAAGGGCGCGCTGAACGCGCACCGGGCCTACGGCACGGAGCTGGTGCTGGTGGGCCGCGCGGCGGAGGTGCTGCGGGCGGTGGAGGCCTGCGGCGAAACGACGTTGCCCTCCGGCGTGGAGCTGCGGGACGCGGCGGAGGTGGTGGAGATCGCCGACGATCCCGCCACGGCGTTCAAGAAGAAGAAAAACTCGTCTTTGACCGTGGGCCTGACCATGCTGCGGGACGGACTGGGCGACGCGTTCGTCTCCGCCGGGTCCACCGGCGCGCTCCTCTCCGGCGCGACGCTGGTGGTCAAGCGGGTGCGGGGCGTGCGCCGCGCGGCGCTGTGCCCGCAGATCCCCGTGCTGGGGGGCCGGGCCGTGCTGTGCGACGCGGGGGCCAACGCGGAGTGCACGCCGGAATACCTGCTGCAATTTGCGTTCCTCGGCAGCTTTTACGCCAACCGCGTCATGGGGATCGAACGGCCCCGTGTGGCGCTTCTGAACATCGGCGCGGAGAGCGAGAAGGGCGACACCCTGCGCCATGAGACGTACCCCGTGCTGGAGCAGGCGGGGAAGGATGGCCGCATCCACTTTATCGGCAACATCGAGGCGTCGGACGCCATGCTGGGCGGCGCGGACGTGATCGTGACGGACGGCTTTTCCGGCAATATCATGCTCAAGTCGCTGGAGGGCACGGCCAAGTTCATGTCCAGGGAGCTGAAGGGGATGTTCCTCTCCGGCGCAAAGACGAAGCTGGCGGCCCTGCTGATGAAGGAGCAGATGGCCGCGTTCAAGGCCATGCTGGACCCCGGCGAGGTGGGAGGGACGCCGTTCCTCGGCATCACCAAGCCGGTCATCAAGGCCCACGGCGGCTCGGACGCCAAGGCTATCCAGAACGCGGTGCGTCAGGCGGAGGCGTTCGCAAAGAGCGGCTTTATCGCCGATGTGGAGGCGAATATCGACGCTATGAAACTGCCGACGGTGTAAAAATTCCCAAACGCCTATTGACAGACGGGCGGCGCTGCCGTATGATTACTGCGATAACGTGACCTGAGGAGTGACTGATATGTCGAGCGAAGAGGTATTCCAGACCATGCGCGACCTTGTGGCGGAGCAGTTTGCTCAGGAGCCGGAGGAAGTGACCATGGATACCTCCTTTGAGGAGGATCTTGGCGCGGATTCCGTGGACCTGGTGGAGCTGGTGATGGCCATGGAGGAAGAGTTTGACGTGGGCGAGATCCAGGAGGACGATCTGAGCGGCCTGAAGACCGTGGGCGATGCGGTCCGTTACATTGCGGAAAAACTGAACCAATAAAAAAGGTTACCCCGCCTTGTGCGGGGCTTCCTTTTAGGAAGCGAGCAGATACATGATGAAGGAATTGGAAGAAAAGCTGGGTTATGCGTTCCACGATCCGGCCCTGCTGGACGAGGCGCTCAACCACAGCTCCTATGCCAACGAGCACCGGGGCCGGAGGATCCGCAGCAACGAGCGCCTGGAGTTTCTGGGCGACTCGGTGCTGGGCTTTGTGACGGCGGAATTTCTCTTTTTGCAGCATCCCGACCTGCCGGAGGGCGACCTGACGCGCATCCGCGCGGCGCTGGTCTGCGAGCAGAGCCTTTACGAGGTGGCCCGCAAGCTGGACCTCGGCCGGTATCTCAAGCTGGGCCGCGGCGAGGAGGCCGGCGGCGGACGGGAGCGGACCTCCATTCTGGCGGACGCCACCGAGGCCGTGTTCGCCGCCGTATATCTGGACGGCGGCATTCAGGCCGCCTCCGCGCTGATCCACCGCTGCCTGCTGGACGCGGAGCGGGAGGAGGATGTGGAGGAGCGCCGCCGCGACTTCAAGACCGAGCTTCAGGAGCTGGTCCAGCGCAAGGCGGATCAGGTCCTGTCCTACCGCATGGCCGGAGAGCAGGGACCGGACCACGACAAGACCTTTCTGGCGGAGGTCCTGCTCAACGGCGCGGTGATCGGCTCCGGCGGCGGCCACAGCAAAAAGGAGGCGGAGCAGTCCGCCGCCCGGGCCGCGCTGGAAAAGCTGAAATGAAATACGCAGGGCGGCGGGGAGACCTGCCGCTTTGCTGTTTTTACGGGCGCTTCGGTATGCGCAGTATGTGCAGAAATATGACTGGAATTTTCCGTGTCGGTGTGCTATACTGTTCCAATACAGGTTTTATCCGCCCGCCGCGGAAACGGCGGACGCATCATGACATAGAGGAGAGTGGAGCCTTTGTCGCTGCTGACCGCCATCGTTCTGGGCGTCATTCAGGGCGTTTCCGAATTTCTGCCCATTTCCAGCTCCGGCCATCTGGCCATCGCGGAGTATCTGCTGGGTGAGACGGGGATTTCCGCGCCGCCGGACTTTTTTGACGTACTGCTCCATCTGGGCACGCTGGCGGCGGTGTTCGCCGCCTACTGGTCGGACATCCGGGATATGTTCCATGAATTTTTCGCCGGGATCGGCGATCTGGCCCACCGGTCCACGCCCACGCCGCTGCCCCCGGCCCGGCGGATGATCTTCCTCATCATCGTGGGAACGCTGCCGCTGTTCGCGGTGCTGCCCATCCGCAGGCAGATCCAGGGGCTGGGCGACAACATCTACTTTGTGGCGGTTGCCCTGCTGGTCACAGGCTGCCTTTTGTTTGCCAGCGACCGGGTGCGCCGGGGCCGCAAGACGGAGCGCTCCGCCACGGTGCTGGACGTGCTGCTGGTGGGCGTCGGTCAGGCCGTCGCCACCTGCCCCGGCATCTCCCGCTCCGGCACCACCATCACCGCGGGCTGCTTCGTGGGCTTCGAGCGGAAATTTGCCGTGCGGTTCTCGTTCCTGCTGTCCATCCCGGCGGTGCTGGGCGCCAACATCCTGACGCTCAAGGACGCGCTGGAGACCGGCGTGAACTGGGGCGAGGTGCCGGTCTATCTGGCGGGCGTGCTGGCGGCCGCGCTGGTGGGATACGCCTGCATCCGGCTGCTGAAGATGATCGCGGACAAAGGCCGCTTCGGCTGGTTCGCGTACTACTGCTGGGCCATGGGCGCTTTGACGCTGGCGCTGGTGTTCGTCAGGAACGCCGCTGCCTGAGCGGCTGATTTTACAAAAGAGGGGAGGGGACGGCTGTGGCTGCGACCGCGGCAAAGCGAAGCACGAAAAAGAGCGGCGGACGGCGCAAGGCCGCTCCCCCCGCGAAAAAACCCATCCGGCGGGAGGTGGGCGGCGGCGTCTGCCTACTGCTGGCCCTGTGCGTGACGGTGGGATATTTCGGCGTCAGCGCCGTGGTGCTGGACTGGCTGGCCAAGGGCCTGAAGGGCCTGTTCGGCTACGGGTACTGGCTGGCAGGCCCGGCGCTGGTGCTGGCGGGCTGCATCCTGCTGTTCCACCGGGGCCGCCCCGTGGCGCTGCGGACCAGCTGCGCCCTGCTTGCCGTGCCGCTGTTCGGCACCTTTGCCCATGTGGTGCTGGTGGGGGACGGGTACGGGCTGACCAAGGGCCTTTTGAAAACGCTGTGGACTTCCGGCGGGACGCTTACCTCCGGCGGCGCGCTGTCCGGCCTGCTGGCCGTCGGCGCGGTGACGGCCCTCTCCCGGGTGGTGTCCACCGTGATCTTCGCGGGCGTGCTGGTGGCGCTGCTGATGGTCGCGTTCCACGTCTCGCCCGCCTCGCTGGCGGAGCGCCACCGGGAGCGTCCCCGCTATGAGTATGAGCCGGAGCCGGAACGCCCCCGCCGCGTGACGCCCGCCATCCCGGAGGAGGCGTCGGCGCCCCGCCGCGCCGCCGCCATCGACATTCCGCTGGACGGCGAGGAGCGGCCGGAAAAGCCGGCGAAGCAGCCGGGCATTTTCCGGGGCTTCTTCCGCCAGAAATCCGACCAGCAGCTCACGCCGGACCAGCTTCTCACCGAGGAAGCGTCCGTCCCCTCCGGCCAGACAGCTGGAGCCGAGATGCTGACCATGCCGCCTCCGGTGACCGGCCCGGTGTCCGCGCCGGAGCCGGTGCGCCAGACCGCGCCGCCGGAGCCTGTGATCCGGCAGACTGCGCCGGAGCCGGTCCGACAGCCGGAGCCGACTCTGCGGAGCGAACCGGCCCGCCAGAGCGCGCCGGTCCCGTCGCTTGCCGCACCCGCCGCCCAGCCCGCGGCGGAGAAGGCGAAGGAGGTGGCGGATGCCGCCGCCGAGGTCACGGCCCAGATCGAGGACGCCATGTCCTCCGGCGAGAACGACTATCAGTTCCCGCCCATCACATTGCTCAACGAAAACACGCAGGGCGACTTTTCCGAAGCGGGCGCGGAGCTGCGCAACAACGCCCGCCGCCTGTCCGAGACGCTCAAGAGCTTCGGCGTGGAGGCGTCGCCGGGAGAGGTGGTCCACGGGCCGACCGTCACCCGGTATGAATTTGTGCTCGATCAGGGCGTGAAGCTCAGCAAGATCACGAATCTGGCGGACGACATCGCGCTGGCGCTGGGCGCGTCCGGCGTGCGCATCGCGCCCATCCCGGACAAGATCTCCGTGGTGGGCATCGAGGTGCCCAACCGGCACGTTTCCTCCGTCCTGATCCGGGACGTGGTGGAGTCCCCGGCCTTTGTGAACCACAAGTCCTCCGTGGCCTTCGCCGTGGGCAAGGACATCGGCGGACACTGCATCGTGGGCGATATCGGAAAGCTGCCCCACGTGCTGATCGCCGGCACCACCGGCTCCGGCAAGTCGGTCTGTACCAACTCGCTGATCGTCAGCCTGATGTATAAGTCCAGCCCGGAGGAGGTCCGCTTTATCATGGTGGACCCCAAGATGGTGGAGCTTGCGCCCTACAACGGCATCCCGCACCTGCTGATCCCCGTGGTCACGGACCCGAAAAAGGCCGCGGGCGCGCTTCAGTGGGCCGTGTACGAGATGATGAAGCGCTACAAGATCTTTTCGGAGCACAACGTCAAGGATCTGAAAGGTTACAATGCGCTGGCCAAGACGGACGAGGAGCTTTCTCCCATGCCGTCCGTGGTGGTGGTCATCGACGAGCTGGCGGACCTGATGCTGGTGGCCGCCAAGGAGGTGGAGGAATCCATCTGCCGCGTGGCCCAGATGGGCCGCGCCGCCGGGATGCATCTGGTCATCGCCACGCAGCGCCCCTCCGCAGACGTCATCACCGGCATCATGAAAGCCAACATCCCCAGCCGCATCGCCTTCGCGGTGGCGTCCTCGCTGGAATCCCGCATCATTCTGGACACTCAGGGCGCGGAAAAGCTGGTGGGCCGGGGCGATATGCTCTATTTCCCGCTGGGCAGCGGAAAGCCCACCCGCGTGCAGGGCTGCTTCATCAGCCCGGAGGAGATCGAGCGGGTGGTCCAGTTCGCAAAGCAGACCGGCGAGGCCCAGTATTCCGACGAGGTCATGCAGAAGATCGAGGAGAGCGTGCAGGAGAAGGAGCGGGGCGGGAAAAACGCCGCCGCGCCGGAAGCGGCCGCGGACGACGGCGACGAGCTGTTCCCCGCCGCGGTGGACGTGGTGCTGGAGACCGGACAGGCTTCCGTCTCCATGCTCCAGCGGCGGCTGAAGCTGGGCTACTCCCGGGCCGCCCGTCTGGTGGACCAGATGGAGCAGCGCGGGATCGTGGGTCCCTTCGAGGGGTCCAAGCCCCGCCAGCTCCTCATTACCAAGGAGCGCTGGCAGGAGCTGCAAATGGGCGGACCGGCATCCGTCCCCGCGGCGGAGGCGGACGAGCCGCCCCCCTTCGAGGAAGATCCGCCGGAGCAAATGGAATAACGCGGCGTCCCGGCGGGCAGAGCAGCCCGCCGGGGACGCCGGATCAAAGACGATCCGTTTGGGTCGCCGCTATTTTAACACTTGACTGTACAAAATTTCATGCCGCATAAGACAAAAAGTAATGGCACTAAAGTATTGAATTATCCGGCGCGGGCGCATAAAATATAGAATCAATATACACCCACGGGCGGATGTCAAAACAAAAGGAGGTATCCCGATATGAGATTTTCAAAGAAAATCGAAGCATGCCAGCTGTCCCCGATGCGGAAGTTCAACCCCTATGCCGCGGCAGCAGCCGCAAAGGGACGCAAGATCTATCATCTGAATATCGGACAGCCCGACATTGAGACGCCGCCGGCCTTTTTCAAGGCAGTCCGCGGCTTCGACCAGCCCGTTCTGGAATATGCGCCCTCTCCCGGCATTCCGGAGCTTCTGGAGGCTGTCCGGGGCTATTACGGACGGCTGGGCGTTTCGCTGGAGACCGGGAACATCCTTGCCTCCAGCGGCGGCAGCGAGGCGCTGGAGATGGTCATGGAGTGTATTCTGGACGACGGGGACGAGATCCTGATCCCCGCGCCGTTCTACCCCAACTACAACACCTTCGTCCGGGTCACGGGCGGTAAGATCCACCCCATCCCCACCTCGCCGGAGGACGGCTACCGCTATGCGGACCGCGCCCGCATCGAGGCGGAGATCAACGAGCACACCCGCGCCATCCTCATCACCAATCCCGGCAACCCCACCGGCTCCGTTCTGACGCGGGAGGAGATGCGCCTGATGGCGGACATCGCCAAGGAGCACGGCCTGTTCCTCATCAGCGACGAGGTGTACCGCGAGTTCGTGTACGGCGGCCAGCCGCTGGCCACCATGCTGGAGTTTGAGGACGCGGCGGAGAACGTCGTGGTCATCGACTCGGTGTCCAAGCGCTTTTCCGCCTGCGGCGCGCGGGTCGGCATGATGATCTCCCGCAATCAGGAGCTGATGGACAACGCCATGAAATACTGTCAGGGCCGTCTCTGCTCCGCCACGCTGGATCAGGTGGGCGCGGCCGCGCTGTACAGTGTGGGGCCGGAGTATTTCGCCGCCGTGCGGGAGGAGTACAAGAAGCGGCGCGACGCCTGCATGGAGGGCCTGAAGAAAATCCCCGGCGTGGTGTGCAAATGCCCCGGCGGCGCGTTCTACATCATGGCCAAGCTGCCGGTGGACGATACGGACGAATTCCAGCGCTGGATGCTGGAGGAGTTTGAGGACCACGGCGAGACCATGATGTTCGCCCCCGGCGAGGGCTTTTTCGCCGCGCCCGGCGAGGGCCGGGACCAGATCCGGCTGGCCTATATCCTCAAGGAGGAGGATGTGACGCGGGCCATGGAGCTGCTGGGGCTGGGCATTCAGGCGTACAACGCCCGGAAAAAATGACGGGCTGCGTCCCGCCTTTGCTCCGGCGGAGCCGGACCATCGGGCGCGGAGACGCGCAGACAGCATCACAGCTTCCAATAGAAGCGTAAAACCGGAGGGGCGCTGCTTATGCAGCGCCCCTCCGTCCGGCTTTCTGAGAGCATCTTTTCGGCAAGCCGCGGGCGTTCCAGCCCAGGCCGTTTAGCCGTGATAATCGCCGGTGGCGGAATCCACTGCGACGTAGGGGACGATCCTGCCGTCGATCTCCACGTAGACCTGATAGACCCCGCCGCCCAGATCCTCGTAATGGTCCGGCGTGACGCCGTAATTTTCCAGCAGGCTCTTTTCAAATTCGGCTTTCCACGGCTCATCCGCGCCGTTGGAGTTCTCGTCCGTGGGCTTTTCCGCGGAGGAACTCCCATTGCTGGAGCCGCTGCCGTCGGGCGTTTGCTCCGGAGCGGGAGCGCTTTCAGCGGGCGCTTCCGGGGCGGCCGGCTGTTCCGCCGGAAGCACGGAGGAGACCGCCGCGCTTCCCGGCTGAGACGCGGCGGGGGATTGGCTTTTCCCGCAGGCCGTAAGGCCCAGCAGCAGCACCGCCGCCAGCGCGGCGGCAAGGCCGCTCCGCGCGCCGAAGCTCCGGCGGCGTCTGCGGGACGTATTTGCATTCAGTTCGTTCATGTGCTATGGCTCCTTTCCAAAAGGGCACGGCGCGATACCGGGCGGTATCGCGCCGCGTCAGTGCGTTCTGGTTACTTCAAGGCCCCGCTTCCGCCCATCAGGGCGGTCATTTCCTCAATGCGCTCCAGCGGGAACGGCGGCTCGCACAGCGGCTTCATGGCGATGCTCATGAGCTTCATGGGGTTGTCGTCCGCCATCACGCGGTTGGAGCTGAGCGCTCCGCAGCGCTTGCACCGGTGGATGACGGCCCACTCGCCGCCCTTGCGCACCCAGACAGAGATCGGCTCCATGATCCCGCCGCAGTCGGAGGCCCGGTCGCCCGGCTCAATATCGACATGCAGGCTGGACAGGCAGTTGGGGCAGTGGTTGCGGTGGCCGCTCCCGGCGTTTTCCGGGGTGCAGAGCCTGCCGCAGACCTTGCAGGTGAATGTGTCGTTGCAGGCGTGGGTCTTATAGTAGCCTTTTTCAAATGTTTTCCGTTTGTTTTCGCGGTTCATGCTGATTCCTCCCGTGTTTTCGCGTTTCCGGGAGGGGTGGCGTGTGATAGATTTGCCAGACCTCCCGGTCAGGCCACACGCTCCAGTGATAAAGTAGTCAGTTTCAAAAAGCTCTCCTTAAAAATTTGATTGGATTTGTTCCGGCTCCGGGCCGGTGGGAATGGTGCGCCTACATCCGCAGAACGCGGCAGCTGGGGCCGGTCACGCCATGACGACCAATAGATCACCCACCTTTCGGATCTGATTTTTCGGCGCTTTTCAGCGCCCGGATCGCATTTTTGGAATGCCCGTCACGCGATTTGGCGGATGTTCTCCTGCAAAAGATGCAGGAACCGGCCCGCGTGCGCGCCGTCCATCTGGGTGTGGTGGAACTGGAAGGAGAGCGTCAGCGTCGTTTTGAAAAGCCCCCTGCGGTATCTCCCCCAGATGAGGAACGGGTTGTTGAAAATGCCGCTGTTCATGCCCACGGCCCCGTCGATCTCCGTGTCCACGACGGCGGAGGTGCCGATGACCATGCGGTCCGACAGGTCATGGTTTTCGCAGGTTTCGGCGACCTCGCGCGTCAGGCGCAGATAGTCGGCGGCGAATTGGGTCAGGTCGTCCGAAAACGGCACGTCGCAGGAGCTGACCTCTCCGGTCCGGTTCTTTACGATGGTGTTGACCGCCAGCGCGTCGTATCGCACCAGCTCGCGCCCCACGGGCAGCGTGTAGAACTCCGCGACCCCGGCGGCGGCTCTGCCGATACAGAAGCACAGCAGCATGTTGAATTTCAGGCCGCGGCGGCGGCTGAGCCGGACCAGCGGCGTCACGTCCAGCGTTTTGAAAAACGTGACCATGGGGTTCGGCGCGTCCATCCAGAGGTCGAACGCCACCGCGCGGGACGTGGTTTTTGGGTCAATGACAGTCTGGCTCATAGCACTCCTTTCGGCGCGCGGCAGGCGCGCTCTCAATTTCCGCGGCGGTCCGGCGCTCCCGGCCCTGCCGATGTGGATGTGGTCGTTTTGCGGGGCGAACGCGGGCAATGTGCCGCCGCCCCGGTCACAGCGCTTCCAGCGCGGCGAGATCGCCGGACTGGATGGCGGGAATGGCGCGCCGGATGGCTTCCTCGTCCCAGTCCCACCAGCGGAGCGCTTCCAGCTTTTCAATGACCGCGTCCTCAAACCGTCTGCGGATGGGTCTGGCCGGAGCGCCGCCGACGATGGTGTAGGGCGGCACATCCTTCGTCACTACGGTCCGGGAGCCGATAATTGCCCCGTCGCCCACGATGACGCCGGAGAGGATCACCGCTTCAAAGCCGATCCACACATCGTTTCCGATCACGATATCGCCCCGCTTGTCCCAGGCCTGCCGGATGTCCTTCGCGTCCAGACCCCACTCCTCAAAGAAGATGGGGAAGGGATAGGTGGAGAGGGATCCCAGCGCGTGATTGGCGCTGGTGAACAGGAACTTCGCGCCGCAGGCGATGGAGCAGAATTTGCCGATCTTCAGGCGGTCGCCGTTGACCGGGTAGTGATACAGCACATTGTTCTTTTGAAAATCGCGCGGGTCATGCACAAAGTCGTTGTACATTGTGTATTCGCCCACCTCGATGGCGGGATCAGTGACAACGCTTTTCAGATACACCGTCTGACTGTCGCCCGTGCGGGGATAGAGTTTCTTTTCCGAGATCGTCATGGTATCCTCCTTATTTCGTGAGTATTTCAGGTACGATCCCGGCTCAGGCAATGCAGCGCTTCACCGCACACCGCCTCTCTTTCGTTTTCTCCGGCTCACGCCCGCCACGGCGCGACTGTGTTGCAGCCCTTTTCCCGCCAGTAGGCATCGTCCGCCTCCGTCATTTTCCCATGGCTGTGGAGAAAGCGGTAGAGGTAGAACAGGCACCGGACCTTCAGGCAGGGCGTCAGATGCTCCGCGCGGCGGCGGATGCGCTCCGCCGTCCGCTTCACCTTGGCCAGCGCCGCGGCGCGGAACGAATCCGGCAGGGTGGGCCAGTCGTAATTCCAAACCTTCTGGGAGATCACGTGCGTCCGCGCCACGCCCCAATAGTCCGTGCTGTCCCGGATCTCCCGGACGGTGGACTTCATGCCGCCGCCTCCGGCGGTGTTGATGATGACGGCCTGCTTGCGCAGAAAGGACAGGTCCGGGCGGTGGACCATCCAGCGGTAGGCGAAGTGGTCCAGCAGCGACTTCATCTGCCCCGGGACGTGGAACGCATAAGTGGGCGTGCAGAACACGATCAGCTGGGACTGCTCCATGGCGGCGAGGATCGGGGCCATCGCCGCCGCGCCGCCGCAGCGTTCCTCATGCCCAAGGATGCAGGCATAGCACCCCGCGCAGACGTGGGGCATATCCCTTGGGAGCTGAAATTCAAAGAGCTTTCCGCCGTCCAGCAGCTCCTCAATGAGAAGCTGCGCGATGTGATAGGTGCTGGATCGCGCCTTGCGGCCGGTGGCGTAAATAACGGTGATGTTCATGATCGGCTTCCTTCCAAAAGTGCGCGGGCACCTTCCGCCGGACTGCCGAGCCGCTTCCCCGGACGGCGGCTCCCGGATTTACAGAGCGTCCGCCTGTCTGGCCTGCCGGCGTACCGCATGGGCACGTACCGGATGCCGTCCGTTTCGCACTCCGGCCCCAGCCGGACAAAGCCCAGCTTTTCATAGACCGGCACGGCGAACCGGGAGGAGTGGACGGTGACGGCATCTGCCGCGCTGTCCTCCAAAAGGGCGTTCCACAGCCGCCTGCCGATGCCGCGGCCATGGCAGGCACCCTTTACGAAAAACAGGGCCACATGGCGGCCCCCGCCGCGGGCGGCGATGAATGACGCCGAGGGGCTTCTCCGCCGTCGAACGCGCCGCAAGCACACAGCGCGGAGAGATACGCCGGGTCGTGGATGGCGTTCCAGAAGGCCCGCTTTCCGTCCTCCGGATACTGCACCCCCTCGTATTCCAGAAACACGTCCCACACGAGCGGGAGCAGCCCTTCAAGCTCCGCCGGGGTCAGCTTTTTCACTTCCATGCAGTTATCCTCTCCGGCGCTCAATACCGGACCGTGATCGTTCTGCAAGCGTTGCAGCAGAAAGCCTCCGCGCTTGCCCGACGGCCCAGCTCCATGTTCGTGAGCTTCACAAAGCCTTCCGCGTGCTTCGCGTTTTGAAAAACGCCCGGCACTTCGTCTGCAAAGCTGAGAGCGCCGTCCTTAGTGCTGAACAGATAGCCGCGGCGGAGCGCTTTCCCGCAGGCCGGACAGGCCGTCATGGCGTTTCCCTCCGTTCCTTCTGCGCGCCGTACCAGTCGAGGACGGCGCGCAGATTCTCGATGCCGACCCGCTGGCCGCCGTGGAGCATCATGTCCAGCATGTCGTCCTCCTCCGGCGTGCGGTCGGGCTTGGCGGCAAGGCTCTTCCCGGCGGTTTTGACCATCAGCTCCATCATGAGACGGTAAACGCCCCGCAGCTTCTTTACGTCGAAATTGCCTTGCAGGGTGAATACCGGGATGCTTGCGGGGATGGCCGACTTTTTCCGCACGCTGTCCGTCTGCGTTCCGGTCCGCCCCATGCCGACGGCGCAGACGGCCCGCACGGACCAGCGCTTGGCGGCGGCGTACCCCTTGACGGAGCCGGCCATGATCCAGCCCAGATAAATGATTTCCGCGCCCGTGGGGACGGAGCGCTCTGCCTCCGCCATGGAATAGGCGGGAAGCCCGGTCTCGCGGGCCAGCAGCTCCGCGTAGCGCTTTGTGCTGCCGGTATTTGTGGTGTAAACGATGGCGTTCATAAGCTCCTCTTTTCAAAATGCGGGACGCGCGGGCCGTACAGTCGTCCGGCGTCCGGCTTCGATCGTCTCCGTGATAAATGCTTCGCGCTTGTCCGCGCCCCGGCGCGCCTATGTGGCCGGTCCGTTCTTCCGGTATCCGGTCTCTACTTTGGCGATGAAGCGGTCGATGTGGGTGTCCAGCAGGGGAGAGACGGCGGCTTTGTTCTCCGCGCCGTCATAGACGCTGTAGAGCAGGAACATCGGCCCGTAAAACTCCAGCGCAAGCTGCATGGCGTCCCCGTCGGAGTCCGTCAGCTTCCGAAAGATGGCCGCCATATACTCCACCGGCCCTGCGGCAAGGTAGTTCTGATAGAGCTGGGCAAGCTCCGGGGCGCGGTACTGCTCCAGCGTCAGCATCTTGCGGAAGTTGGAGGAGAACGGGTCCTTCGTCCAGTGATCGAACTGCGCCGCGCTGTAGGCGCGGATCTTCTCAATGGGGACGCTCAGATAGGCCTCCGCAAAGCCGTCCGGCTCCGTCTCCGGCATTTCATACTCCTTGGCCCGCTCATAATCCATCTCGTTCATCCGCTCCACGATCCGGTCCAGGATCTCCTGCTTGCAGGTGTAGTGCTTGTACAGCGCGGCCTTGGTGATCCCCAGCCGCTTTGCGATGTCGCTCATGGAGGTCCCCAGATATCCGCTCTGGGCAAACAGCTCCAGCGCGGTCTCCAGGATCCGCCGCTTCGTATCCCCGGCCATGTCCGGCCCCCTTTACAGAAGTAACCATTCGGTAACTTGCATTATAGTTACCGAACGGTCACTTGTCAAGGGCTTTTTTGGAAAACACACGGATTTTTATTGGGAACGCTCGCAGAGCCGGTATGGCGAGGGTATGGCCGCGCTTCTGGGAAAGCCTGCACCCGACGACCGCTCCGGCCCGCGGGCGCGGCGGACGGGAAAGGAGACGGAGCAGCACAGAGCTGCTCCGTCTCTTTTTTGCGAGGTTTGCGTTCCGCGCCGCTTTTCGGTTCTCTGACCGGCCGCGCGCCGCTGACCGGCCCCGCCCGCCGTCCGTCCGGCAGGGCGGCGGGGTTACGCGCGCCGCGACAGTTTCCGGTACTCGACCGGCAGAATGCCCGTGCTCTTCCGGAACAGCTCCGCGAAACGGCTGGAGGTGGTGTAGCCGATCGTCCGGGCGATCTGACCCATGGTCAGGTCCGTATGGACCAGCAGATGCTCCGCCTGACTCATGCGGCGGCCCTGAATGTACTGCGTGACGCTGCATCCGAACTGCCGCCGGAAGCAGCCTTTGAGCTTGCTCTCGCTCATGCAGGCGATGGCCGCGAGGCGCTCCAGCGGGATGCTGGCGGCGCAGTGGTCGGCGATGTAGCTGACCGCGTTCTGCAGGCTCTGGGCGTCCTCCGCCGACAGGGGACGCTCCCGCTGACGGCCCCTCTGCTTCCACGCGTCAACGGTCAGCGCGACGGCCTCCGTGACCTTGGCCTCGTAAAAGAGGTCCGCCGCCGCGCCCTCGCCCCGGTAGCGCTCGATCTCGAACAGCAGTCTGGACATGGCGGGAAAATCCGCGGCCTGATCCACGCTCCGAAAGGCGGCGGGAAGGGCGAGGGCGAGGTCCGGGTACTGCCGCTTCAGAAACTCCTCATAGTAGGCCGGGAGGATTTCAATCCCCACGGAGCGGACGGGGACGCGCTTGTGGATGAGCGCCCGGTACCGCCGCTTTCCGCCCACGATGGTCTGGATGTCCCCGGCGGAGAGCCGGCGGTAGGGGTCCAGCTCCTCGCCGGAGATGGAGTCGTAGCGCAGGATGCTGATGCCCTCCTGGATTTCCACATCCAGGCAGAAGTCCTCGTGAAAGCAGAAGTCGTGGATCTTGATGTCGAACAGGTCCCGCTTCGCGTAGACCCAGTAGTCGCCGCTGCCCACCGCGGGCGCAAGCTCCCAGCGCCGCCCCGCCGGGGAGAACCGGTCCCCGCAGGGGATGGGGCGGAAGTCGTTTTGCTCCAGCAGCGGACGGTAGTAATCGGTCAAAATATTGCGTTCCATAGCGCTCCTTGCAACGAACAGACATTTTCTTGCAGCGATCAGGCAGAAAGCGCCGCCTGATATTGATAGGCTCACCGCGATGTGATAGCGTTAGCTTCGGTTAGCAGACCCTAACCAAAGTATAGCAGACGGCGGCGGAGAAGTCAAACCGCCCGCCGCCGGAAAAGCGGTCCCAACGGGAGCGCGTTCTTTTATGAGAGGTGAGCGAAATGCAGAAGGAAACAAGCACGCTCGGCTGGATATTGACCTTTGCCGGGCAGAAAAAATCGAGGTACCTCGCCAGCGTATGCCTCGCCGTCGCGGGCGCGGCATTTCAGATCCTGCCGTTTTTCGTGATGGCAAGGATCATCGGCAGGCTGATGGCGGGGAACCGGGACCTGTCCGGCTATCTGGCGGACTGCGGAGTGATGGCGCTGTTCTGGCTGGCGCGGACGCTGCTGCACGCCCTGTCCACGGCCCAGTCCCACATGGCGACCTTCGCCGTGCTGGGAAGCATCCGCAAGCGGGGCCTTGCGAAATTGGCCCGGATGCCGCTGGGCGACGTGCAGGCGAAAGGCTCCGGCGAGCTGAAGAACATCCTCGTGGAGCGGGTGGACAGCATCGAGCCGACGCTGGCCCACGTGATCCCGGAGATGAGCAGCAACGCCGCAGCGGTGCTGGCGACACTGGGGTATCTCTTTGCCCTCGACTGGCGCATGGCGCTGGCGTCGCTGGTGACGCTGCCGCTGGGACTGGTGTTCTTCATACTGATGATGGCGGGGTACGATGAGAATTACGCCCGCACCGTGGCGGCCACCACCGCCCTCAACGACACGGCGGTGGAGTACATCGGCGGCATCGAGGTCATCAAGGTGTTCGGCAAGGCGAAAAGCAGCTACGAAAAGTTTACGGCGGCGGCGAGAGAGTGCGCCCAGAGCTACATCGACTGGATGAACAAAAGCAATTTCTATTTCACGTTCGCCATGAACATCATGCCCGCCACGCTTTTGACGGTCCTGCCCGTGGGCGGCCTGCTGCTGTGGGCCGGGACGCTGACACCGGAGCGGTTCGTCCTTACCGTCATCCTCTCCATGGGACTGGTGACGCCCATCATCGGCTGCATGAAATTCACCGACGATCTGGCCAAGGTCAGGACCGTGATCTCTCAGGTGGCGGACATCCTGACCGCCCCGGAGCTGCCCCGGCCCGAACGGGACGCGGAGACGCCGGCGGGCAGCACCGTGGAGCTGCGCGGCGTCCGCTTTGGCTACGGCGGGGCCGAGGTGCTCCGTGGGATCGACCTGACCTTCCGGGAGGGGACGGTCAACGCCCTCGTCGGTCCCTCCGGCAGCGGAAAATCCACCATCGCAAAGCTGATCGCCTCGTTCTGGGACGCGGACAGCGGCTCCATCACCGTGGGCGGCGCGGATATCCGGCGGCTCTCCGCCGAGCACGTCCACCAGCTCATTGCCTACGTCTCGCAGGATAATTTCCTGTTTGATAACACCGTCCGGGAGAACATCCGCATGGGCAGATCCGGCGCAACCGACGCGGAGGTAGAGCAGGCGGCCCGGGACTGCGGCTGCTATGACTTCATCATGGGTCTGGAAAACGGCTTTGACACGGTGGTCGGAAGCGGCGGCGGACACCTCTCCGGCGGCGAAAAGCAGCGCATCTCTATCGCCCGCGCCATGCTGAAAAACGCGCCCATCGTCATTCTGGACGAGGCCACGGCCTATACCGACCCGGAGAACGAGGCCGTCATTCAGGAGAGCGTGGCAAGGCTCGTCCGAGGCAGGACGCTCATCGTCATTGCCCACCGGCTCTCCACCATCGCGGACGCGGATCAGATCGCCGTGGTGAACGGTGGGCGGATCGAGGCGGCGGGGACGCAGGCGGAGCTGCTGGCGTCCTGCCCGCTGTACCGGACGCTGTGGGACGCGCACATTGCGTCCCGTGATTCCATGGAGGGAGGACCTGACCATGCTTGAGATCCTGAAAAAGTTTTTCCGCTTCTGCGGCCCGCGGGAGCGCCGGGAGTTTTACATCTCCATCGCGCTGGGCGTGGCGGCGGCGCTGCTCTCCGCGCTGAGAGTCCCGGCCATCGGCGTCATGCTTCAGGCGATCCTGACGGGCGGCGTCACGGTAAAAGCGATTTTGCTTTCGCTGGGCATCATGCTGGTATCCGTCGTCGGTTCGTCGCTGCTGAAATACCGCGCCGCCGCACTGCAGACCGACGCGGGCTACCGCACCACCGCCGACAAGCGGGTGCAGATCGCCGAGCATCTGCGCTATCTCCCCATGGGCTACTTCAACGACAACAGCCTCGGCGCCATCACCTCCGTCACCACCAATACCATGGATAACCTCTCCGGCGTGTCCACCCGCGTGGTGATGTTCGTCACCGAGGGCCTTTTTTCCACGCTGGTCATGACGCTGGCGGTGTTTCTCTTTGACTGGCGGGTGGGGCTGTTCATTGCCGCGGGCCTTGCGGTCTACTGGCTTGTCAACCGCGCTTTGCAGCGCAGGTCGGAAAAGACCACGGCCCGGAAGCTGGCGGGGGACACGGCGGTGATCGAGCGGGTGCTGGAGTTCATCAAAGGGATCGCCGAGGTGAAGTCCTACTCTCTCACCGGAAAATACGACCGGAAGCTGGAGACGGCCATCGACGAAAACGCCGCCGCCAACATCGACATGGAGCTGAAGCTCCAGCCGCTGATGTGGGCGCAGAACGCCGCGGCCAAGCTCATGGACGTGGGCGTTGTGGTGCTGTCCCTTCTGCTCTATACCAGCGGGCGCATGGAGCTTTTGAACTGCGTGATGATGGCGGTCTGCTCGTTCCTGCTCACCGAGGGTCTGGAGCAGGCGGGCGCCCAGTCGAGCCTGTTGCGGGTGGTGGATACCTGCGTGGATCAGGCGGACGCGATTTTGAGCCTGCCCACGATGGACCTCTCCGGCGCGGAGCTGACGCCGGAGCGGCACGACCTCCGGGCCGAGGACATCCGCTTTTCGTATGGGGAAAAGCAGATCGTCAACGGCATTACGCTGGACATCCCCGAGCGGACCACCACCGCCATCGTCGGCCCCTCCGGCGGCGGAAAGACCACCCTGTGCCATCTGCTGTCCCGGTTCTGGGACGTGGACGGCGGGCGCGTGACGCTGGGCGGGCACGACGTGCGGGAGTACGACATGGACAGCCTGATGCGCAATTTCAGCTTCGTGTTCCAGAACGTCTATCTGTTCCACGACACCGTGGCCAACAATATCCGCTTCGGCCAGCCGGACGCGCCCATGGAAGCGGTCGTCGCGGCGGCGAAGAAGGCCCGCTGCCACGACTTCATTATGAAGCTGCCGCAGGGGTACGATACCGTGATCGGCGAGGCGGGCGGCTCTCTCTCCGGCGGAGAGCGCCAGCGGCTGTCCATCGCCCGGGCCATGATGAAGGACGCGCCCATCATCATTCTGGACGAGGCCACGGCCAACGTGGACCCGGAGAACGAGAAGGAGCTGATGGAGGCGGTCAACGAGCTGACCCACGAAAAGACCGTCATCATGATCGCCCACCGGCTCAAGACCGTCCGCCGCGCCGACCAGATCCTTGTGGTGGACCGTGGCCGGATCGTCCAGCGCGGCACCCACGGCGAGCTGATGGCGCAGGAGGGCATCTACCGCCGCTTCATCACCGGTCGGGAGCGGGCGGTCAGCTGGAAGCTGTAACGCCGCGCTTTGTCCGCGCGGCGGGCCATGCGCGGCCCGGTCTCATACTCGGCACGGATCGCGGAAACAGGCGGGTCCCGCGTAAGCGGGATCCGCCTGTTCTATGTCATTTGGAGCGGTATTCCGGCGTTCGCACGCTGCGGCCGGACTGTTCAAGATCCAGGATCGCGCCGCTGGTTCCGCGGCAGCAGCGGGCCGCCGCTTATGTGGGCCGGTACATCGGCATGATGCTCTCCAGATGCTCCGCCATCTGCCGCACGACCGTCTCCGGTCCGGTGATCTGGGCCAGAGCGCCGAAGCCCAGCACCCAAGCGAAAAACTGAGGGCTGACGACCACATCGGCGCTGACCAGAAAATGGGAGTCCCCGTCCGGGACCAGCATCACGTCCCGGCCCAGCCGGTCCATCACCGCGCCGACCAGATGGTTGTCAAAGCGCATCCGGACGCGCTCCTCTTTTCCGCTGAACATACCGAAGACCTTTCTGGCATAAACGCCCATGTCCAGCGCCTCATAAGCCTCCTGACCGTCGCGGGGCGCGTCCGCGGCGCTGATGTCCACCATCTTGTCCACGCGGAAATGCTTGATGCACCGGGCCGCCGAGTCATAGGCAACCAGATAGTAATTTTCGTCGTCCCACGTCAGGGCGAAGGGGCTGACCTCATAGAAGTCCCCGTCATGGCGGAAGTGCCGCTCCTTGGAAACAGTATAGTCAAAATAGCGGAAGCGGATCTTCTTGTTTTGGGCGATGCCGGTATGGATCTCGTCCACGTTGTAGTAAATGGACTCGTTCATGGTCTTGATCCGGTTTTTTACGTAAACCTGCCGTCCCAGAAGCTGCGCCTCGTAGACGCTGGCCATATTCTCGATTTTTTTGATGAGGGATAGCGTCTTTTTGTGGGTGATGAACTTGGAGGACTGGACGCTGTCCACCAGAAGCTTCAGCTCCGGCAGCTCAAAGTCGCGGCTGCCCACATAGTAGCCGTAAAAGTTTCCGTTTTTCACCTGAATGATATCCAGACCAAACTGCTGGAGGGCCTCAATGTCGTCGTAAAGGCTTTTCCGCTCCGCGGGGATGTCTCGCTCCTGCAAATAGCGGATGATCTGGCTGGTGGTGACCGGGTGGGCTTCATCGGAAGCGCGCAGCAGATACTGCATCACATAGAGCAGCTTCAGCTTCTGATTGGAACTGCGGGCCATGGGGCAACTCCTCCTTGCTGACCGGTGCCGCCGGGTCAGCTCCATTATACCGGCTTTCCGCCGCTCTGTAAACGCCGAACCGCTGCCAAAGGCGGCGCAGGCCGGAGACGCTTCGGGAGCTGCCGGCTCGGGCTTACGCGGCGTTTTGGCTCTCGCGCAGCTCCTCCATGGCCTCCGTGACGGTATCCGCCGAAAAGCAGAAATTTCCATTGCGGTCAAAGACCTCTACGTGGCCGCGCACATACCGAATATCGAACCGTTCCATTGCCGTATCCTCCGTCTGCCGACTGAATTTGTCTTACTGAGGACAGGATACCGCATGAGCTGTCCCATAAAACGGACAACGGTCGGGCTGTATGGCGCGCTCCGCGCCCGCCGTGCGCCGGACGGCCTGTCGGCTGTGTTCCAGACAGAGGGCGGCGGAATGTCAGATCAGAATACCGCTGCAGTGGTCGATCTCGTGCTGGATGATCTCTGCCGTCCAGCCGGTGAAAGTTTTGAGCCGCGTCTGGAATTTTTCGTTCTGCCACTGTACCTTGATGGTCTGAAAACGCTTTGCTTTCCGGGTTCCGGTGAGGGACAGGCAGCCCTCCTCCGCCTCATACGGCCCGGAC
>CAKTMK010000028.1 GCA_934574045.1 uncultured Oscillibacter sp. | reverse complement strand
TGGTCGAGGGCGCATGATTGGAAATCATGTAAACCCGCAAGGGTTTCGAGGGTTCGAATCCCTCCTTCTCCGCCACATCGGAGCAAGCGTTGCATCGCTTGCTCCGATTTTTTATTTGAAAAGCAAGAGCGCGCTCACGCCGCCGCTCCTTTCTTTTAAACCGCAAGCGCCTGCGCCGGTCTGCGGTTTGGGAAAACGGGGATCAGAAAGCGGAAATATTCAAGTTGAGACCGTCTGCCGGCGAAAAGCGCTGTGATCCCATCAGGATCGCGGTGCTTTTTTACCGCCTGAAAAAGGTGAAAACCGCCCGGACCGGGGGATACGAAACGTTGACCGCGCCGGACGGGCGGAAATGTGCCGAAGCGTGTCGACGGACGCACGGGCAGATACGGGAGAAAGCGCGGCCGGGTGGCGCAGGAGCACCGGCCGGGGACTGGGAAATCCGGCGGGCAGAGAACGCGGAAGCACTCCAGATCGGAACCGGGAGAGCGTGCCGGGGCGGACGCACGGGAATACCGGCGCAGCGGGCCGGTGCATACAGACTTTGAAAACGTGGGAGCGCACAGCGGGAAAGTACAAGCGCACAGCGGGAAAGTACAAGCGCGCAGCGGGAAAGCACAGGCGCACAGCGGAAAAACGCAGACACGCCGGGGCAAAAGCCAAAATGTGCGGAGCGGGAGCATGAAAGTGCGGCAGGGCGAGAAACAGAGCGGCCGCAAAGGGAAAGGGGCTGCGGTCACGCTGACCGCAGCCCCTTGTGCTCCTTACAAATATGCCTGCGATATTTGCGGACGCGCCGCCGCGCGGCGGGCGTCACTCGCCCAGATAGATCAGGATCGCCTCGCCCATGTAATGGGCGGTGCCGTCGCCGTAGCTGTCCAGAGACTCGGCGAACCGGTCGTCTGCGGCGTACAGCCGCCCCATGCGCAGCAGTTTCTCCCGGTCGCAGCCGTTGTGATGGCGGGCCATGTGGGCCTGCCACTGCTCCACCAGCGCCTGCGCCTCGGCGCAGCCGGGATCGTCCGCCGCAGCCAGCGCGGCGAAGGCCTGCAGAAGGCGGTCCTCCTCCTCCTGCTCCGGGTTGGCCAGAACGTAATTGCTCATACGGTCCTCCTCATTCTCCGCTGCCGATGGAGATCCGGTTGAACTGGGCAAGCAGATCGTCCATCGAGGTGTTTTGCTTCTCGGCGCCGCTGCGGTCCAGCACCGCGTGGCCCCGGTCCATCATCAGGACCCGGTCGCCGTACTCCAGCGCGTAGCGCAGGTTGTGGGTCACCATCATGGCGGTGAGCCGCTTTTCCCGGACAACCTTGTTCGTCAGCCGCATGATGACCTCCGCCGTTTTGGGGTCCAGGGCGGCGGTGTGTTCGTCCAGAATGAGGAACTTCAGCGGCGTCATGGTGGCCATCAGCAGGGCCACCGCTTGCCGCTGTCCGCCGGAGAGCGCGCCCATCTTCACGTTCAGCTTATCCTCCAGTCCCAGTCCCAGGCGCTCCAGCTCGGCCCGGTACTCGTTCACCCGCTTTTTGTTCACGCCCCGGGTGAAGCCAAAGGGCTTTCCCTTGTTGTCCGCGAGGGAGAGGTTTTCCAGCATGGTGAGGTTGGGGCAGGTCCCCATGGAGGGGTCCTGATAGACGCGGCCCATGGTCAGATAGCGCTGAAAGTCCTTTTTGCGGGCGATGCTCTCCCCGCCCACCAGCACGTCGCCGCCGTCGATGGGGATGGAGCCGCAGATGATGTTCAGGAGAGAGGTCTTGCCCGAGCCGTTGCTGCCCACGATGGAGACGAACTGCCCGTCCTCCACGGTGAGGGAGAATCGGTCGAACAGGCGCTGCTCGGTGACGGTACCGGGATTATAGGTCTTGGAGACCTCACGGATCTCAAGCATGGATGATCTCCTCTCCTTTCCGGCCGGAGGCCACCAGCACCAGCAGGAACAGCGCCGCGGTGATGAGCTTCATCATGTTGGGCGGCAGACCCAGATCCAGCGCCAGCGCAATGCACAGCTTATAGAGCACGCTGCCCGCCACCACGGCGGTGGTCCCCTTCACAAAGCTCATGCGGCGGAACAGCGTGATGCCGATGATGACGGCGGCCAGACCGAAGACCAGCTGGCCGGTGCCCATGGTGGCGGAGAAGCTGCGCGTCTCGTGGCACACCAGAGATCCGCCCAGCGCCACCAGCGCGTTGGCCAGCGTCAGGCCCGCCAGCTTCACGCTGCCCCGGTCCTTGGCCAGCGAGGTGACCAGCGAAGGATTGTCGCCAACGGCCCGCAGAAGAAGCCCCGCCTTGGTGGAGAAGAACGCGTCCAGCAGCAGCTTGACCAGCAGGACGATCACAAGGGACACTGCCAGCTTGCGGTACGTCAGGCTCAGCCCGCCGAACAGCGCCATGGTGGGATGGGCGGAATAGATGGTGTCCACAGCCCGCTCCACCGTCAGGTTGGACCCGGCAATCTGAAGGTTGATGGAAAACAGGGCGGTCATGGTGATGATGCCCGCCAGCAGGTCCCGGACATGGAGCTTCACGTGGATCAGCCCGGTGCACAGCCCCGCCAGCGCCCCCGCGGCCACCGCGGCCAGCAGCGTCAGGTACGGGTCGCAGCCCCAGGTCAGCAGCACGGCGGTGACCGCCGCGCCCAGCGGGAAGCTGCCGTCCACGCCCAGATCGGGGAAATCAAGGATCGAATAGGTGATGTACACGCCGAAAGAGACCAGCGCGTAGATCAGTCCCTGGATCAGGGTGCTGACCAGCAGGTCCAGCATGGCGCTCCCTCCTTTCAGAGTTGGGAAAGTGTGAACAGCGCGCGGCTCTCCGCCGGGGACCGGCGGAGAGCGGTGCGGATGCGGCGGTCAATTCCCGCAGTCGGCTCCCGCGGCTCAGGCCGCGTTGGCCTCCACGGCGTTGGCGGCGATCTCCGCGGGGACGGAGATGCCCATGGCGTCCAGCACGTCGGAGTTGAGATAGGTGCTGTAAGCGTCGATGGTCTCATAGGGGATGTCGGCGCAGGCGGCCTCGCCGCGGATGACCTTGGCGGCCATGGCGCCGGTCTGGCGGCCCAGCTGCACGTAGTCGATGCCGGCGGAGGCGGCGCAGCCCAGCTTCACCTGCTCGATCTCAGAGCCGTAAACGGGGATGCCGGCCTCGTTGGTCTTTTCCAGAATGGAGGGCAGGACGCCCACCACGTTGTTGTCCGTCAGGTTGGAGAAGCAGTCCACGCCGTGGGAGATCAGGGTGTCCGCGCCCTGAGTCACCTCGGACTGGGCGGTGACGCCCACGGCGTCGATGGTGAAGCCGTACTCCCCGGCCTTGGCCTGATACTCGGCGATGGTGGAGACGGAGTTGGGCTCGCTGGTGGTGTAGAGGATGCCGATGGTCTTGGCGTCGGGCTGCATGGCGCGGATGAGCTGGAGCTGCGCGTCCACCGGCAGCGCGTCGGAGGTGCCGGTGATGTTGCCGGAGTCCAGCCCGGCGGCGGCGGGGTCGCTGACGGCCACGTACACCACGGGGATGTCCTTTTCCTCGGCCGCGGCGTAGCACGCGACGGCGGAGGGCGTGGCCACGGCCACCATCATGTCCACGCCGTCGGAGGAGAACTTCCCGGCGATCTGGGTGTCCATCGCGTCGTCAAAGCCGGCGTTCTGATAGTCCACCGTGTAATCGACGCCCTCCTTCAGCCCGGCCTCCTCAAGGCCCTGCAGGAAGCCCTCTCGGCAGTTGTCCAGCGAGCCGTGCTGGCCGTACTGCAGAAGGCCGATCTTGAACGGCTCCGCGGCGGACGCGCCGGAGGAGGCGGCGGGAGCGGCGGAGGAGGAAGCGCCGGTGCTTCCGCAGGCGGCAAGGCTCAGGGTCATGGCGGCGCTCAGCGCCAGTGCAAACAGCTTTTTCATCGTAAAATCTCTCCGATCATTTTATAAATTTTATCAAATTTCAGCTCTGCTGGGAAACGCGGGCCGTCCCGCGGAACGCGGCGCGGCGCCGCCATCGTCTGTTGTGCATTCGGACCACTCCTTTTCGGCAAACAAAAAAGCCCTGCCCCAATCTGATTGGGACAAGACTTGCATCCTGCGGTACCACCCAAGTTGGCGCATAGCGCCCGCTCGTTTCACGTACTTCCATACGCGCCGCGCTGGTAACGGGTGCGGTCCCCGTCAGAGGCTACTGACCTTGCGGCGTTCGCTCTGCCCTCGGCAGTCCATTCAACGCGGGGGGTCCCTGCCGCGATCTCACCGTCCGCGGCTCTCTTGGAGGGCTTTCCCCGGCCTACTCCTCTGCCTCACAGGTTTCAAGGATTTATGATTGCTTTGCATTATATGCGGCCCTGGGCCGTTTGTCAAGAGAAAATTTCAGCCGGGGCGGGAAAACATCGCCCGCCCCGGCTGTCTGGCCCGGTTCAGGAGAGGAGCACCTGATCGGATTCCTCCTGTATGCCGGCGACCTCCGCGAACTTGCGCAGCAGGTCGGCCTTGGTCAGCCGCTTTTTCTCCTCGCCGGAGATGTCCAGAATAATATGGCCCTCGTTCATCATGATGAGCCGGTTGCCATGGCGGATGGCGTCCTTCATGTTGTGGGTAATCATCATGGCGGTGAGATGGTTCTCCGCTACGATGGTGTCGGACAGCTCAAGGACCTTCGCCGCCGTGGCGGGGTCCAGCGCGGCGGTGTGCTCGTCCAGCAGCAGCAGCTTCGGCTTCTGGAGGGCGGCCATCAGCAGCGTCAGCGCCTGACGCTGGCCGCCGGAGAGCAGGCCCACCTTGGCGGTCATCCGGTCCTCAAGGCCAAGCCCCAGGATCTTGAGCCGTTCGTGGTAAAACTCCCGCTCCTTTTTCGTCACGCCCCACTTCAGCCCCCGGCGCTTTCCACGGCGGTAGGCCAGAGCGAGGTTCTCCTCGATCTGCATATTGGGCGCGGTGCCCATCATGGGGTCCTGAAACACGCGGCCGATATAGGGCGCACGGCGGAACTCCGGCAGGCCGGTCACGTCCGTCCCGTCGATCAGGATGCTGCCCTCGTCCACCGGCCAGACGCCGGCCACGGCGTTGAGCATGGTGGACTTTCCCGCGCCGTTGCCGCCGATCACGGTGACGAAGTCGCCCTCGTTCAGGTGCAGCTCCAGCCCCTGAAGCGCCCGCTTTTCGTTGATGGTGCCGGGGTTGAAGGTCTTGGAAATGTGATGGATGTCAAGCATTGCCATTGCCGGTCTCTCCTTTCTCCGCGGCGCGGCCGCGCTTGCCCGCCAGCTTGAACGAGCTTCTGGACTGGGCCTGAAGATACGGGACCGCCAGAAACACCGCTACGATCAGCGCGGTGAAGAGCTTGAGGTCGTTGGAGTTGAGCTTGAGCCAGAGGATGACGGTCATGACGATGTAATAGAGTACGCCGCCCACCACGATAAAGCTCAGCCGCACGGCGAAGTTGGAGCCTTTGCGGAAGATGGCGTCGCACACCACCTCGCCGATGATGACGGCGGCAAGGCCGATCACGATGGCGCCGCGGCCCATGTTGATGTCCGCAAAGCCCTGATACTGGGCCATCATGCCGCCGGAGAGGGCCACCAGCGCGTTGGAAAGGCCGAGGCCCAGCACCTTCATGGAGTCGATGTTGATGCCAAGCGCGCGGCTCATGGCGGGGTTGGAGCCGGTGGCGCGGATGGCGCTGCCCTGCTCGGTGCCGAAGTACCAGTACAGCACGGCCACGATCACCGCCGCGATCACAAGGCCCGTCAGGATGGCCGCGGGCACGTGGCGGGAGGTGATGAACACCGGGAACTTGTCCGGGTTGACGGACTTGTTGGCCGCCATGCCCATGATGTGCAGGTTGATGGAGTAGAGCGCGAACTGGGTCAGGATACCGGCGAGAATGGCCGGGATGCCCAGCCGGGTGTGGAGCAGGCCGGTGCAAAGCCCCGCCAGCAGTCCCGCCGCAATGGCGGCCAGAATAGCCAGCCACGCGGGGCAGCCCGCAAGGATCAGCATGGCGGTGACGGCGCCGCCGGTGGTGAACGAGCCGTCCACCGTCAGGTCCGCCACGTCCAGCAGACGGAAGGTGATGTAAACGCCCAGGGCCATCACGCCCCAGATGATGCCCTGCGCGGTGCCGCCGGGCAGGCTTTTGATGAGATTGACCGGGTCCAGAGAGGCAAAGTATGCCGCGATCTGCATGGTTCGTTCCTCTTTTCAACGTGATGTTCGGCGACAGGGGAATGGGGCGTCGACTCCCCATTCCTCCATCGTCGATCTCCGGGCCGGACGCGGAGGCCTCCGCGTCCGGCCGGAAGTCGGCGGATTCAGGACGGATCAGCCCTCGATGGCGACGTAATCGCTGGGAACGGTGATGTTCAGCGCAGCGGTGCGGTCAGCCTCGTACTTCTTGACGGGGTTTGCGTAGTACTCGATGGGCATGGTGGAGATGTCGGACTCTCCGGTGAGGATCTTCACGGCCATCTCGCCGGTGGTGCGGCCCAGCTCATAGTAGTCGATGGACAGCGTGGCGATGCCGCAGCCCTTGCACAGACCCTCCTCGCCGCAGACGATGGGCACGCCGGCGGGCTGGGCCACATTGTTGATGGCCTCGGTGCAGCTGGCGGCGGTGTTGTCGGTGGGGATGTAGAGCACGTCGCACTCGTTGCAGGCGGTGGTGGTGACGGAGGCCACGTCGTTGGAGTCGGCGAAGGTGTAGACATTGACGGTCAGGCCCGCGCTCTCCAGAGCGGCCTTGACCACGTCCGCCTGATAGACGGAGTTCGGCTCGCCGGAGCAGTACAGGATGCCGGCGGTCTTGGCGTCGGGCACCAGCTCGGTGACCATGGCGGCCTGCTGATCCAGCGGGGCCAGATCGGAGGTGCCGGAGATGTTGCCGCCCACGGTGCCGTCAAACCCGTCGATGCTCAGGGCCACGCCGTACTCCGTGACGGAGGTGCCGAGGATGGGGATCTCGCTGGTGGCGGCGGCAGCGGCCTGCAGCGCGGGGGTGGCGTTGGCGAGGATCAGGTCCACGCCGCTGGAGACCATCTGGGTGGCCATGGTGGAGCAGGTGGCGGAGTCGCCCGCGGCGTTCTGCACGTCAAAGGTCACCGCGTCGCCCAGCGCGTCGGTGATGGCGTCCTGAAAGCCCTGGGTGGCGGCGTCCAGCGCGGCGTGCTGCACCAGCTGGATCACGCCCACGGTATAGGTCTTTCCGGCGGCGGAGCCGGAGGCCGCAGAGGCCGCGGGCGCGGCGGAGCCGGAGGACGCGGCGGGGGCGGTGCTCTGACCGCCGCAGGCGGCCAGGCTCAGCGCCATGGCGGAGGCCAGCGCAAGGGCAAGGATCTTCTTTTTCATAACAAAAACTTCCTTTCATGCTCAGACGAATGACAAGCTATAAAAAGCGGCCCCGTCCAAAGGACGGAGCCGCTTCTCATACAAAAGCAGGACCCGGTCTTTCAGGCGTTTCCTTTTGCTTGGACACGGTAATAACGGCCCGCAAAGCGGACCTCGGTAAAGTAATAGAAAGAAGCGGCGGCGTTGTGACGGATATTCATGCGGGACGCTCCTTTCTGCCGTGTACCGGCCTGATCTCTGAGTTCTTTATCAGCATATAGCTTTAAAGAGCTAAAGTCAACTGTTATTTTGCATAAAAACGCCGAAAATGCGGCCCGTCTTTCTCACAAATCAAAAAAATCGGGCCGGGACCGGCGGCCGCCGTTGACAATCGGACCGGGATGCGATATAAATATAAGGTATTTTTTTCAGTGTGCCGCAAGGCGCGCCCCCGGCGCGCTCCGCGGCAGCGATCTGCGGCGGGAAGACGCAGGTTGACCCGCCCTGAAAACCGAACACCGCAAAGCCGTGGATCGCGCTGAAAGTCCCGTTTTTCAAGGGGCTTTTCACCGCAAAATGTCCACGGCGCTTTTTGTTTTTCGGACAGAGCGCGGCGCCGGGAGCGGAAGCAGAAACGGACTGGGACGGAGAGAACGGAAAGGAACAGGTGATGGCAATGGCGACAAAATTTATCTTTGTGACCGGCGGCGTGGTGTCGGGCCTCGGCAAGGGGATCTGCGCGGCGTCTCTGGGGCGGCTGCTCAAGCAGCGGGGCCTGCGGGTGCGCAACCAGAAATTCGACCCCTATATCAATGTGGACCCCGGAACGATGAGCCCCTATCAGCACGGCGAGGTCTTTGTGACCGACGACGGCGCGGAGACGGATCTGGATCTGGGGCACTATGAGCGCTTTGTGGACGAGACGCTCACCGGAAATTCCTCCGTTTCCTCCGGCAAGATCTACTGGTCCGTCCTCAACCGGGAGCGGCGGGGCGACTATCTGGGCGCCACCGTGCAGATCATTCCCCACATCACCAACGAGATCAAGAGCCGGATCTACGCCATGGCCGGCGACGACGTGGACGTGGTCATCACCGAGATCGGCGGCACCGTGGGCGACATCGAGTCCCAGCCGTTTCTGGAGGCCATCCGTCAGGTGGGCGCGGAGCAGCCTCAGGGCAGCGTTCTGTTCATCCACGTTCCCCTCATCGTCCAGATCCCCGGCAGCGGCGAGCTGAAGAGCAAGCCCACGCAGCACTCCGTCAAGGAGCTTTTGAGCCTTGGCATACAGCCGGACATTCTGGTCTGCCGGTGCGACGCGCCCATCAGCGAGGACGTGCGCCGCAAGATTGCCCTGTTCTGCAACGTCCAGCCGGACTGCGTGATCCAGAACACTACCGCTCAGACGCTCTATGAGGTCCCCCTGCTCTTGCAGAAGGAGGGGCTGGACGAGGTGGTCTGCCGCCGTCTGGGTCTCATCACCCCCCAGCCCGACCTGCGGGAGTGGGCCGCCATGGTCCAGCGGGAAAAGAGCGCCAAGGGCCGCGTGGAGATCGCGCTGGTGGGCAAGTACACCCAGCTGCACGATGCGTACCTCTCCGTGGTGGAGTCCCTGAACCACGCGGGCTTTGCCAACAGCGCCGTGGTGAACATCCGCTGGGTGGACTCCGAGACGCTCAGCGCCGCCAACGTCCGGGAAAAGCTGGAGGGCTGCTCCGGCGTGCTGGTCCCCGGCGGTTTCGGCGACCGGGGCATCGAGGGCATGATCGCCGCCGTGCAGTATGCCCGGGAGAACGGCGTTCCCTTCTTCGGCATCTGCCTTGGCATGCAGATGGCGGTGATCGAGTTTGCCCGCCATGTGCTGGGCCGGACGGACGCCAACTCCGCCGAGTTCTCTGAGACGACCACCTATCCGGTCATTGCCCTGATGCCCGATCAGGTGAATGTGACGGAAAAAGGCGGCACCATGCGGCTGGGCCGCTATCCCTGCGTGCTGGTGGATGGCACCCGCAGCCGCGCGCTGTACGGCGCGCCGGAGATCTCCGAGCGCCACCGCCACCGCTTTGAGTTCAACAACGACTGCCGCGCGGAGCTGGAGGCCAAGGGCCTGAAGCTGGCGGGCCTGTCCCCCAGCGGGAATCTGGTGGAGATCGTGGAGCTGCCGGAGCATCCGTGGTTCGTGGGCGTGCAGTTCCATCCGGAGTTCAAGAGCCGCCCCGACCGGCCCCATCCGCTGTTTTACGGCTTCGTAAAGGCGGCGCTGGAGAAGCAGGGCTGAGGCACTGTCCGGCGGCAGCTCTGCCGCCGGACATACTATATCGTGGACCTGATCTTACAGACCCGGCGCGGAGCCGGGAGCGGAAAGGAAGCGCGGAAGATGGATCATTTTGAACGGATCGCGGAAAAGCTGGACGCATACGGGCTGGACGCCATGCTGCTCACGCAGGAGGCTAACCGGCTGTACGCCTCTGGCTTTCACTCCGCCGGAACGGACGGCATGGCGCTGGTGACCCGCCGGGGCAATTACTATTTCACGGACTCCCGCTATACCGAGGCGGCGGCCCGGCACGTGAAGCACGCCAAGATCGACGAAGCCCGGCCGGGCCGGGGCTATGTGACGCTCCTCAACGAGGTCATCGCGGCAGAGGGGCTGGAGACGGTGGGCTTTGAGGACGCGTATATGACGGTGGCGGACTACGAGCTGTATCGGAAGAACCTGAACTGCACGCTCAAGCCTGCCGCGGCGCTGCTGGCGGAGCTGCGGCAGGTGAAGGACGCGGAGGAGCAGGCGGCCATGGTGGCCGCCCAGCGCATTGCCGAGCGGGCGCTGGAGGACATCCTGCGGGAGATCCGCCCCGGCGTGACGGAAAAGGAGATCGCCGCGCGGCTCCAGTATCTGATGCTCCATTACGGTGCGGAGGATATGTCCTTCGACCCCATTGTGGTGTCCGGCCCCAACGGCAGCCTGCCCCACGGCGTCCCCAGCGGGAAGGAGATCCGCAGCGGCGAGTTCGTCACCATGGACTTCGGCTGCATCTATCAGGGCTACTGCTCCGATATGACCCGCACGGTGGCCGTCGGCTCCGTGACGGAGGAGATGCGCACAGTGTATGAAACGGTGCTGCGGGCGCAGGCGGCGGGCATCGCGGCCGCGGCCGCGGGCGTGACCGGCCGGGAGGTGGACGGCGCGGCCCGCCGGGTCATCGAGGACGCGGGCTACGGCCCCTATTTCGGCCACAGCTTCGGCCACGGCGTGGGCGTGGAGATCCACGAATCGCCCAACGCATCTCCCCGGAACGAAACGCCCCTTCCCGCCGGGGCGGTGATCTCCGCCGAGCCGGGGATCTATCTGCCGGGGAAGCTGGGCGTGCGCATTGAGGACGTGATCGTGCTCAAGGACGGCGGCTGCACGGACATTACCCTCGCGCCCAAGGAGCTGATCGTGCTGTGAGCGCGGCGGCCCGGCGGAGCGCGGCAGAACAAAACCGGAGCGCGGACGCAGCGGCGTCCGCGCTCCGGTCTGATTTGCGGGAATACCGCTGCAAAAAGAACGCCGCCCGTTCGGGCGGCGTTCTGCTGTATCTTTATAATGTACTTCGTCCGGGAAAGGCTCAGTCGTTCACCAGACCGGCGGTGATGATGGCCATGGAGTAGACCTCCTGAGCGTTGCAGCCGCGGGACAGGTCATTGATGGGGGCGTTCAGACCCTGCAGAATGGGGCCGTAAGCGTCGAAAGAGCCGAGACGCTGCGCGATCTTGTAGCCGATGTTGCCGGCGTTGATGTCCGGGAAGATGAAGGTGTTGGCGTGGCCCGCGACAGGGGAGTTGGGGCACTTGGTGTGCGCCACGCGGGGAGACACGGCGGCGTCAAACTGCAGCTCGCCCTCCATGGCCAGCTCGGGGCTGGCGGCGTGGGCCTTTTCAAAGGCGTGGCGCATCTTGTCCACATCCTCGCCCTTGCCGGAGCCGAGGGTGGAGTAGCTCAGGAACGCGATCTTGGGATCCACGCCGAACTCGCGCGCGGTGGCGGCGGTCTCCAGCGCAATCTCCACCAGCTCGTCCTCGTCGGGCTTGATGTTGATGGCGCAGTCGCCCATGGCCAGCACCTCGCGCTCGCCGGTGGCGGAGGGACGGACCAGAATGAAGCAGGAGGACACGATCTTGCTGCCCGGCTTGGTCTTGATGATCTGCAGGGCGGGACGGACGGTGTCGGCAGTGGAGTAGGTGGCGCCGCCCAGCAGCGCGTCGGCATAGCCCATCTTCACCAGCATGGTGCCGAAATAGTTGCCCTGACGCAGCAGCGTGCGGGCTTTCTCCTCGTCCACCTTGCCCTTGCGCAGCTCCACCAGCGTGGCAACCATCTTCTCCATGTCGGCGAAGTTGTTGGGATCGATGATCTCCGCGCCGCGGATGTTGAAGCCGGCCTCCTCGGCGGCGGCGGCCACCTCGTCGGGGTTGCCCACCAGAACGGGGGTCAGGAACGTACCGGACAGCAGGCGGGCGGACGCCTCCAGAATGCGGGGATCGGTGCCCTCGGTAAAGACGATGCGGCGGGGATGTGCTTTCAGCTTTTTAATCAGAAATTCAAACATATCTGTTTCCTCCTGTGAATTTATGATCCAGTTTTACGGCTGCCGGAGCAGCTTTTTACACCTCTCTCATTATACACGCCTCAAAATACCGGTCAATAAAAAAATCAAAAAATCCGGTAAAAAACTAGACAGAGTTTTTCCACCGCCTGCGTATTTTTTCGGAAAATCGGAAACGGGACGGCCGGGACCACAGCATCTTGTGGCCCGAAAACCGCCGAACCTCAAGGGACAGAAGCGTTTGCGGCAATAAAAAAGGCTTGACGGAACTGGAAAAACAGAGTATGATAATGCCGGTAACAATTTGTAACCGAGATGTTACTTTTTGTTTCACGCCGATTGAAAACGTACCCCCAAAATCAGGATCTGTGAGGTCGTTATGAGTAAACGTTCCGCAAAAGTCCATGAGCGCAGCGTCCGCCGCGCGGCGCGGAGGCCCCGCCCCCGGCCGCAGGAGGAGCCGCTGCCCGATCCGTTTTCCTCCGATGCCGGAAAAAAGGCGGAGACCGTCTGCCTTGAGCGGGAGGAGCCGCAGGAGCGCACCGCGCCGCCCGCAGTGGCTTCGGTGGCCGCGCCGGCGGTCCCGGCGGAGGAGCGCCCGGCGCGCCGCGCCCGGGCAAAGCGGGCCGCGGAGAGCGATACGCTCCCAGCCATTCTGCTGGATATGCTGGCGGAGAAAAAAGCGGAGCTGGTCCGCCGCTTCCGCCGGGTGCGCCGCAGGGCGCGCCACGTGATGCGGGAGGAAAAGGCCCACCGCTTCCCGGAGTCGGACCGGGCGCCGGTCCAGTTCCTGCTGTTTCTGCGCAATATGCTGCCGTTTCTGGCCTCCCGGCTGACGGAGCGCCGCCGGGGCCGCCGCAGCCGCCAAATCGCGGGCCGGTTCGGCCTGATGCAGGGGCGGTTCCAGCAGAAATTTGAGCACGGAAAGCTCCGTCCCCTGCCCTTCCTCGCCGGAACGGCGGCCGTGGCCGCCGTGGTGCTGTTCTTCGCGCTCTACACCGTGGGCACCACCGTGACCTACGGCGGAGAGAAGATCGCCTCAGTGGATTCCGCCGCGTCGGCGGAGCAGGCACTGACCCAGCTGGAACAGATCACCTCCCGGGCCATCGGAGAGGAATACACCGTTGACGAGAGCCTGCTGCACTATTCCTCCGCCCTGCTGCCCCGGTCCGAGGTAGTGGACGCGGAGGTGCTGGAGGAGGACCTGTCCGAGGAGATCGGCCTGGTCACCTACGGTTACTCCCTGTATGTGGACGGCGAGATGCTGGGCGCCACGCCCTATGAGGGCGCGCTGGATGAGCTTCTCAAGCAGCTCAAGGACGGCATCAGCGATGAGAACACCATTTCCTGTGAATTCAAGGAGCGGGTGGAGATCAAGCCCGGCTACGTGCCCACCGACCAGATCGTGAATCTGGGCTATCTGGCCGAGACGCTGTACAGCACCAAAACCGCCGAGGTGACCTATGAGGTCAAGGGCGGCGACACATGGTCCGAGATCGCGGAGAGCCACGGCCTGACCAGCCGGGAGCTGCTGGCGCTCAACCCCGGCTATGACATCGACCGGCTGTCCATCGGCGAGGTGCTGACCCTGTCCGCCTCCGTCCCCTATCTCACCATGACCGTGGTGGAGCAGGAGCGCTATCTTGCGGCCATCCCCTACGACATCGAGTACACCGACAGCGCCGACCTGTACAAGGGCGACTACAAGGTGGTCTCTCCGGGCGAAAACGGCTCCGCCGACACGGTGGCCAACGTCACCTATGTCAACGGCGAAGAGCAGGAGCGGGTGATCCTCTCCTCCGTCACGCTGAAAAATCCCGTCACGGAGCAGCGGCTCCAGGGCACCAAGGAGCGGCCCACGTGGCTGCCCACCGGCACGTTCCGCTGGCCCTGCTCGGGCAACATCACTTCCCGGTTCGGCTACCGCAACCTGAGCTACAGCTACGCGTCCAAAAACCACAAGGGCATCGACATCGCCAACCGGCGCGGCACCGCCATCTGTGCCGCCGACGGCGGCACCGTGACCTACGCCGGGTGGATGAGCGGCTACGGCTATCTGGTCCAGATCAACCACGGCAACGGCTTTGTCACGTACTACGGCCACAACTCCAGTCTGCTGGTGTCCGTGGGACAGCACGTTTACAAGGGCCAGCAGATCGCCCGCATGGGCTCCACCGGCAACTCCACCGGCAACCACTGCCACTTCGAGGTCCGCTACAACGGCGTGGCCCGCAATCCGCTGAACTATCTGCCCTGACCGGGCGGACGGGGACCCGGCGCACGAACGATGCGCCGGGTCCCTCTGTTTTCCAGCCTGCCGCCGGGCGGAAAGACGCCGCTTTTTGAAAATTTTCTTTTCAAATCCGGCGGGATGTGGTATACTGTGGACAAGGAGGAGCAGTCCTCCCCGTCACACCCGAAGCATGAAAGGAGCGGTATCTATGAAGTGTACGTTTGCCTGCAAGAAGGTCCCCCTGAACAACTCCGTGAAGGACTATACCGATAAGCGGCTTTCCAAGCTGGACCGCTATTTCCGGGAGGAAGCAGACGCTTTCGTGACGTTTTCCGTGGAGAAGGAGCACCTGTGCAGCGTGGAGATCACGATCCGCAGCGGCGGCACCCTTTTCCGCGCGCAGAAGCAGGAGACGGACGGCGATATGCGCAGCGCCATCGACGCCGCCGTGGATTATATCGAGCGCCAGATCCTGAAGAACAAGACCCGCCTTGCCAAGCGCCTGCGCAGCGAGGGCTTCCCCCCGCAGACCGAGCCGGACGATTTCGAGGTCCGGGAGGAGAAGGACTTCCACATCGTGCGCACCAAGCGCTTCGCCGTCAAGCCCATGAGCCCGGAGGAGGCCATTCTCCAGATGAATCTGCTGGATCACTCGTTCTTTGTGTTCCGCAGCGAGGAGGACGATTCCCTCTCCATCGTCTATAAGCGCAAAAACGGCGGATACGGCCTGATCGAGACCGGTCAGGAATAAGAGACATTTTTTGACCGGGCCGCTTTGCGGCCCGGTTGCTTTTTTCGCCCGGCGGGTATACACTGTATGCGTGGATATACGCGCCGCATCCGCGGCGCGCGGTCCCGTTCAGGCCAGAAACAGGCCGCCTGACGGGATAACGAACGAAAAAAGAACCATAGAAAGGTTTTGCTGCATGAATATGATTTTTTTGGTGGACGGCGACAACAACATCGGCACCGGCCTGAAGGGCGCGGATCAGCTCACGCCGGACGACTCCATTCTGGTCTTTTACCAAAGGACCGGCCTTGCCCTCAGCAAGATCAAGGAGCTGTGCCGCGGCAGCAGGGCCAAAATCCAGTATCTGGAGAGCGTGAAGGGCGGAAAGAACTCCATTGACTTCCAGATCATCACGGAGCTGGGCGTGCTGGTGGGCCGGGGCGAGGCGGACTGCGCCTACGTCATCAGTCAGGACAAGGGCTACGAGGCGGCCATGAGCGCGCTGCGGGTCCGCTATTCCGGCGCGTTCCGGGAGGTGGCGCTGCGGCCCTCCATCGCCTCGTGCCTGCGGGCGTCTTTCCTGCTGCGGGCCGCCACACCGATGGATCTGAGGACCGCCCTGCGGCGGGAGTTCGGCGAGGCGCAGGGCGCCGCCGCCTATCAGCATCTGGAGGAGCTGTTCCGTTCCGCAGGTACGGCGGGAGCGCACGCGGCGGAGCCGGTCGCCCCCGTGCGGAACGATGCTCCGGTGGAAGCACATGCAGCGAATAGGCCCGCCGTGCGCGGTCCGGAGAGCGGAGCGGTCGAAGCGGCGGACCGTCCGGCGGGAAACGGGCCTGCCCGGCCCGCGCCGGAGCGGGAGACTTTCCCGGCGGCGGAGCAGGGTCTGGTGCAGTCCGCCGTACAGCCTGCGGAGCCGGTCCCCGTTCAGGCGGAAGCGCCCACCACGCCGGAGGACGCGGCCCAGCCGGACGGCGGCGAGAAGCCCAAGACGGCCCGGACCCACCGGGGCGGACGGCGGAGGAAGAAGCCCGCCGAAAAGGCGGCGGAGCCGACGGCAGAGGCGGAGCAGTCCGCGGAGCCGGTTTTGAACAAGCCCGCCGTGTCCGGTGACGCGCCGGAGAGCGCTTCGGAGCCGGTGTCCGCGCCGGAGCCTGTTTCCGCTGCGATGGAAGCGCCCGTTGCGCCGGAGGACGCGGCCCAGCCGGACGGCGGCGAGAAGCCCAAGACGGCCCGGACCCGCCGGGGCGGACGGCGGAAGAAGAAGCCCGCCGAAAAAGCGGAGGAACCGGCGGTTGGGATGGAGCAGCCCGCGGAGCCGGAACTGAACAAGTCCGCCGTGTCCGGTGACGCGCCGGAGAGCGCTTTGGAGCCGGTGCCCGCACCGGAGCCCGTCCCCGTTCAGGTGGAAGCACCTACCGCGCCGGAGGACGCGGCCCAGCCGGACGGCGGCGAGAAGCCCAAGACGGCCCGGACCCACCGGGGCGGACGGCGGAAGAAGAAGCCCGCCGAAAAGCCGGCGGAGCCGACGGCAGAGGCGGAGCAGTCCGCGGAGCCGGTTTTGAACAAGCCCGCCATGTCCGGTGACGCGCCGGAGAGCGCTTTGGAGCCGGTGTCCGCGCCGGAGCCTGTTTCCGCTGCGATGGAAGCGCCCGCTGCGCCGGAGGACGCGGCCCAGCCGGACGGCGAGGAGAAGCCCAAGACGGCCCGCGTCCGCCGGGGCGGACGGCGGAAGAAGAAGCCCGCCGAAAAGCCAGAGGAGGAAGCATAAGAACGCGGGGTGGAGCATCGCTCCACCCCGCGTTTCACGCGCTTATTCGTGATCCACGGCGTACATATACGCCATCAGGTCCAGCAGCTTGTTGGAATAGCCCCATTCGTTGTCGTACCACGCAATGAGCTTGACGAAGTTGTTGTCCAGCATGATGCCTGCCGTCTCGTCGAAAATGCATGTCTCGGAAAAGCCGGTGAGGTCCGAGGACACGACCTGATCGGTGGTGTACCCGATGATGCCCTTCATGCTGTTGCGGGAGGCGTTTTCAATGGCCACGCAGACGTCGTGATAGCTGGCGGGCTGCTTGAGCCGGGCGGTCAGATCCACCACGGACACGTCGTTGGTGGGGACGCGGAAGCTCATGCCCGTCATTTTCCCCCTCAGCTCCGGGATCACGATGCCCACGGCTTTGGCCGCGCCGGTGGTGGAGGGGATGATGTTGCCCATGACGCTGCGGCCGGTGCGCCAGTCCCGGCCCGCGCGGGAGTCCACGGCCTTCTGCTTGGCGGTGGCGGCGTGGATGGTGCTCATCAGCGCCTGCTCGATGCCGAAGGTGTCGTTGACAACCTTGGTCATGGGCGCAAGGCAGTTGGTGGTGCAGGAGGCGTTGGACACCACGTTCATGTCCGGCGTGTACTTCTTGTGGTTCACGCCCATGACGAAGGTGGGCATGACGTCGTCCTTGGACGGGGCGCTGAGAATCACCTTTTTCGCGCCGCCCTTGAAGTGGGCCGAGGCCTTTTCCACCGTGTTGTAAACGCCGGTGGATTCGATGATGTACTCCGCGCCGCAGTCATCCCACGGGATCAGATTCGCGTCGCTCTCGGAATAGACCCGGATCTTCTTGCCGTTGATGATGAGGTGGCGCTCGTCCCGCTCCACCGTCCCCTGAAAGGTGCGGAACACCGAGTCGTATTTTACCTGATAGACCATGTAGTCCAGATCCGCGTTGCGCAGATTGATGCCGCAGATCTGATAGCTGCTGCAGCCCCGCTCTACCATGATCCGCAGAGCCACGCGTCCGATCCGGCCGAAGCCGTTGATCCCAACCTTGATCGCCATATGCTGTACCGTCCGATCTCCTGTATTTTACCGCGGCGCGGGCGGCGCCCGGTAAGCGTCGAAAGCATTGTACCACGTTTCCGTAAAAATTGCACTACGAGTTGCGTAAAATTACGCACATATTTTTGCGCCGCCGTTGGCGGTTTTGCCCAGAGCGGACGCGGCGGCGGGGCGGCCGTCGTGCGGAAATGCACGAATGCAGAAATATTTTACATAAAACATACTGTTCCGCTTGTTTTTGCCGGAAATTTTTGATATCCTAGATGAACACGAATACCAAAAACGAAGCGGACGGATGTCCGAAAAAGAAAAGGCAGAGTTTACCTGGTGTTGCGCGGGGAATGGATGCGAATCCTAAACTCAAATCGAATGAATGGCAAGGAGAAACGCCTTGGAAAATTATGAACGGGAGGAAGCGCGGCTGCTGACCAGCCTGTTTCCCTCTATCACCGCGCAGATGCGGGGGATGCTCAGCGGGCTGTATCTGGCGGCCGCGGCTCTGGCTCCGGCGGAGGCCCGGGAAAAGGACCCGGAGCTGGACCACCGCGCGGCCCGGCTGGACCAGAACTATTACCAGCTTCTGCGGCTGGTGAACAGCATGAGCGCCGCGGCGCGGCTGAGCGCGGCGGTCCCGCCGCCGATGCAGGACCGCGACCTTGCCGGGATCGTGAAGGAGATCTGCGGCGAGGCGGAGCCGCTGGCCCGGCTTTTGAAGCTGGAGCTGCGGGTGCGCTGCGCGCCGGAGCGGCTGGTCTGCGCGCTGGACGAGGAAGCCATCCGGCAGGTGATGTTCCAGCTTTTGTCCAACGCGTTCAAATTCACCGCCGCGGGCGGGTGCGTGACCGTTTCGCTGACGCAGCAGGACGGGCAGGCGCTGCTGGAGGTGACGGACACCGGCTGCGGCATGGACGACATCCAGCTCGGCACGATGTTTGAGCGCTACCGCCACCCGGAGCTGCGGGACCCGCCGCCCTGCGGGCTGGGTCTGGGTCTGGCGCTGTGCTTTCAGATCGCGGAGGAGCACGGCGGCTGCCTGCTGGCGGAGTCCCGCGTGGGCGAGGGGAGCCGGTTCACCATGCGCATCCCCGTCCGCCGGACGGGACGGCCCGGCCTTTCCGACGCGAAGCTGGATTATACCGGCGGGTTCAACCGGGTGCTGCTGGGTCTGGCGGACGCGCTGCCGCCGGAGGCGTTTTCCATCCGCAACCGGTGAGCGCCGGATCGGCGCGAGGAGGGCTTGACCTTGGGACAGAGCGTTTATCTGGGAATGAGCGGCGGGGTGGACAGCTCGGTGTCCGCCCTGCTTTTGCAGCAGGCGGGGTACGACGTGTCCGGCGTGAACCTGCGCCTTTTTCACAATGAGGACATCGGCGAGGGGCGGGAGAAGACCTGCTGCTCCCTCGCCGACGCGGAGGATGCCCGGGCGGTGGCCGCCAGACTGGGCATCCCCTTTTACGTCTTTGACTTTTCCGGCGTGTTCCGGGAGACGGTGATCGCCGACTTCGTTTCCGAGTATGAGGCGGGACGGACGCCCAACCCCTGCGTGGTGTGCAACCGGGCGGTGAAGTTCGGCGCGCTGCTCCAGCGGGTGCGGACGCTGCACGGCGAGTATGTTGCCACCGGACATTACGCCCGGGTGGAGCGGGATGAGGATACGGGCCGCTGGCTTCTCAAGCGGGGCGCGGACCGGAGCAAGGATCAGAGCTATTTCCTCTATATGCTCACGCAGGAGCAGCTCAGCCATACGCTGTTTCCTCTGGGCGGCCTGTACAAGACACAGGTCCGGGCGCTGGCAGAGGAGCACGGGCTGGTCAACGCCAGAAAGCGGGACAGTCAGGACATCTGCTTCGCGCCGGACGGGGATTACGCCGCGTTCATCGAGCGGACGACGGGCCGCCCCTCCCCCGCCGGGGACTTTGTGGACGGCGAGGGCCGGGTGCTGGGCCGTCACAAGGGCTTCATCCGCTATACCCGGGGCCAGCACAAGGGGCTGGGCCTCTCCGTCGAGCCGCCGCTCTACGTGCTGGACAAGGATCCGGAGACGGGCGCCATCCGTCTGGGACAGGACGGCGAGCTGTGGACCCGGACACTGGAGGCAAAGGACGTGAACTGGATCTCCGTTTCGGAGCCGGCCGGGCCGATGCGCGTCACGGCCAAGACCCGGTACAGCCAGAGGGAGGCCGCCGCCGTGGCCGAGCCGCTTCCCGGCGGCGGGCTGCGCCTGACGTTTGACGAGCCGCAGCGGGCCGTCACGCCGGGGCAGGCGGTGGTGCTCTACGACGGGGAGACCGTGGTGGGCGGCGGGACCATCGAGCGCTGAACAGCGAAAACGGGCGGAGCGCATCCGCCGCTCCGCCCGTTACCGTTCGCTGGTCTTCCAGACGTCCTGATAGATCAGGTCGTCCACATCGCCGGATCTGGCGCTGTCCATGGGTCCATCTCTCCTTTCAAAAGCCGCATCCCGACCAGTATACGCGCCCCGGCGTGAAAAATTGCACGGAAGCGTGCATGGCGTCTGTCATTTTTGCCAAAAATATTTTTGGAAATTTTGCAAAACGCCTTGACATTCCGGGCGTAAGTGTGGTATTCTAATCCATGCCGATATCTGCCGGTGTGGTGGAATTGGTAGACACAGGGGACTTAAAATCCCCCGGCAGCGATGCTATACCGGTTCGAGTCCGGTCACCGGCACCATCGGTATATTGCATCGTTCAAAATATCGCGGGGTAGAGCAGTTGGTAGCTCGTCGGGCTCATAACCCGGAGGTCGTAGGTTCGAGTCCTGCCCCCGCAACCAGAACGAAAAGCCCCAAGGCAAGCGCCTTGGGGTTTTTCTCTACATCGGCGGCCCGCCCTGCGGAGCCGTCCCCGCGCGGAGCGCGGAGTCGGAAAGGAGCCTTGGATATGCAGACGATCCTGGTGGCCGGAGGCGCCGGCTATATCGGCAGTCATATGGTGCGGCTGCTGCTGGAGGCGGGGTACCGCCCGGTGGTGGCGGACAGCCTGTGCACGGGACATCGCGGGGCTGTCCGGGACGCGGAGCTGCGGGTGGGCGACCTGCGGGACGGCGAATTCCTGCGGGAGCTGTTCGGCGAGTTCCGGTTCGACGGCGTGATCGATTTCGCGGCCCACTCTTTGGTGGAGGAGAGCACCCGGGAGCCGCTGAAGTACTACGGGAACAATCTGGAGGGCTGCCGGACGCTGCTGGAGGTCATGCGGGAGCGGGACGTGGAGCGGATCGTTTTCTCCTCCTCCGCCGCGGTGTACGGCGAGCCGGTCCGCCAGCCCATTTCCGAGGATGCGGCCACCGACCCCACGAATCCCTACGGCGCGACGAAGCTGGCCATTGAGGGAATGCTGAAATGGTGCGCCCGGGCCTACGGCATCCGCTCCGCCGCCCTGCGCTATTTCAACGCCGCCGGAGCCGACCCGGCTGGCGGCCTTGGCGAGGACCACGACCCGGAGACGCATCTGATCCCCCTGACGATGCAGACCGCGCTGGGCCAGCGCCCGCGCATGAGCATCTTCGGCGACGACTATCCCACCCGGGACGGCACCTGCGTGCGGGACTATGTTCACGTCACGGATCTGGCGCAGGCCCACCTGCTGGCGCTGGAGCGTCTGGAGCGGGAGAGCGGGAGCTGCGTGTTCAATCTCGGCAGCGGGGACGGCTATTCCGTCCGCGAGATCATCGAAACGGCCCGGCGCGTCACGGGGCGGGACATCCCGGCGGACGTGAGCGGGCGGCGGGCCGGAGATCCCGCCGTCCTGGTGGCGGACATCGAAAAGGCCCGCCGGGAGCTGGGCTGGACGCCGCGCCGGGGGCTGGAGGATATCCTCGCCGACGCGTGGGCATGGCACAGCAGCCATCCCCGCGGCTATCAGGACTGACCGGGCCGCTTCGCGGGGGCGTTTTAGGAGACGAAAAACAGCGGGAGCCGTTCCACAGAACGGCTCCCGCTGTTTCAGATTTTTCGGGCCTGCGCGGCGGAAACATCGGCGCGCTCACCGCGCGGCGGGCGCGGGGGCGGTCCCCTCCGGCAGAACGGAGCAGTACGCCGCCATCACCTGCGGTTCCACGGCGTCCAGCCCGTAGGGCGCGGCGGCGCGGCGGGCCTTGGCCCCCAGCTCCTGCCGCAGGGCGGGATCGTCGATCAGCCGCCGGAGCGCCGCGGCGCAGAGCGCCTCGTCCCCGTAGGGATACAGCAGGCCGCAGCCGCCGTCCAGAAGATCGGTGTGGCCCTTCACAGCGCTGGCCGCCACGGGCAGTCCGGCGTACATGGCCTCCATGATGTTGAAGGGCAGTCCCTCCGACCGGCTGGCGGAGGCGGCGATGTCCGCGGCGGCGTACCAACGGGGCATATCCGGCTCCTGCCCCGGGAAAAACACCCGGCCCGCAAGACCCAGCTCCTCCGCCAGAGCGCGGCACTGGTCCAGCAGCGCGCCCTGACCCGGCAGGGCCAGCTTCGCCCGCTCCGGAAGCTTTGCCAGCGCACGGAGCAATACGGACTGTGATTTTCGTGCGGAAAATTCCGCCGCGTATACGATCAAAAGGTCCTCCGGGCGCAGACCCAGTTCCCGGCGCAGCGCCGCGCCGTCGGCCTCCCGCCCGTCCAGCCGGGAAAAATCCACGCCCATGCCGGGGATGTTCATCACCCGCCGCCCCAGCCGCTCCCGCCGGGCCAGCGCATAGTCCCAGCGGTTCATGGTCAGCAGCAGATCCGTCTGCGGCGCGGTGAGACGCTCCGCCGTCAGCAGAAGGCTGCGCTTGAAAAAGCCCGTCCGGTCGTCAAAGAGATACCCGTGGGCCACGTTGATGACCGGCGGCCGCCGCCGTCCCAGCTGCGCCGCCGCCCGGCGGGTGAAAAACGCGGCCAGCGACGTGTGGGCGATCACAAGGCTGTATTCCGTCTCCTCCATCGCCCGGCGCAGCGCCGCCTGCGCCCGGAAGTTGGCGGGGGCGGTCATTTTCTTCTCAAAGGGCAGGGAAATGCGCCGGTCCGCCTCCGGAATGTCCAGCTCCGGCCCGCCGCAGGCGATGTGGACCGCCCACCCCATGCGGCGGAACGCCGCCAGATAGGGCCGGTGGAAGCTGCGGATGTGGGAATATGTAGACGCGGTGAACAAAACGGTTTTCATCACAACGAACTCCTTTCGGCGCGCCGCCGCCCTCATTATACCGGACGGCCCGCCTTTGCGCAAGCGCCGCCGTCCGATCCCCTGAAATTTCCGCCCGCTTTGCCAATCTCCGGCTTGAAACGGACGATTTTCAGGAAAATTGCACGCTTCCGTGCAAATTTTCCCCCTCCGGCCCCGGATTTTGACGGGACGCGGCGCGTCCCGCGCCAAAACCCCGCGCCTCGGCGCGGACGGACGGAAAGGAGCGCATGAAATGAGCAAACAGAGCGGACAAACGGACAGGAGGGGAACGGTATGAACCGCACGGAGCATTACGGCCTTCCCCAGTGGGAGGAGCAGGACCGCATCCTGCGGACGGATTTTAACGCGGCCAACGCCGCCGTGGACGCGGCGCTGCACGCGCTGGACGCCGGTACGGCGGCGCTCCGGGCCGACACGTGGAAGAAGGAGGAGACGCTGGCGGCGGCGACCAGCCTGCTGTACGGCCTTGCCGCCAGGACCGCGCCGAACGCGGCCTTTGTCAAGCTGGCGGCGGCGCTGCCGTGGACGCTGGTGCAGGAGTACCGCACGGCGGGGGCGTATACGTGGACCGCGCCGAACCTGTTCGGCGGCAGGTCATACCGCGTCGGCGTGTACATGGTCGGCGGCGGGGGGAGCGGAGCGAGAGGCTCTCAGGGCAGCTCGCAGACCTATTACCCCACCGGCGGAGCCGCGGGATACGGGAAAAACATCGAGCTGACCGTGACCCCGGGCCGGAAGATCGCCGTTGTTGTGGGCGCGGGCGGAGCCGGGACGACCGGCAGGAACGCCGCGAACGGGAACGCGGGCGGCACCACCGCCTTCAACGGCGTCACCGTCCTCGGCGGCGCGGGCGGAACGTGGGCAAGCACATATGCTGACGGCGCGAACGGTGGTCAGGGGTCCGACCCGAACCCCGGCTTCCGCGCGGCGACTGTTCCCATGTACGGAAGCTGCCCAACGCAGAATACATCCAACAGTCACGGCGGCCTGTCTCAGTCTCCCCGGGAATCCCAGAACCGGTTTGACCCCGGTATGGTCACGCTGTGCGCGGGCGGCGCGCATACGCAGACCGTTATGGCCATGCCGGACGGGACAAAGGGCGGCGACGGCGCGTCCGGAAAGGACTGCGTGGCGGGCAGCGCCACGGGCAACGGCAATGGCGGCGGCGCGTCGTTCGTCGGGAACCTGACGGACAGCACGACCTCCGGCTCCGGCTCCCCCGGCATGATTTTGATCTATGCAAAGGCGGTGTGAAGATGAAAATTGTGAGAGTGGACAACGGCGCGGTGGCGGAGATCATCCCCCAGTACGCCACCCCCGTGGAGCAGTGGTACGGCGCGGCCTTCGCCGCCCTGTGCGCCGAGGCGCCCGACGAGGTGGAGCAGAACTGGCTCCTGCGGGACGGCGCGTTCATCCCGCCGGACGACGCGCAGGCCCCGGCGGACGACACATTATTATAATAAGCGCGCGTTTCGGCCCCCCTGTCCCCGGACAGGGGGGTCATATTACAAGCATGTTACAAATGGCCCGAACCTCTTGAAACAAAAAAAAGAATCTGCTAGGATACATCATGAACAGACGAGGCGGCGTCTCCCGCTCCCGGAGCAGATACGGGACCGGCTAGCCACGGTATGTGCGCCGGGTCACGGAACGGCTTCTCGGATGTTCAACTCAATGCCGCAGAAACCTGCGGTAAATTTAAAAGGAGGAAAATCCATGAAGAAGTTCCTTTCTCTGGTTCTGGCTCTGGTTATGACCATGTCTCTGGTCACCATCGGCGCCGGAGCCGCCGAGTACAAGGATCTCACCGACAAGTCTGAGATCCAGTACGAGGAAGCTGTTGCCGTTCTGAATAAGCTCGGCATCATCACCGGTTATGAAGACGGCTCTTTCAAGCCCACCGGTGCCCTGACCCGCGGCGCTGCTGCCAAGATCATCGTTTCCCTGATGATCGGCTCTGAGGCCGCTTCCAACCTGACGGTCGCCGCCGCTCCCTACAGCGACGTGCCTGTCACCAACACCTTTGCCGGCGTCATCTCCTACTGCAAGACCGCTGGCTACATCAACGGCTATGCCGACGGTACCTTCCGTCCCACCGCTCCCCTGACCGGCTATGCGTTCACCAAGATGCTGCTGGGCGCTCTGGGTTATGACGGCAAGATCGAGGGCTTCACCGGCACCGGCTGGACCATGAACGTGGCCCGTCTGGGCAACGCCGCCGGCCTGTTCGATGACTTTGTTACCGCTTTCAAGGGCAACAACGGCATCAACCGTGAAGAGGCCTGCCTGCTGGCTCTGAACACCCTGAAGGCTACCGAGGTCGAGTACACCGGTGGCGCCAGCGTGACCGCCGGCGACGCCAGCGTTGTCATCAACGCCGAGCGTTCCTACAAGACCAGCCGCAACGACAACATCAATGCGAACATCAGCGGCCAGACCAGCGGCAACAACTCCAACTACCTGACTCTGGAGTTCGGCGAGGAGCACTTCCCCGACCTGAAGCTGGACAATGCTCGCCCCAACAACAGCAATCGCATTATTCCCGATGACTTCGGTCGTCCCTCCAACCAGTGGAGTTACAAGAACGTCAAGATCGGCACCTATGCCACCAAGCCGGACTTCACCTACACTGCTGCTCCCAACGGTGACACCAATGTCGACGAAGTGAAGGACATGGGCCTGAAGGACTTCGTGATCGGTAACAACACCGCCCTGACGATCAACGGCAATCCCACCAACACTGTGGGTAGTTATACGCTGACTGTTGGCAAGACCACTGATTCCGAGAACGCTGGCGTGTTTGACGGGATCACTGGCAACGGCGTTCTGGTTGAGGTCTATCTGGATGACACTACGGCTGACACCATTGCCAGCATCGTTGTTATCAAGACTCAGGTCATGCAGGTCAACGCTGTTCGCTCCAGCGAGGTCACTTTCAAGACCGCCAACACCGACATGAATGGCACTGTGCGGGATACCATTTCTGCCGTGAAGGACAGCGATGATATCTGGAACGACGTTAAGGGCCTGAAGGCTGATGACATCGTTCTGGTCGTGCCCCTGACCACCGATGGCGGCGCTACCTACACTGCTAATTCCGTGATCGTTCCTCAGAGCGTCACCGGCAGCCTGACCAGCGTCAAGGTCAAGTCCAAGAACGACACGGTCAACGGCGTGACTGTTGCTGGCACCGCTTACAAGATGAGCAAGCTGTGGAATTCTGAGGACAACGAGCTGACTCCCAGCACCAAGCTCTCCTCCGCTGTGGATACCACCATCTATCTGGACACCTATGGCTATGTGATCTATGCCAAGGACGTTCAGGCCAACAACTCCGCCATCATCGTTGACGAGATCTACTCTTCTCTGGTGAACGGCAAGATCATCAAGTATGCCAAGGGCTGGGATTCCAATGGCAACTCCATCGAGCTGAACCTCGGTACTTCTCCCAACCTGTACGGCCACAGCGAGGCTGACGTTCAGGGCATGGTCTTTGAGTATGCCACCTCCACCGCCAACAACTCTGAGTACAGCCTGCTCGAGCCTGCTACCACTTGGACTAGCGGCCGTCTGGTGTACGATCCCGCGACCGACACCGCTCTGGCTAACGGCCAGTACACCGCTGACGTTGTCGACGGCGCTACGAATGTTACCAACGGCAAGCTGCCTTTCGATTCCGCTGTGAAGGTCATCTTCATCAGCTCTGAGCGCGGCATTGGCTCTGACGTGACCGGCATCACCGTGAAGAAGGGTGTCTCTGAGGTCACCAACCGCTGCAACCTGATCTACATCCTGAACAAGGACTGCAACAAGATCGTGGCCGTGGTCGTTCCTAACGATGACGATGCCGGCAACACCGCCAACCTGCTGTTCTTCCAGAAGGTCACCAGCCACTCCAACAACAAGGACGGCAAGCGCGTTGCGTACTTCACCGCTTGGATCGATGGTGTTGAGACTAAGGACTGCGAGCTGAATCAGGACATTTCCGACGATTCTTACAACAACACCTTCTTCACCTACAGCAAGGATGAGTCCACTGGTGTGTACACTCTGACCAAGTATCAGAAGTTCGATGCCGCTAACAAGGCTACCACCGTTTCTCAGGGCGCTGTCAAGGCTGACGGTACCTATGATGCGGTCGTGACCCTGAACGGTGTCGATCTGACCGATGCTCAGAACTTCTACTTCCGCGATGGCAACAACGTCTATCTGAACGCCAAGAACGCTCAGGTTATTGACCTGTATGGTGATGACGGTCACTACTACAGCACCGTCAAGGAGATGAAGGACGCCGTCAAGAACGGCGATATCGATACCTCCACTGGTAGAACTATCACCGGCTTCAAGGTTGCCTATGTCTACAACAACGACAACGGCGACAACGGCTATCGCACCGTCTCCAAGCTGTTCATCACCGAGAGCATCAGCTGATCTTGACTGACTGACAGCAAGGCTGCACATCTGTGCTGACCGCGCGGCCCCCGCTCCGAAAGGAGCGGGGGCCGCGTTCGTTTTTCGGAAATTTTGCCGCCGCGCTTGCAATGCCGGGGCCGAGCCACTATAATAAGACTGATATTCTGGCTTTTTGCGCCCTGTTTCGGCGCTTGCCTGCGGCGGGGCCGCCGTCTCTGCGCGGCCCCGGCAGCTTACACGACGGGAGATATGGTTATGGATCAGAAACGAAACCGAAAAACGGGCGGCGCGGTGCCCTTCCTCTCTGAGGAGCGGCCCTTTTCCGGCCTGACGGCGGCGTGGGCCGGGGCGTTCGCGCTGCTGTGGATCTTCACGGCGAATGAGACCTCGCCGGTGATGTGCCTGCTTCTGGGGGCGGGCCTGCTGGTCGCGGCGGCGTTCGGCGATTTCCGGGGCGCGCTGCCCCGGATGAACGCGCAGGCGCTGTTCGTGCTGGCTTACGTGGCGATGTGCGGCGTGTCCTGCCTGTGGGCGGACGCCGGCCCGCTGTCCCTGACGGATTTCATGCGGCTGCTGCCCGCGTTTTTCGTGTACGTGTGGTTCGTGTGGGGGTCCGGCCGGGGGAGCTTCCGGGGCTTTAACGGCGCGTCGGCCATTTCCGCCCTCTCCGCCTTTGTCTCCCTCCTGAGCATCGACGCGGTAGGCACCCGCTGGATCTGGGGGCCGTTCCAGCTTCTGTTCGGTCTTTTTACCAATGAATACGTGCAGGTCTCCGGACTGGAGACCGGAACGCGGATCACCTCCATCACCGAGGACCCCAACGTTTACGCGGGCATTGCCGGTATCGGCGTGCTGCTGGGGCTGAGCCTTGCGCTCAGCGCCCGGGGCCGCGGGGAGCGGCGGTTCCATCTGTGCTGTCTGGCGCTCAATTCGCTGGGCTTCGTGCTGGTGTTCAGCGTGGGCGCGGCGGGCTACATTCTGGCGGCGTTCATCGTGTTCATCGTGCTTCTGGGCCGCGAGCGCCGCGCGGCGGGCGTGGTCCTGATGGCGGAGACGCTGGTGGTGACCATGCTGGGCGTGATGGCGGTGTATCTGGCCGTGTTTGACGGGACGAAGCAGTTTTCCGTCGTGCCGCTGGCGGCCATGGTGTTCTGCTGCGCCGCGCTGTGCGCGCTGGAGCGCTTTGCCGCGCCCCGCGTGACCGCCGCCCTCTCCGCGCATCCCCGCGCGGCCCTGACCGCGGTGGGCGCGGCGGCGGCTCTGCTGGCGGTCTACGCGCTGGCGGCGATGAACGTCACCGGCTCCGCCGCTCTGACCCCCGGCGAGACGCTGCGCCGCGCGGCGGCGCTCCCCGCGGGGGAGTATACCCTTTCCGTGCAGAGCGGCGGCGCGGCCCGGGTGCAGATCGTGACCCAGAACGAAAAGGACCTCATTATGCACACGGAGACGGTCCTTTACTCCGGCGGCGCGGACGGCGCGGCTTTCTCCGTGCCGGAGGATTCCGAGGCGGTCTGGTTCCGCTTCTCCATCCCCGAGGGCGGCGAGCTGAGCGCCGCCTCCTATTCCGGCGCGGCGGACGGGTCCCTCAAGCTGGGGTATAAGCTCCTGCCGGGCTTTATCGCCAACCGTCTGCAGGGCCTGTGGGCCAACCAGAACGCCGTTCAGCGCGTGCAGTTCTGGCGGGACGGCCTGAAGCTCTGGCAGCGCAGCCCCATCTTCGGAAACGGCATGGCGGCGATGGAAGTGGGCCTGTTCTCCGTGCAGTCCTTCTTCTATCAGACGAAGTATGCGCACAATCATTTCGTCCAGTGCCTGATGGACACCGGACTGATCGGCCTTGCCCTGTTCGTGGGCATTCTGGCGTCGTCGGCATGGCTGTTCTGGAAAGGGCGCAGGGGCAAGGACCCCTCTCCCCTGCTGCCCGCGCTGGGCGCGGCGCTGGTGTTCATGCTGCTGCAGGCCACCATGCAGGTCGATTTTTCCACCCATTCGTTTCTGCCGGTGGCGTTCGGCGTGTTCGCGCTGCTGAACGTGGCCGGAGCGCCGCTGGCGCAGGTCCCGGTCCCCGCCGCTCCCGCCCCGGCGGCGGACGCTCCCCGCGGCGGGAAGAAGAAAACGGAAGCGGCCGAGGCTCCCGCCCCCGCGCCCAAGGCGGACAAGCCGCCCCGTATGCGGCTCTCCCGCGTCCTGCAAAAGGCGTATCCGGTCTTTGGCGTGCTGTGCGCGCTGGCGCTGTGCTGCCATTTCTATACGCGCTGGCACGTGGTCAACGGCAGCGGCAGCCCCTTTGACCGGCTGGACCGGGCGGTCATTACGGACCCGGTCTATAAGGTCAACTATTTGCAGACCTATGTGGTCTACGCCCTCCAGCTCGACGACACGCAGGCCAAGCAGGCGCTTCCCGACCGCGCGGCGCGCCTTGCCAAGCTGCCCATCAACACCGAGCCGAATTACGCCGCGGAGTATTATCTTGCCTCGGGCGAGACGGAAAAGGCGGTGGACGCGCTGGTGGACCATCTGGAGTATAACCGCTCCCGGTCCGAGGCGTGGCGGTACGCGTTTGACCTGCTGTTCCAGTATTACGACGGGACGGAGGAGTATCAGGCGCAGGCCCGGCGGGTGGCCGACGTGCTGGACGACTGGGAGGCGCAGGCCATGGAGCCGGTGGAGCTGTCCGGGATGAACCGGACGTATCTCGCGTCCCTGCGGGCCTGACCGGCGGGACGGCTTTATCAATGTTCGGAGAGAGATGGCATGATTAAGGAAAATCAGCGCTTTTTGAACCGGCTCCACATCCTGTC
>CAKTMK010000027.1 GCA_934574045.1 uncultured Oscillibacter sp. | reverse complement strand
CTGGCCAAACGATCTGAGTGTCATCCAGTCTCCCCTTTTCTTCCGCCGCCGTGTTTCCGTCCGGGCTTCTTCGGCCGTTCCGGCTTTTCCGCCCCGCCGTCACGCTCCCGGGCCTGACGGAGATAGTCCTGCTCCGCCGTCTTGGGCGCGGGGACGAAGCCCTGCGCCGCCGTCCGCTTCCCGCCCCGGCTCTTGACATAGAAAAAGCCGGTGACAGAAAAGACGGCCGCGCCGATGAAATTCACGATCAGGTCCTTCATGGTGTCGATCAGGCCGATGTCCAGATAACCGCCCAGCCCCAGCTCCGCGCCGTTCACCGCCGTCTCCGTGATGTCCGGAATGGTGACGACCCGGTTGCTCCGGGTGACGTCCAGCGCCACCGTGTGGATGGCGTGGATCACTGTGTCCTTCTGCATATCGGTCCCCAAAAACCAGTCCATGCCGAATTCAAAAAACTCCCACAGCACGCCGATGGTCATGGAAAAGCAGAACGCCGTCAGCGCCATGAAGGCCGGGGAGAGATCGAAGGTCAGCCGCTCGTCCCCGTTGAGCAGCACCACCAGCGAAAAGCCCACCGCTGCGGCCAGAAAGCCGTTGAGCGTGTGGAGGATGGTATCCCAGAACGGGATGACGATATAAAACGCGTTCACCTCGCCCAGGATCTCCGCCGCGAAGATGAAGCACAGCACGGAGATCTCCAGCGGCGGCGGCAGCTCGATCCGCAGCCGCACCTGCACCCAGCTGGGAACATAGAGCAGCAGCAGCGTCAACGCGCAGAAAAACGCGCTCTCATAGCTCCCCCGCCAGAGCTGACGAACCAGCGAGACGATCACCAGCGCCCGCAGCACGGAGAACACGAGAAATGAGCTTTTGTGCTCCCGCAGCTCCCGGCGCATGGCCTCTTTCATATAATTGCGTCTTTTGGACATGGCTGCCTTCCTCCGGCGCAGGCGCGCACTATAAAACAATTTACAGTAAACTTTTTTATACCATTAAACCGTCCGTTTGTCAAGGGGCGGCGCACTGAAATCTCCTCCGGCGGGCGCTTTTCCGTCCCGTCAGGTGTTTCCGCGGCTGATCGGCTCCCGCATCAGCAGACGGCGCAGCGCCTTGGCGTGAAAGGGGATCAGGGGGTAGAGATACCCCGGCCCCGCCACCGTCCGGTTCGCCGCCAGCAGCACCACGATCAGCGCCACTCCCGCCAGCAGGCCCCACAGGTCGAACAGGGCCGAGAGGATCAGCAGCAGCATCCGCAGCAGCTTGACCGCATAGCCAAGCTCAAAGCTGGGCTGAGAGAACCCGGCGATGGACACGAAGGCCATATACACCAGCACCTCCGGCGTGAGCCAGCCGGCCTGTACCGCAAAGTCGCCCAAGATCAGCGCGCCCAGCATGGAAAAGGAGTTGGACAGGGAGTCCGGCGTGTTGAGGGAGGCCAGCTTCAAAAGGTCGATCAGAAACTCCACCACCAAGAGCTGGGCCAGCAGCGGCAGGGCGCACGGCTCCGGCTTGGCCAGAAATTCCAGCCACTCCGGCAGCCGCCCCGGCACGCTCACCAGCAGATACCACGTGGGCGTGACGAACAGGCTCAGCAGCAGCACCGCGATGCGCACCAGCCGCAGATACGTCCCCACCAGCGGCGGGAAATAAAAGTCGTTGGCCTCCTGCACGAAGCTGAACAGTGTGGTGGGCATCAGCATCACCGCCGGGGAGTTGTCCACCAGAATGACCACGCTCCCCTCCAGCACCGTGGCGGCGGCGGTGTCGGGCCGCTCCGTATACCGGATCTTGGGAAACGGGTTGTACCACTGTTTGGGCCGGATGGCCTCGGCCAGGCTCTCCTGCCCCATGGACAGGGAGTTCACATCCACCGCGTCCAGCCGCCGCCGCAGCTCCTCCAGCACCTTCCGGTCCACCCGGTCCTCCAGATAGCACAGCACCACGTCCGTCCGGCTCCGTCCGCCCACCTTGCGGCCCTCCATGGTCAGCTGGGGGTCCCGGATGCGGCGGCGCAGCAGCGCCATGTTGGGCACGATGGCCTCCACAAAGCCGTCGTGCGCGCCCCGGAGCACCTTGCCGTCCGCCGGCTCGTTCACGCCCCGGGAGGGGTAGTCCTTGGCGTCCATCAGCGCGCCGCCGGACAGGCCCTCCATCAAAAGCAGCGTCTTGCCCAGCAGGACAGAGGTGACGATCTCCTCCACGTCAAAGGCCACGTTCGTCTCGGAAAACGTGATGAACCGGTCCGCGAAGTCCTGCATCCGCGTCAGCGGCGTCACCTGCTCCGGCCGCAGCGACAGCCAGAACGACCCCATCCGCTCCAAAATGGCGTCCCGGCCGTAGCCGTCGATCACCCAGATGCGGCCCCGCCGCCCGCCGATCACCAGATCCCGCGCCACCAGATCACAGCTGCGCCCCGCGCCCAGCAGCCCGTCCATCCGGCGGACGTTCTCGCCGTAGCTCTGCGTGAGCTGTTCCATTCCGCTCGCCTCCCTTTTTGGGGCTTAGTATGGTCCCGGCGGCGGGATGTTATGTGAGTTTCACCTAAAATCAAACCCGCGGTTTCGGCAGAAAGCTGAAACTTTCCATCGCCGCAGGCGTGGACTTTTTTTGCGGTATGTAGTAAAATAGGAGTGATTTGTAATTCCCGGGAAGCCCGCCCCGGCGGCGCGGACCGGACCTCTGAAGGAGAAGCCCTCATGTTCGCCATGCTGTACGGAGAAGTGAACTGCCTGTGTATCGCGGTGCTGGCCCTGCTGCTGTTCAAGCTGCGCACGGGCGCGGACCAGCGCCGTCCCCAGCGCCTGTTTTCCGCGGTGCTGGCAGGAAATATGGCAACGTTCTTTCTGGATGTGCTCTGGCCGCTGGCCAACAGCGGCGGCCCGGCCCTCCGCTTCTGGAACATCGCGGTGAACGGCGTCTACTACACGCTCACGGGGCTGAACGCCTTCGTCTGGTTTCTGTACTCCGAGACGATGCTGGACTCCCCCGCCGTTCGGACGGGAAAACGGCGGGCGCTGTGCGCCCTCCCCTGCGCGGTCATCACGATCCTCTCCCTTGTGTCCTTTCAGACTGGCTGGTTTTACTTCGTAGACGCTGCGGGCGTCTATCACCGGGGCGCGTTCTATCCCTTTCAGGTGGCTGTGGTGTACGGGTACATCGTCGCCGCCTCGCTCCACGCGCTGATCCTCTCCCAGCGGCGGGAGAACTTCCCGCTCCGGTCTAAATACCTGGCGCTCAGCTCCTACGCAGTCTGCCCCATCGTGCTGGGCGTTCTTCAGATCTTTCTCTCCCAGCTCCCGCTGGCCAACGCGGGCATCATGCTGTCTCTGGTGTCGGTCTTCATCAGCCTGCAGGAGCAGCAGATCTCGCTGGACCCGCTGACGCTGCTGAACAACCGCCGCCAGCTCACCTACTATCTCTCCGCCGCGCTGCAGCATCCCTCCGGCGGGCGGCAGACCTTTCTGCTCATGGCCGATGTGGACGATTTCAAGCAGATCAACGACCGCTTCGGCCACGTGGAGGGGGACGACGCGCTGCTCCGGGTGGCCGACGGCCTGCGGGCCGGGAGCCGGGGCTTCTCCTGCTTTCTCGCCCGGTACGGCGGGGACGAGTTCTCCGTGGTGTGCAGCGTGGAGAGCGAGACGGAGGTGCAGGCCCTGTGCCGCGCCGTTCAGTCCGAGATCGACCGGCTGGGCGGCGGAGCGCCCTATACGCTGGCGCTGAGCATCGGATACGCCCGGGTGACGGCGGAGATCTCCTCCGTGCCGGAGCTGATCTGCCGGGCGGACGAGGCGCTCTACCGCGTCAAGCAGAGCCGGAAGCTGCCGGAGGACTGAGAAGAACATACGCCGCGCCCGCCCGGGTCTCCGGGCGGGCGCTTCTTCCTGCATTTCCGCAGGTCTGCCGGACGGCGCGTGGCCGTTCCTGCGCGGCGCATCGGCCTCGCTGGCGGCGCGGTATCCCGACAGGCGGAGATTCGGCGGCTTCGACGCGCTGTCGGCCGGAAAGCGCGGCGGCCCCGGAATCAGGGCCGCCGTGCGGTTTTCTTCATTTTGGAGCTGGGACGCTGCTTCGGCCTTACTGCGTCTTGACGAAGTAGTAGAACGTCTCGTCCTCGCCGTTGGGGTGCATGCAGGACGAGAGCATCTTCCGGGACGCCTCGTTCTCCTTGAAGCACTTGGCCACCACCCGCGTCAGGTGTACGCCGTACAGCCCCCAGTCCGCGGCGGCGGCGAAGGCCTCCGTTCCGTAGCCGTGGCCGGCGTACTCCGCCGCCACGCGGCAGCCCAGCTCCGCGTCGCCCTGATAGTTGAAGCGGTAAAGGACCGCCTCGCCGATCAGCTTTCCGTCCAGCCGGACGGCGAAGTTCACCGCCGCGCGGTTTTCAAAATCCCGCCGCGCCACGTCGAAAAAGCTGCGCTCCTCCACTGGACCGCCCAGCCCGGCCACGTCGTCGTACCCCCACCAGCGGTTGCGTCCGCCGTCCAGCACCAGCGCGTTATAGGCGGGGATGTCCTCCTCCGTCAGGGCGGAGAGGGTCAGCCGCTCCGTTTTCAGCTCCGGGATGGCATCCACGTGGCACAAAAGCTCGTTCTGCGGCGCGAAGTAATACTTGGGCGCCAGATGGTCCGGGCCGTACTGGGTCTTGGAGATGCGCAGGCCCCGGTCCGCCGCGTCGTCCTCCCGGTTGATCCAGCGCACCTCGCCGCCGAAGTGCTGCGCGAACGCCTGCACCATGGCGGGATAGACGCCCGTGTAGGAGTAGAGCGCCTTTTCGATGTGGATGATGAGGGTGTCGCCGCAGCGCTCCGCCAGCGCGACGGCCGCCAGCCGGTCCCCGTCCAGCATCCCTCCAGCCAGAAGCCACGGCCGGTCCAGCAGCCGGGCCATCTTCTTGGCCAGCCGCAGCTCGGACACCGCCCGTGGATCGTCCCCCTTGGCGAACTCCTCGCCGTAATCCGCCCAGAAGCGCTCCAGCAGCGCCCCGTCCTCCGCCGTCAGCGGACGGAACCGGGCGGCGGGATGCGCCGCGTAAAACCGCTTGATATGGTTGCGCTGGCCGGAGTAACGCCGTCCGGCAAAGCCGCGCAGATCCTCCGACCGGTAGAGATAGTCCCGCCACGTGCGCACATTGCGCACCACCGCGTAAGGATAGCGGCCCAGCAGCAGCGGCGCCTTCTCCTCCGGCACCACGGAGATCACCGGAGCCGTACCTGTCTCCACGCACCAGTCCTCAATGGCGCTCAGCGCCGCCGCCTCGTCCCCCTCCGGGCCGGGAACGGGATAGTCGAACACGGTCTGCCCGTCCGACTCGTTGCGCACGATCAGGCAGCCCGCCGCCTCCGTGAACGCGGGGTGCAGGATCTCGCCCCACATCAGCTTCGTCCCGGCGGAATACTCGCACAGTCCGTAATCGCAGCCCTCATAGTACCGCCGCAAAAGCGCGTCGTGTTCCTGCGTGATCGGTGTAAATTCCAGCATGGTCTCCTGTTCCTTTCTGATCTTTCCAGCAGCTTCCAGCCGCCGGACACGGCGGGCGTTCCGCTCCGCCAAATGTACATTCTGTTAAATATATCACAAATATTCAAAAAGTTTTTGTGTATTTTTTCTCTGTTTTCCTTGACCTCTCCTGAAATTCATGGTATATTCAACCATAAAGTTGGAAAGAAAGAGGGGTTGTTTGTGGAAAATAACAGAGGCGGATGGGGCAGCAATATCGGTTTCCTGATGGCCGCCATCGGCTCCGCGGTGGGTCTTGGAAATATTTGGGGCTTTCCGTACAAGATGGGCCGCTCCGGCGGCTTCACGTTCCTCATCATCTATCTGCTGCTGGCGGTATTTGTGGGCTTCGTCATCATGATCGGCGAGCTGGCCCTTGGCCGCAGGACCGGGACCGGTCCCATCGGCGCGTATCACGCGGTATCCAGCCGCTTCAAGTGGATCGGCTGGCTGGCGGTCTTTTCCCCGTTCATCATCATGAGCTTCTACTCCGTTCTGGGCGGCTACTGCATCGAATATATGTCCCTGAACCTGAGCAATCTGGCCTTCCGGGCCGCGCCCATCTCCGGTGAGGACCTGTTCAGCTCCATGCTGACCAACCCGTGGGGCAGCGTGGTGTTCACCGTTCTGTTCCTGGTGATCTGCTACCTTATCAACCGGGGCGGCATCTCCGGCGGCATCGAAAAGTTCAATACCGTGGGTATGCCCGCGCTGTTCTTCATGCTGGTCATCATCATCGTCAAGAGCCTGTCCATGGAGGGCGCCATTGAGGGCCTGAAGTTCATGTTCGTCCCCGGATACGCAGTGGCGGGCGGCTTCATTGAGACCGCGCCCAGCATCGGGACGGTCCTTGCCACCGCCGGCGGGCAGATGTTCTTCTCCCTGTCGCTGGCCATGGGCGCCATGATTACCTACGGCTCCTATCTGGGCAAGCAGGAGAATCTGGTGAAGAACTCCGCCATCATCGTCATTGCCGACACCATTGTGGCCACCATGGCGGGCATCGCCGTGATCCCCGCCGCCGTGGCCCACGGCATCCAGCAGGGCATCCCCGTCGGCGAGATCGCGCTGGGCGGGCCGAGCCTGCTGTTCGTGACGCTGCAGAACGTGTTCAACAGCATGGGCGACATCGGCGCCCTGTTCGGAACGCTGTTTTATCTGCTGGTCCTCATCGCCGCCATCTCCTCCGCCATCTCTCTGGTGGAAGTGGTCGCCACGTTCTTCATCGACCACGCCGCCCAGAAGGGCCGGACCGCCAACCGCGGCCGGGTGGTGCTGTACGTCTGCCTTGCCATTCTGGTGGAGGCGGCGCTGGTGGCCTTTGACGGGCTTGGCTCCAACGGCGTGTGGGTCCCGGGCCAGTCGCTGGGCATCGCCGGCTGGAACGACTGCTGGCTGGACTTCATGGATATGCTCTCCGAGGGTCTGGCCATGCCGCTGGGCGCGCTGCTGATGGGCATCATGGTCGGCTGGGAGATCGGGCCGGACAGCACGCTGGACGAGGTCCACTCCGGCTGCGGCCGCGGGATCGACGGCTTCTTCCGCATCTCCATCAAGTTCCTCGTCCCGCTGGGCATGGTGCTGGTCCTCTCCGGTCAGATCTCCGAGTTCTTCGGAGCGGACGCCGCCACCATCGGCTACGGGCTGGGCATCGGGATCTGCGCCGTCGGCCTGATCGCCGCGCTCACCTCGCCCAAGCGGCGCGAGCTGAAAAAGTAAATCCCGCGCTTCTCCGCCCGGAGACCGCCGCAGGGCAGTCTCCGGGCGGTTTTTTGCGCCCATCATACCACAGTTTTCCGGCGCTGTATATGGCATTTACAACAGCGGCGGCTCCTCCCGGCCCTCCCGCCGGCGGGGCTGAAAGTCCCGGGGGCTGGCATGGAACGTGGCGCGGAAGGCCCGCAGGAACGCGGAGTAATCCCCGAACCCGGCCTGCTCCGCCGCCTTCATCACCGGCGTGCCCTGGCGCAGCAGCTCGCCCGCCAGCAGCAGCCGCTTCTGGCTGATATACTGGTGGACGCTGTACCCCGTGACCTCCTTGAAGCGGTGCATCAGGTAGTACCGGCTGAGGAAGAACCGCTCCGCCAGCGCGTCCACCGTCAGCGTCCGGTCCAGATTCCCGGCGATATAGCGCAAAATCTCCTCGATCTTCGGATCAGCGCGGTAGGCGTCCTTCTCCCGCTCCGCCGTCCGGTCCCGGCGGCTGTCCCGGTCCACCTCCAGCACCAGCCGCTGGCAGCAGATGTCCGCCATCCGCCGCGCGCCGTACTCCTGAGAGCGCAGCGCCTCCTCCAGCTCCTGAAACCGGCGCAGATACAGCGGGCGGCGCTCCTCCGCCGTGCGCAGCAGGTGAAAGCCTCGGCTGCGGGCCAGATCAAAGCAGAGGGACAGCGGCTCGTCCGGGTCGCTGCGCCGGTCCAGCCACTCCCGCCCCAGCCACAGCACCATCCGCTCATACGGCTCCGCCGGGTCGATCACCGCCCGGTGGATCTGGCTGCGGGGCACCAGCAAAAGGTCCCACGGACGGAGGAAATAGGTCACGCCCTCCACCATATAGGTCACCCGCCCGCCCAGCAGAAGGATGATCTTGTCAAATTCGTGGTAGTGGTACTCCAGCGACTTTGTGCTCGTGTCCTTCAGGCAGAACAGGCGGAAATCCTCCAGAAGATATCCGCGCTTGTCCGCCTCCAGTCCCTCCGGCATGGCTCCGCCTCCTTTCCGCCGCGCCTGTCCGGCCGACGCGGACACACGGCAGCTTTATTGTACCGCACTTTTTGCACGGCCGCAACGGGATCTTCCAAAAAACACGCACTTTGTGCGCCCTCTCTTTCAGCACTTTGTTTCTTGAATCCGCCGCCGCCGTCTGCTATACTAAGCGGGAACAACATTCAGGAGGGATCATATGAGCCGCGCGGACGAGCTTTTCATTCAGAACTGCCGGGACATCCTTGAAAACGGCGTGTGGGACACGGACCTGCCCGTCCGGCCCCGCTGGGAGGATGGAACCCCGGCCCACACCGTCAAGAAATTCGGCATTGTCAACCGCTATGACCTCTCCGCCGAGTTCCCGATCCTGACGCTGCGGCGCACCTATTGGAAAACGGCGGTGGACGAGCTTCTGTGGATCTGGCAGAAGAAGTCCAACAACATCCGCGACCTGAACGCCCGCATCTGGGACCAGTGGGCGGACGAAACCGGCTCCATCGGAAAGGCCTACGGCTATCAGCTGGGCGTGAAGCACCAGTACCCGGAGGGGGAGTTCGATCAGGTGGACCGGGTGCTCTACGACCTGAAGCACAATCCCGCCAGCCGCCGTATCCTGACCAGCCTGTATAACTTTCAGGACCTTCACGAGATGCGCCTGTACCCCTGCGCCTATTCCATGACGTTCAACGTCTCCGGCAATACGCTCAACGCCATCCTCAACCAGCGCAGTCAGGATATGCTGACGGCCAACAACTGGAACGTGACGCAGTACGCCGTTCTGGTCCACATGATGGCGCAGGTCTCCGGACTGCGGGCTGGGGAGCTGGTCCACGTCATTGCCGACGCCCACATTTACGACCGGCACGTTCCGCTGGTGGAGGAGCTGCTGCGCCGGACCGGCGCGCCCGCGCCCCGGTTCGTGATGGACCCGGACGTGACGGACTTTTACCGCTTCACCCGGGACAGCTTCCGTCTGGAGGGGTATGCCCCCACGGAGTTCACGGCGAAGATCCCCGTTGCCATCTGAGCAGGCGGAAAGGACTGGTCTTGTATGAACGCCATCGCGTGCGTGTCAAAGAGCTGGGCCATCGGCAGAGACAACCAGCTTCTGTTCCATCTGAAAGAAGATATGCGCCATTTCCGCGCCCTGACGCTGGGAGGAACGGTCATTCTGGGCCGCAGGACGCTGGACTCCTTCCCCGGCGGAAAGCCGCTGCCCGGGCGGCGCAACATCGTCGTCACCCGCGACTGCGGCTTTTCCCGCCCCGGCGCGGAGAGCGCCCACAGTCTGGAGGACGCGCTGAAGCGGACGGACCCGGAGCGGGACGACGTGTGGATCATCGGCGGCAGCAGCGTCTACGCCGCCGCCCTCTCCCGCTGCACCCGGGCGTATCTCACCTGCGTGGACGCGGACGCGGAGGACGCCGACGCGTTTTTCCCCGATCTGGACCGGCTCCCCGGCTGGGCGGTGGAGGAGACGTCCGCGCCGGTGGAGGAAAACGGCGTGGTCTACCGCTTCGTTACCTATCGCAATCAGAATCTCTGAGCTTCAGCCGGCCCCCTCAGGCCGGCTGTTTTGTCCGCAGGACGGACGGGAAGGAGGCGTTTCCCATGGCGGAGCTGGATACGGACGTGCGGGCCATCCGCGGCATCGGCGAGCAGCGGGCCAAAGCCCTCGCCAAGCTGGGAGTGGGCACCCTGCGGGAGCTGATCTCCTATTTTCCCCGGGACTATGACGACCGCTCCGCCTCCCGGCCCATCGCCCTGCTGGAGGACGGCGAGACCGCCTGCGTGGAGGCCATGGTGGCCGCGCCGCCCACGCTGGCCCGGGCGCGGCGGGGGCTGGAGCTGGTAAAGCTGCGGGCGGTGGACGCGTCCGGCGCACTGGACGTGACGTTTTTCAACCAGACGTGGCTGAAGAGCAGCCTGACCGCCGGGGAGACCTACATTTTTTACGGTCGGGCCGAGCGCTCCGGCAACCGCCGCCGGATGGTCAACCCGGTGGTGGAACCGGCGGGCCGGGGCGAGCAGACCGGGCGCATCGTCCCGGTCTATCCCCTCACCGCCGGGGTGAGCCAGCTCATCCTCTCCCGCTCCGTCCGGCAGGGGCTGGACGCCTGCCGGAGCATCCTGCCCGACCCGCTGCCGGACGACGTGCGGCAGGAGCATCACCTCTGCCGCATCGGCTTCGCCTATGAGAACATCCACTTCCCCGCCTCGGCGGAGGCGCTGGAGCTGGCGCGGCGGCGGCTGGCCTTTGAGGAGCTGTTCCTCTTCACGCTGGGGCTGCGGCGGCTGCGCTCCCGGCGGGACACGGCCCGCACCGACCCGTTCCGGCCCGTGGATATGGAGCGCTTTTATCAGGCGCTGCCCTTCTCCCTCACCGCGGCCCAGCGGCGGTGCGTGGACGAGGCGCTGGCGGATATGCGCTCCGGCCGGCCCATGAACCGGCTCTGTCAGGGCGACGTTGGCTCCGGCAAGACCATGGTAGCGGCGGCGTGCATCTACTTCTGCGTGAAAAACGGGCGGCAGGCCGCCCTGATGGCCCCCACGGAGATCCTGGCGCAGCAGCATTACGAGGGTCTTTCCGCCCTGCTGGAGGGGCTGGGCGTGCGCTGTGCGCTGCTGACCGGCTCGCTGCGGGCGCGGGCGCGGCGGGACGTGCTGGAGCGGCTGGCGCTGGGGCAGACGGATCTGGTCATCGGCACCCACGCGCTGATCTCCGGCGGCGTGGAATACGAGCGGCTGGGGCTGGTGGTCACCGACGAGCAGCACCGCTTCGGCGTGGGCCAGCGGGCGGCGCTGGCGGCCAAGGGCAGCCACCCCCACACGCTGGTCATGTCCGCCACCCCCATCCCCCGGACGCTGGCGCTGATCCTGTACGGCGATCTGGACGTGTCGGTGATCGACCAGCTCCCGCCCGGGCGGCAGAAGATCGACACCGTGGCCGTCTCCGGCGGCTACCGCCCGCGGCTGTACGCCTTTCTGCACAAACAGGTGGAGGAGGGCGGGCAGTGCTACATCGTCTGCCCGCAGGTCAGCGAGAGCGAGGACGCCCCGGACGAGCGCAAGGCCGTCACGGAGTACGCCGAAACGCTGCGGCGGGAGGTGTTCCCCGACCTGCGCATCGCCTTTGTCCACGGGAAAATGAAGCCGAAGGAGAAGGAGGCGGTCATGTCCGCCTTTGCCGCCGGGGAGACGGACATCCTCGTTTCCACCACGGTGATTGAGGTGGGCGTGGACGTTCCCAACGCGTCGGTGATGGTGGTGGAGAACGCGGAGCGGTTCGGCCTGAGCCAGCTCCACCAGCTCCGGGGCCGGGTGGGCCGGGGAACGCGGAAATCCTACTGCATCCTCGTTTCCGACAGCAAAAACGACGAGACGCGCCAGCGCCTGCGGGTGATGACCCAGACCGGGGACGGCTTCCGGATTGCGGAGGAGGACCTGCGCCTGCGCGGCCCCGGTGACTTTTTCGGCTTGCGCCAGCACGGGCTTCCGGGCCTGCGCATCGCGGACCTTGGCTGCGATGCGGCGCTTTTGAAAGAGGCCCAGTCCGCCGCAGACGCGCTGCTGGCGCGGGACCCGGCGCTTTCCACCTGTCCCGCCACGGCGGCGCGGGTGGAGGAGCTGTTCCAACAGAAGGCGGACACGCTGAACTGACCGCTTCCTTAACGCTTAGCCGGGCGGCGGCGCGGCTTTCTCCCGCGTCCTTTTCCGCAATGTCCCGCGCATGGAACGACCCGGCCCCGGCTGAAGTTCAGCCGGGGCCGGGTCTTATCTCTTATACCGTCGTTTGAAAACCGCCCTCTCCGGCGGGACGCGCCCGCCGCGTCAGCCCGTGACCGGCGGGAAGTCCAGCGTGAACACGCTGCCCTTCCCCACCTCGCTGTGCAGCGCCACCGACGCGCCGAGGTAGGACGCGCCGTGCTTCACGATGGAAAGGCCCAGACCCGTTCCGCCCCGGGAGTGGCTCTTGTCCACCCGGTAAAACCGCTCGAACACCCGGTCCTGCACCTCCGGCGGGATACCCACGCCGGTGTCCTCCACCGTCACGCGGGCATGGCCGTCCGCCTGCTCCACCGTGACGCAGACGCTGCCACCGTCCCGGTTATAAGCCACGGCGTTGTCGCAGAGGTTGTAGAGCATCTCCTCCAGGATCTGAAGGACGCCCCGGGCCTGCGCCGGCCCGCCCTTCAGCGTCAGCGTCACGCTCCGCTTTTCCGCCGCGGGGCGCACCTGCTCCAGAACGCTCTGGGCCAGCGGATACAGCTCCACCGTCTCCCACGCGCCGTCCGAGCCGTCCGGGCCGCCCTCATCCAGACGGGAGAGCTTGATGATGTCGTTCACCAGCTCGATGAGCCGCCCCGCCTCCCGGTGGATGTTCCCGGCGAAGTGGGACACGTCCTCCGGCCGGACCGTGCCGTTTTCCAGAATTTCCGCCGTGCCGGAGATGGCCGTCAGGGGTGTTTTCAGCTCGTGGGAGACGTTGGCGGTGAACTCCCGCCGCAGGCTCTCCCGCTGCTCCCGCTCCGTCACATCCAAGATCACCACCACCGCGCCGGTGAGGTGCCCGTCCTGCACGACGGGGCTTGCCAGGATCTGACGGCACAGATTCTCCCGCCGGACCATCCGCTCGCTGCGCCGCCCGGCCAGAGCCTCCTCCACGCAGCGGCGGAAGTTCTCCTCCCGGCTGAGGACCAGCGCGCTGGTCTCGCCGGGAACGGGTGTCTCGTCCGTCTCCAGCAGGCGCAGCGCCGCGGAGTTGTTGCTCAGCACCCGGGTGCGGGTGTCCAGCACCAGAAAGCCCTCGCTCATATTGTCCGTGATGGCGGTGAACTCCTTCTGCCGCTGGCGGAGCTGCTCCATCTGCCGCCGGATCTCCCGGCTCTGGAGCCGCAGGCGGGTCAAAAGGGGCGTCAGCTCGTCGTAAAGCTCGCCGGACCCGCTGTCCGGGTCGTTCAGGTCCAGCTCGTTGATGGGCCGGACGATGCTTCTGGACAGGCGGGATGCCAGCACCGCCGCCAGCGCCATCGCCGCGGCAAGGACCAGCAGCATGGGCTGAAGCCCCTGCGCCGCCATGGCCCAGATGGAATACTGGGTGCTGGCCGCCCGGACCACGGACCCGTCGTCCAGCCGGACGGCGCAGTAGAGCGCCTTCTGCTCCAGCGTGTCCGACCAGCGCTCCGCCGTGCCCCGGCCCTGCGCCTGAGCCTGAACGATCTCCTCGCGGCCGCTGTGGTTCTCCATCTCGGCGGCGTCCTGCCAGTTGTCATAGAGGACCGTGCCGTCCTCCGCCACCCACGTCAGGCGGCTGGAGACCCGCAGCCCGTCGAAATAGTCCAGTCCGTCCGTCTCCGCGCCCCGGGCCGCGGCGGCGGCGAGCTGGTTCAGATCCGCCGCCGTGCGGCTTTGAAAGTATCCGTGCAGCACGCCGACGATCAGCGTCATCGCCGCCAGCAGCACCGCCAGCGCCACCGTCATGGCGGCGCGAAAGATCCTTCTTGTCATGCGTTCTCCCCGATCTTATAGCCGTAGCCCCGGACCGTCTCGATGCACTCCCCGGCGCGGCCCAGCTTCTGGCGCAGGGTGCGCACGTGGACGTCCACCGTCCGCGTCTCGCCGGTGAAGGCGTAGCCCCAGACGTTTTCGATGAGCTGTTCGCGGGAGAACACCTTTCCCTTGTTGCGCAGCAGCAGGCAGAGCATCTCGTATTCCTTCTGCGTCAGCGTGACCTCCTGTCCGCAGGCGCGGACGATGTGCCGGTCCGGGATCACCGTCAGCTCTCCGGCGGAGAGCTGCTCCTCCGCCGTCTCCGTCCGGCGCAGCAGCGCCCGGATGCGGGAGAGCAGCTCCATCATGCCGAAGGGCTTGGCCACGTAGTCGTCGGCCCCGCCGTCCAGCCCCAGCACCTTGTCATACTCCGTGGACCGGGCCGTGAGCAGGATGATGGGCAGGCGGGCCGTTTTCGTGTCCGCCCGCAGCTTTTTCAAAATGGACAGCCCGTCCTCCTCCGGCAGCATCACGTCCAGCAGCAGCAGCGAGGGGACCTCCTGCGCCATCGCCTCCCAAAAGGCGGAGGGCGCGGCAAAGCCCCGGGCGGTCATGCCCTGACTGTTGAGCGTATAGATCACAAAGTCCCGAATGCTCTCGTCGTCTTCCAGCAAATAGATCATGTCTGCTTCCTCCTGCGGACGGACCGCCGTCCCCCGGCGTCAGTTCCCGCTGGTGTGGACTCCCGTCAGGGAATACTCCACCCACTCGGCCACGTTCGTCGCGTGGTCGCCGATCCGTTCAAAATACTTGGCTACCATCAAAAGGTCCAGCGCCACCTCGGCCTTCGCGCTGTCCTCCGAGATCAGGCGGACGATCTCCCGCTTCACGTCCGCGAACAGGGCGTCCACCCGGTCGTCCGCGGCGAACACGGAGCGGGCCAGCGCCAGATCCCGGTGGACGAAGGAATCCACGCTGTCGGTGACCATGGCGATGGTGGCGCGGGCCATCTCGCCGATGTGGGTCCGGCCCGTCTCCGATGCGCCCGCCACATAGCCGCTCAGCTCCGCGATGTCCGCGGCCTGATCGCCGATGCGCTCCAGATCCGAGATCATCTTCAGCGCGGAGGACACCTCCCGCAGGTCCTTGGCCACCGGCTGCTGGCGCAGCAGAAGCTGCATACACAGCCGCTCCACGTCGCCCTCCGCCCGGTCGATCTCCTCCTCCGCCTCCTGTGCCTTGGCCGCAAGGGCGGGGTCCTGCTCCAGCAGGGCCTTCGCCGCGGCGGAAATGGCGTCCTCGCACAGGGCGCCCATGCGGATCAGCTCCAGATGGAGCTTTTCCAGCTGCTCGTCAAAATGCGTTCTCATGAAGCAAGCCTCCTCTCAGCCGAACCGGCCGGTGATGTAATCCTCGGTACGCTGGTCCGTGGGACTGGAAAACATCTGCTCCGTCTCGCCAAATTCCACCAGATCGCCCATCAGGAAAAAGGCGGTCCGGTCGGAGATGCGGGCGGCCTGCTGCATGTTGTGGGTCACCATGATGACAGTATACCTGCTTTTCAGCTCCACTGCAAGGTCCTCTATTTTTGAAGTGGAGATGGGGTCCAGCGCGCTGGTGGACTCGTCCATCAGCAGCACCTCCGGCTCCACCGCCAGCGCCCGGGCGATGCACAGGCGCTGCTGCTGTCCGCCGGAAAGGCCCAGCGCCGAGGTCCGCAGCCGGTCCTTCACCTCGTCCCAGATGGCGGCGGAGCGGAGCGAAGTCTCCACGATCTCGTCCAGCTTCACCCGGCTGCGCACGCCGTGGGTCCGGGGGCCGTAGGCCACATTGTCGTAAATGCTCATGGGGAACGGGTTGGCCTTCTGAAAGACCATGCCGATCCGGCGGCGCAGCAGCGTCGCGTCCACCGAGGGGTCGTAAATGCTCTGGCCCTGAAACTCCACGCTGCCGGTGATGCGCACGCCGGGGACCAGATCGTTCATCCGGTTCAGCGTTTTCAAAAAGGTGGACTTGCCGCACCCGGAGGGGCCGATGAGGGCCGTGATCTCGTGGGCGGGCAGCTCCACGTTGATGGAATAGAGCGCGTGATGCTCTCCGTACCACAGATTCAGGTCCCGGACGGTAAGAATGGATTCCATAGCGTCACTTCCTTATCGTTTTGCCGCGCTCAGCGCCGTCTCAGCCGCCGGCCCGCGATGGACGCGGACAGGTTGATGAGCAGCGTCAGCGCCAGCAGGATCGTTGCGATGGCAAAGGCCGCCGCCGTCTCGCCCCGCTCGTTGGCGTAGATATACAGCGCCACCGTCAGCGTGGCGGAGGAGGCGTGCAGCGCGGTCACGAAGTCGTTGAGCGCAAGGCCGAAACCCGCGGTATACAGCAGCGCGGCGCTCTCGCCCACGATGCGGCCCACCGCCAGAATGCAGCCGGTCACGATGCCGTCCACCGCGCTGGGCAGCACCACCGTGCGGATCATGTGCCACTTGCCGGAGCCGAGGGCCAGCGCCCCCTCCCGGTACGCCTGCGGCACGGTCTTGAGGCTCTCCTGCGTGGTGCGGATGATGGTGGGCAGGATCATGACCACCAGCGTCAGTCCGCCGGCCAGAATGCCGTTCTGCAGGTTCATGAACTGCACGAACACCAGCATGCCCACCAGTCCGTAAATGATGGAGGGGATGCCCGCCAGTGACTCCGCCGCGAACTCGATCACCGCCACAAGGCGGCGGCTGGCGGCGTACTCCGTAAGGTAGATCGCCGCGCCCACGCCCAGCGGCAGCGCCAGCACCATGGCCACCAGAATGATATACAGCGTGTTTACAATGTTCGGAAAAATACCGATCGTATTCTTCAGATAGCTGGTCTGGCCGCTGACCAGCGGCCACGTCAGGTTGGGGATGCCCCGGAAGAAGATATACCCGATCATAAAGGCCAGCAGCGCGCAGGTGATCCCGCCCGCCAGCCACAGCAGCACCCGCATCGTCCGGTCATAGATCCGGCGGCGGGTCGACAGCTTTTCCACCGCTCAGCCCTCCTTTTTCCGCTTGATGAACAGGTTCAGCGCCGCGTTGATGAGCATGATGAACAGAAAAAGCACCAGCCCGATGGAAAACAGGGACTGCTGGTACAGGCTGCCCACCGCGGCATAGCTCATGCCGGAGGTGATGGCGGTGGTGAGGAAGCGGACGCCGGTGAGCAGGCTGGGCATATTGGACACGTTGCCCGCCACCATGACGACGGCCATGGCCTCGCCGATGGCGCGGCCCACGCCCAGCACCACCGCCGCCGCCACGCCGCTGCGGGCGGCGGGCAGGGTGACGCGGAAGATCGTCTCCATCTTCGTGGCGCCCAGCGCCAGAGACGCCTCCTCATACTCCTTGGGGACGGCGTTGATGGCCGTCTCCGACACGTTGACGATGGACGGCAGGATCATCACCGCCAGCACCACGATGGCCGCCAGCAGGCACGCGCCGGAGCTGAGGGAAAACGCCTTCTGAATGGCCGGGACCAGCACGATCATGCCCACAAGGCCGTACACCACCGACGGGATGCCCGCCAGCAGCTCCACCGCGCCGCGGATGACCCGCGCCACCTTGGGCGGCGCCACCCGGGCCAGAAACAGCGCCGTGAACAGGCCCACCGGCACGCCCACAAGGATCGCTCCGGCGGTGCCGTACACCGAGGTGAGGATGAAGGGCAGGATTCCGAAGGACGGATTGCGGGTGGTGGCCGTCGGCTCCCAGACCTGACCGGATAGGAAGTTCCACAGGCCGATCTGGCGGATGGCGGGGATGCCGGAGACGATCAGGTAAATGCTGATGACCAGCACAAAGCCCACTGCCAGAATGCCGCACAGCAGAAACAGCGCGTGCATCGCCAGCTCCAGCGGCCGCTGGCCGCCGCCCGTCCGTCCGCTGGCGGCGGGGGCCTTTGTCCGCCGCACGGCCTGCCGGGGCAGCGCGGCGCTTTCAGTCGGAGTGTATTCCAAATCATGCTCCTTTCCAGTCCGGCAGCCTCCGTCCAGCGGTCTGGACGGAGGCTCGGCTGCGGGGAATCTCAGGCGCTTTCGCGCCGTGTTACTTGGCGGTGGGCACCGCGCCGGCGGCGCGGATCAGGTCGGAGGCGGCGGTGGAGGTGGCGAAGTCGAAGAACGCCTGCGCCGCGTCGGAGAGGGCCGCACCGTCTTTGGTCACCAGAACGAAGGGACGCTGGATGGCGTAGCTGCCGTCCAGAACGGTCTCCTCGGAGCAGGCCACGCCGCCCACGGTGACGGCCTTGATGCCGTCCTTGCCCTCCACAGCGGAGAGGGACGCATAGCCGATGGCGCTGGGGTTGCCCTTGACGGCCTCGATCACCGCGCCGGTGGAGGTCAGCTCCTGAGTGAGGACGCAGGCGTCGCTGGTGCCGGTGATGGACTCAAAGCCGTCCCGGGTGCCGGAGCCGGACTCACGGCCGATGCAGGCCACCGCGCCCGCGTTTCCGCCCACGGCGGACCAGTCCGTGGCCGCGCCGGTGAAGAGCCGGGCGATCTGATCCACGCTCAGGTCGTCCACCGGGTTCTCGGCGTTGACGATGATGGCGATGCCGTCCAGCGCCACGGTGGTGCCGGTCAGGCCGGTCTCCTCCTCCTTCAGCGCGCGGGAGGAAAGGCCGATGTCGCAGGTGCCGTTGCCGGCGGCCTCGATGCCCGCGCCGGAGCCGGTGGGATCGTAGCTGACGGTGACGCCGGAATGATCCGCCATGAACTGCTCGCTCAGCGCGCCGATCACCTTCTCCATGGAGGTGGAGCCGTTGGTGGACACCGTGCCGCTCAGGGCGGCGGGAGCCGAGGCCGGGGCCTGCGCAGAGGCGGCGGAAGAGGAGCCGCTGCCGCCGCAGCCGGCCAGCAGCGCCGCGGTCATACCAAGAGCAAGGAACAAACTCATAGCCTTTTTCATCTCAATGATCTCCTTTTGATTTTCTAAAGCTGTCTGCATTTCCTGAATGTGCCCTCAGTATACCGTTCCGCATATCAAATGCGTTACCGCAGTTCCGTAAAGAGTTTGTAAAATCAGAGCGCCGCTCCGGCCATCGGCCGGAGCGGCGCTCGTTCCTGTTCCGTTTTCTCGATCGCTCAGAGGGCGACGCCCGCGGCGTCCGCCGCTGCCCGGATCACGTGCCCCGCCAGCACGGTGGAGGTCACGGCCCCCACGCCCCCGGGCACCGGCGTGATGGCCCCTGCCAGCGGCTCCACCGCCGGATAGTCCACGTCGCCGCACATCCCGCCGTCCTCCGTCACGTGGATGCCCACGTCGATAATGATCTGCCCGCGGGAGACGCACTCCGGACCAATGGCCCCGGCCTTCCCCGCCGCCGCGATCAGCACGTCCGCCCGGCGGCACTCCGCCGCCAGATCCATCGTGTGGGTGTGGCAGACGGTGACGGTGGCGTTGCGGGCCAGCAGCAGCATGGCCGCCGGCTTTCCGATCACAAGGCTGCGGCCCACCACGGTGACCCGCTGCCCGTCCAGCACGCAGCCGTAATGGTCCAGGATCTCCAGACACGCCTGCGCCGTGCAGGGCGGATAGCCCGCGCCCCGGCCCGTGAACACCCGGGCGAGGGACGCACCGGTGACGCAGTCCACGTCCTTTTCCGGGCGCAGCGCCTCGCAGGCCGCCCGCTCGTCCAGTCCGGCGGGCAGGGGCCGCAGCAGCAGACAGCCGTGGATGCCCGCGTCCTCGTTCACGGCGCGGATGGCGCTCATCAGCTCCTCCTGCGCGCAGTCCGCCGCCAGCGTCACCCGCCGGACGGCCACGCCCAGCTTTTCGCACCGCTTGGCCGCGCCCCGCTCATAGGCCAGATCGTCCGGCCGCTCGCCCACCCGCAGGATTGCCAGCGTGGGCGTCACACCCGCCGCCGCCAGCGTCTGCATCTGCCGGGCCAGCCGCTGGTGCAGCGCCTCCCCCACCGCTTTTCCGCTCAGGATCGTCGCCATAGGCCCCTCCTCTCATCTTCCGCGGAGCTGGGCGGTCACCTGTCCGGCCACCGCCTCCGCCCGTGCGCCGTATTCCTTCAGCAGCCCGTCCGCCTTGCGCTCCAGCGCCTCGGCCACCACCCGGTTTTTCAGCGTCCGGGTGTTGACGTACACGTTCATCGCGGCGCACTCCATGGCCGCGCGGCAGCACACCGCGCCGCACCCCACGTCCGACGCCAGCATCACGCTGCCCTTTTCCAGCATCTGCTCCAGCAGCTCCACCGCCCGGGCGCACTGCTCCAGCATCTCTACCGGCGCGGCGCAGGCCCGCTGCGCCGCCTGCTCCAGAACGGTTTCCCGCGAGGGGTCGTCCTTGGGGATGGAGTAGGCTCTGGACAGCGGCTCAAACGCCTCCGCATCCGCCTCCACCAGTGCCAGCAGCCGCGTGCGCACCTGCTCGCCCTCCTCCAGCAGCGCCCGGATGTCCGGCTCCACCGCGGCGTACTTCTTCCGGCCCAGCGTAAAATTGCCCGCCATAGAGCAAAGGGCCGCGCCCAGCGCGCCCACCAGCGCCGCCGCGCCGCCGCCGCCGGGGACCGGGGCCTTGGACGCCAGCAGCGCCGTAAAGTCCGCGCAGCTCCGTCCGGTCAGTTGTTCTCCCATGCGTATCCTCCGTTCCGGCTCTCGTCCGTATCGTCATGCGGCGCTCTCCGCGCCGCCGCGGCTTTCAGTATACCGTATTCCCGCCGGTCCCGTCAACCGCGGAAACGGCGGACTGCGGAAACGGCGCGCGCCGCCCGGACGAGCCGGGCGGCGCACAGTCTGACGGTTCAGTTTTCGCGGATCATTCGCCGCACAGGCGCAGCAGCTCCTCCCAGTTGCGGTCCACTTCCTTCTGGACCTGCTCGATCATCCACTCGTTGCCGGGCTTGAACATATGGGCGAAGCGGCCCTGCAGCTTGAGGTACTCCTCCACGGGCAGCTTGTTCTTCGGCTTATAGCTGAGGATGTACTTGCCCTCGACCACCTCGTACAGCGGCCAGACGCAGGTCTCCACCGCCGCCTTGGTGACCTCCATCAGCTTCTCGCTGGGATAGCGCCAGCCGCGGGGGCAGGGCGCCATCACGTTCAGGAACGCCGCGCCGGGGGTGTAGATGGCCGTGTGGGCCTTGGTGGAGATGTCGGCAAAGTTGCCGATGAAGGTGGTCTGGGCGGCATAGGGGATGCCGTGGGCCACCATGATCTTGGTCAGGTTCTTCTTCTGCTGGAGCTTGCCGGGGATCACGCTGCCGGCGGGGGTGGTGGTGGTGTCGGCAAAGTGGGGCGTGGAGGAGGAGCGCTGGATGCCGGTGTTCATATACGCCTCGTTATCGTAGCAGACGTACACGATGTCGTGGCCCCGCTCCATGGCGCCGGACAGGCTCTGGAAGCCGATGTCATAGGTGCCGCCGTCGCCGCCGAAGGCGATGAACTTCCACGTCTCGTCCAGCTTGCCCCGCTTCTTCATGGCTCTGTACGCCGTCTCCACGCCGGAGATGGTGGCGCCCGCGTTTTCAAACGCGTTGTGGATGAAGCTGTCCTTCCACGCGGTGTAGGGGTACATGAACGTGGAGACCTCCAGGCAGCTGGTGGCCGAGCAGACCACGGCGTGGTCCTCCGGGTTCAGCGCCCGCAGCACCGTCCGCACGGCGATGGGGGAGCCGCAGCCCGCGCACATCCGATGGCCGCCGCTCAGGCGGTCTTCCTTCATTACATTCTCTTTCAGATTGTAGCTCATGACGGTTCTCCCTCCTTATTCCCGCACGTCCAGATAGCGGTAAGTCTCGCCCGTGACGCCGGTGGCGGCGATCTCAGCCAGCTCCGCGAACACGTGCTGGATGCTCTCCACCCGCACGTCGCGGCCGCCCAGACCGTAAATATAGCTGATGCCCTTGGGCGCGCAGACGCCCGCGGCGTACATGGACGCAGTGACCTCCGCGTACATGGGGCCGCAGTGGCCGTTGAAGCTGTCGTCCTTGTCCATGACGGCGAAGGCCTTCACGTTCTTCAGCGCGTCCACGATCTCCTCGCTGGGGAAGGGACGGAAGGCGCGGACCTTGATGAGGCCCACCTTCTTGCCCTGCTCGCGCAGCTCGTTGACGGCCTCCTTGGCCGTTCCGGCGGAGGAGCCGATGATGACGATGGCCTCCTCGGCGTCGTCCATGCGGTACTTTTCGATCAGGCCGTAGGTCCGGCCGGTCATCTGGCCGAACTCCGCGCCGACCTTTTTGATGACCTCCTTGGCGTCCATCATGGCCTGAGCCTGCGCCCGCTTGCACTCCATGTAATAGACCGGGGTGGCGTAAGCGCCGACGGCCATCGGCTCATCCTTGTTGAGCAGGAAGTGCTTGGGCTTGTACTCGCCCACGAACGCCTTGACCTTCTCGTCCTCCACCAGCTCGATGTTCTCGATGGCGTGAGAGGTGATGAAGCCGTCCTGGCAGACCATGATGGGCAGGCTCACCGCCTCGCCGATGCGCATGGCCTGAAGATAGTTGTCATAGGCCTCCTGATTCGTCTCGGCGAACAGCATCAGCCAGCCCGTGTCCCGCACGCCCATGGCGTCGGAGTGGTCGTTGTTGATGTTGATGGGGCCGGACAGGGCGCGGGTGGAGACCGCCAGCGTGATGGGCAGGCGGTCGGACGCGGCCACGTACAGCATCTCGGTCATGTAGCACAGGCCGCAGGAGCTGGTGGCGCTGACGGCGCGGCAGCCGGCGGCCTCCGCGCCGATGCAGGTGGACATGGCGGAGTGCTCGGACTCCACGGGGATGAACTCCGTGTCCACCTGTCCGTTATCCACGTATGTAGAGAAGTACTGGGGGATCTCGGTGGACGGCGTGATCGGGAACGCGCCCATCACGTCGGGGTTGATCTGCTTCATTGCAAAGGCAACGGCCTCGTTGCCGGAAAGTCTTTCTCTGATGCCCATTTTTCTCGTCCCTCCTTACTTCTCGTCCTTGACCATCTTGATGGCCCCGAAAGGACACGTGTTGGCGCAGATGCCGCAGCCCTTGCAGAAGAAATAGTCGAAATCCGCGCGCTTGCCGTCCTCTCCGACGGGGATGGACATATCCGGGCAGACGGGGACGCACAGCAGGCACTGTCTGCACTTGTCCCAGTCCATCACGGGCTTCATGGTGCGCCAGTCGCCGGTCTCCACGACCTTGGACGTGCCGCCTTCAAAAATATTGCAGCCGGGAGTGATGTCCTGCCACTTCACGTCCGGCGTCATTTCGCTTGCTTTCCAGCTCATCCTTCCTGTACCTCCTCCATAGAACGCTTCAGGGCGCGCATATTGCCCTCGATCACCTGCGGCTTCGAGGCAAACTTATGCTTGAAGGAAGCCTCCATGTCCTTGATGAACTCCTGCTCCTCCACCACGCCGGAGACCTTCACGATGGCGGCCAGCATGGGCGTGTTGGGGAAGTTCTTCCCCAGCTCCTCCTCGCTGATCTTTCCCGCGTCGATGGTGTAGACCTTGCCCTGATAGCCCTTGAGCTTCGGGCGCAGCTCCGCCGGGGATTTGCCGGAGTTGATGACGATGCCGCCGCTCTCCTTCAGGCCCGCGGTCACGTCCACGGACGCCAGCAGCGTCTCGTCCACCACCACCACATAGTCCGGGAAGTAAATGTTGGAGTGGACGGTGCTCCGCTCGGAGCTGATGCGGTTGTAAGCCGTGATGGGCGCGCCCATGCGCTCCGGGCCGTACTCCGGGAAGCCCTGGACGTACTTGCCCGTGTTGAAGGCGGCGTCCGCCAGCAGCAGCGACGCGGTCTTCGCGCCCTGTCCGCCGCGGCCATGCCAACGGATCTCTACGATGTCTTTCATAAGTCCTCAATCATCCTCTCTGCGTTTTTCGCCCTTGCGGGCGGTCGGCTGATCGTAAAATATTATAAACCCCGCCCATTTAAAATGCAAGATGTCCGTCATTTTGTACAAAATCAACCACTCCTTTTCTACATCGTTTCCGTCTGCGCCACCGAAAACGATTACGTTCGCGATCCGGCCCGGTATCCGGCGCTTTTCTGCGCAGGAACGCGCCGGTCCCCTCTCTGGAAACGCAAAGAAGCCCCGCCGCTCGCAAAAAGCGGGCGGCGGGGCCGTTAGCCGATCGTACAAACTTTTTGTGAAAAATTCGTCAAAGTGCTCAGTCCGCCGTTTATTTCACGCGGACGATGCAGGTGAGGGTGCTCCCGTCGTAGGACATGGTGACGGTGGCCGTCCCGGCGGACACGCCGGTGACCACGCCGCTGCCGTTGACGGTGGCCACGCCGGGATTGCTGCTGGACCAGGTGGGCGTGGTGGTGACGCCGGTGCTCTTGAGCTGGAAGCTCTCGCCCACGGCAAGAGTGAAGTCCTCCCGGTTGAGCTTCACCTCGCCGCCGGAGGGCGCGGTCCCGGTATCGCCGGTCTGGCCGGTCTGACCGCCGGAGGACGCGCCGCCCTTCACCCGGACGATGCACAGGCCCATGCTCTTTCCGTCCGTGGCGTAGACATTGATGGTCCCGGCGGAGATGGCCGTCACCGTGCCGTTTTCATCCACGGAGGCGATGCCGTCGTCCTCGCTGTACCACGTGTAGCTGCCGGAGCCGCCGGAGGCGGTCAGCTTCACCGGCGGGTCGCCCACCGGGATCGTGAAATCCGTTTTGGAGAGCGTCAGCCCCGCGGGCAGGAGCGCCACCTGCTCCACGCTCAGCTCCCCGGACGCCGTGCCGGAGGACGCGCCGCCCGTTGTGCCGTCCGGCTCCGTGCCTGCGGCGCTGCCGGAGGGGTCCGGCTGGGCGGAGGACGACGCGCCGGAGGACGCGCCCGACGAAGACGCGGCGGGCTGCGGGTCGGACGTGTCTCCGCCGGTCTGAGAGGACTGGGCGGACTGGGCGGGCGTTCCGCCGGGGAACAGGCTCCCCTTGATCTGGTCGCCGAAGAACAGCCACGCCAGCGTCATCGCAAGGATCACGATGACGATCACCAGCATGGGTGTCAGGATGCCCGGGTCCTCCCGGGCGGCGCTGCGCTTTCCGCCGCGGCGGCGCACAGGCCGCTCGCTGCGCAGGGCTTCCTCCTCCTCGCAGAACGGGCAGGTGCGGTATGTATCGGAATATTTCTCCCCGCAGACGGGGCAGCGCTTCATCGCCATAAGGGTCCTCCTCCCGGACGGTCCGCGGGCCGGCGGAGCAGTCCGCGGCCCGATGTATTCACTTGACATAATACCGGGTTTTCACAGCGCCGTCAATACCGCCGGTCGAAATTTGTGCCATTCCGTATTTTTATGCCGCGGCCCCTTGCTTTTGGCGCGGCGAAAAACTATAATATTCCTAAAAATAGAAAACGGCCCCCCGCCGGAAGCGGCGCGGCGGCGTGTGAACGTAAAGGAGAGAGACGCCTTGGATACGATCCTGATCGGCGTGGCCGGCGGCACCGGCTCCGGCAAGACCACCCTGACCCACCACCTGAAAGAGCACTTCGGCGAGGATGTGACCGTGATCGGCCACGACAGCTACTACAAGCGTCAGGAGGGCAAGACCTACGAGGAGCGGGCCAAGCAGAACTACGACCATCCCAGCGCATTCGACACCGACCTTCTCATCGAGCATCTTCAGGCGCTCAAGCGGGGCGAGTCCATCCAGTGCCCGGTCTACTCCTATACGGACCACAACCGCACCGACCAGACCGTGACCGTCCATCCGGCGAAGGTCATCATCGTGGAGGGCATCCTCATTTTCCAGAACCCCGTCCTGCGGGATATGTTCGACATCAAGCTCTTTGTGGAGACGGACGCGGACGAGCGCATCCTGCGCCGCGCCCTGCGGGATGTGGAGGAGCGGGGACGCACGCTCCAGTCCGTCGTGACCCAGTATCTGACCACCGTCAAGCCCATGCACGACCAGTATGTGGAGCCGTCCCGGAAGTACGCCGACATCATCGTGCTGGAGGGCGGACACAATCTGGTGGCGCTGGAGATGATTATGCAGCGCATCCAGAACCACATTGACGGGGACCGGAGCTGACGCGCCGCCCCCTCCCCTGAACTGCAGACAGAAACGCCGCCTGACGGGCGGCGTTTTTTCGTGCGTGCGTCTCTCCGAACGGCGGTTCAGCGGCTGAGGAACCACAGCCCCACGAGACAGATCGCAGCGCCCGCCAGCTTGTTGACGGTGATCGCCTCGCGGTAGAGCAGCGCGCCGAGGAAGATCAGCGCCACGGCGAGAAACGCGCTCTGGACGATGGACGCCGTGCTGACGGGCCAGCCCGCCTTGTAGGCGTAGATAAAGCCCACCTCCAGTCCCACCACCGACATTCCCAGCACCACAGGCGCGGCGTTCATCTTGGCGTACTCCTGAAGCAGGCTCCCGCCCCGGTGCGTGAAAAAGAACAGCGCCGCCGAGCAGGCCGCGCCCACCAGATACGTCACCGTCAGGGACGCCAGCGCGTCCATCTCCTTGGGGACCGCCTTCGCGCAGAGCTGATAGGCGATGTTGGCCGCCACCACCAGCGCGATGGGCCAGATCATTTCCATACGGCTTCTCCTCCATAAAAAACGTCAGTCAGGCGGCAGCCGGGCGATTTGCCCTGCTGCCGCCAATGAACAGTGTTTTGCTACTATATTCCAAAAACTGCCGGTTGTCAACCCCGTCCGTAGGGACAGCAATGCTCCGCCTTGGACTGGAACTCCTTCAGGCTGATGATCTTTCCTCCGCCGTCGAACTCCGCCAGCGTCACACCGTCAAATGCGCTGCGCTGTCCCTCTGCGTCGCAGGCGAAGTACCACTCCACAACGGCGGTACGGCCGCAGGCGAGCACCTGCTTCACGTCCCAGCGCAGCACGCGGCCCGTCCGGTTCCAGTCCCGGAACCATTGCAGCACCTGCGCAAGGCCGCGGTACTCCGGGCCGTAGCACTCGCTGTACACAATGTCGTTTGAAAAAATGTCCTTCAGCGGTCCGTCGTCCTGATCCAGCCAGCACTGAAAATACCGGCGCAGCGTCTCCTCCATGGTCCCGCTCCTCTCTCTTTTTTTCCGGGTCCCGCCGCTCAGCGGGAGGCGGGGACGATGGCCGCGCGGCGGACCAGCAGCGCCGTCCCGCCCAGAAACACCGCAGCGAAGGCCAGCATCGCCGCATCGGCGGCCCACTGGTTGGAGAGCAGCAGCTCCAGTGGACGTTCCAGCGCCGGACCGAAGCGGTACCGCGCCTGCGGGATGCCCACGCCGAAGGCGGCGCCCATTCCGATGCCCAGCGCCCACTTCCCCGCGCGGCTCGCCCGCCAGAAGGCGGCGGAGCAGAGCATCCCGAACGCGGCGGCGCACAGGTAGAGCGCGGCGCAGAACACGGCCATAGCCGCGTAGCCGCTCAGGGGCATCACATACGTATCCGGCGCGTACACCATCTGATACGGCTCCATGACCTCCAGCCGTCCGCCGCCGTCGGTCAAGAGCTGGCCCGCCGCCGTCACCGCAGCGACACCCACCGCCGCAGCCGCACAGCTCACCGCAGTGCCAACCACGCTGGCGGTGAACGCCTCCCGGCGGCAGACGCCCATCTGGTTCCCCAGCCGCAGGTCCGCCCGCAGCGCGGCAATACCCACCACCAGCGCCCAGAACGCCATGGCGGCGCCGGTGCCGCTGCCGTACACCCGGTCGTTCGTGAACAGGACCATCAGGATGTTCACCCCCACCACGGCCGCCAGCGCGGCGCCCGCGGATCTGAGATCGTCAGTCAGGCGATAGCGAAGCAGCGTTTTCATTTCCGATCCTCCTGTTCCATCAGGGCAATGTAAAGGTCCTGAAGCTCCAGCCCGGAGACCTCCAGTCCGGCGGGCACGTCCTCCGGCTCGCCCTCCACCGCGGCGGAGCGCAGGCCGCCCACCGCCGACTCGCTGAGCACACGCCGCCCGGCGAGATACGCGTCCACCGCCGCCGCGGGGCCGGAGACGGTATACGCCCCCGCCGTCAGCTCCTCCACCGGTGCGTCCCGCAGGACGCGGCCCCGGCGCAGGATCACCGCCCGCTCCACCAGCGGCGCGGCCTCGCTGATGAGGTGCGTGGAGAAGATCACCGTGCAGCCGTTCTTGGCGTATTTCTCCAGCAGCAGCTTGTAAAACATCTCCCGGTGCTGGGCGTCCAGTCCCAGGACCGGCTCGTCCAGCAGCAGGCAGTCCGCGTTGGACGCCAGCACAAGGATCAGCTTGAAGATGGAGCCGTATCCGGTGGAGAGCTTGGAGACCCGCGTCCGCTCGTTCAGCTCGAACTGCCGCGCCAGCGCGTCCGCCTCCGCCCGGTCATAGGCGGGACGGAACCGGGCCGCCCAGTCAAAGGCCCGCTGCACCCGCATATCCTCCGGGAGCATACTCCCCTCGTTCATGAGAAACAGCCCGCTCAGCGCCCGGGTGCTGTCCGCCGCCGGCTCGCCGTCCAGCAGCACCTGTCCCGCCGTGGGCAGCAGCCGCCCGCCGATCAGGTTCATCATGGTGGACTTGCCCGCGCCGTTGTTGCCCAGCAGACCGTAGATCTTCCCGGCCTCAAAGGTCAGCGACACATCCCGCAGGGCCTCCACCGCGCCGAAGCGCCGGGTCACGTTTTTCAGCTCAATCGTCACAGCCGCCGAACCCCCTCTCCACCAGACGCACCAGCTCCGCCTCCGTCACGCCGAGACGGCGGGCCTCCTGCACCATGCGCTGGACATAATCCTGATAAAAGCGCTCCGCGCGCTGGGCGCGCAGCCGTTCCCGCGCGCCGGATGAAACGAACATCCCAACTCCCCTTTTCTTATAAAGCAGCCCTGCGTCCACCAGAAGATTGATCCCCTTCAGCGCCGTGGCGGGGTTGATCCTGTAGGCCACGGAATACTCCGTGATGGACGGGACCTGGCTCTCCTCCGGATACGCGCCGGAGAGGATGCCCTCCTCCAGCTGGTCCGCCAGCTGCTGAAAGATCGGCTTGCCATCCTTGAATTCCACGGTATGCCTCCCCTCGTGTTACACAGTTAATTAGTTGAGTAACTAACCGTGTAACTAAGATACCACGGGTCCGGCGCGCTGTCAAGTCCCCGGCGGATAAAATTTTACCGTTGCATTTATTATCAGTCTGGCTTATACTTAAAATAAAAAAACAGCATGGAGGATCTGCTATGGCGGTCAAGCTGGAGCTTTACCGGGTATTCAAGGAGGTCGCGGACGCCGGAAACATCTCCGTAGCCGCGAAAAATCTCTATATCTCGCAGTCGGCGGTGAGCCAGTCCATCAAGCAGCTGGAGACGGCGCTTCAGGCCCGGCTGTTCTCCCGCAGCCCCCGGGGCGTGGCCCTGACGGGAGAGGGCCAGCTGCTGTACGATTACGTCCGCTCCGCGCTGGGCCTTCTGGCCACGGGCGAGGACAAGCTGACGCAGGCCCAGCAGCTTCTGCTGGGCACGCTGGTGATCGGCGCCAGCGACACCGTCACCGGCCAGTTTTTAACGCCCTATCTGGACGCGTTCCACCGCCAGCACCCCGGCATCCGGCTCAAGATCGTCAGCGGCCGCAGCGCCAAGGTGCTCAGTCTGCTCAAGTCCGGCGCGGTGGACATCGCCTTTGCCTCCACGCCCACGGAGCGGGAGCATCTGGACACATGGCCCTGCTTCCCCACCCACAGCGTGTTCGTGGCCGGGAGCGGCTATCCCTGCGATTTCGAGCATCTTTACACCCGGGCGGAGATCGCCCGGTTCCCGCTGATCCTGCTGGAGCGCAAGGCCAGCTCCCGGGTGTTTCTGGAGCAGGACTTCCTGCGCAGCGGCGTCACGCTGACGCCGGAGATCGAGCTTTCCTCCCGGAGCCTGCTGGTCTCGCTGGCAAAGATCGGGCTGGGCGTGGCGGGCGTCACGCTGGAATTCGTGCAGGACGCCCTGAAGGCCGGAGACATCCGCCTTTTGAAAACGGACTTCACCATTCCCTCCCGGAGTGTGGAAATGTGTACGCTGCTGGACGTGGCCCCCACGGCGGCGGCCTGCGCCTTTATGGAGATGGTGCGCAGCGGCACCGCGAAATAAGCCCGGCGGCGCGTCGCACAGAACGGAGCCGCCCCCGCGCAAACGCTGCGCGGGGGCGGCTTTCTGCGGTTTTGGGGAAGATTCGATAGGGACGTCTTCCGCAGGATTTTGAGAGAATAAAGCGGGTTTGCCGCGTGATTTCCTCACCCGTAGATATGCTTTTCTCCGTTGTTTCCGCCCCAGTCTTTCTGTTCGTGGGTCACGGCGTGGGTCAACTGGAGATTTCCGTTCGCCAAGGCATACCAGCCATCCCAACATGACCTCCCGTCCCGAAAGCCTGACCGTCCCGGTTTTGTCCCGGTTTGCAAAATGGCCTTGCAATCCACCTGCCGCCGTGCTATACTTCCACCGTAATTGA
>CAKTMK010000026.1 GCA_934574045.1 uncultured Oscillibacter sp. | reverse complement strand
ATACCTCCTTCCTCTGCCTATGAAAAAACCGCCCTGTGTCTCACTAGGGCGGTAATTTCAGTAGGTTGGCAGTCCATTTTTAGTTGTTTTTATATGTATCCCTTTGTAAACCGACGCAAATGTGGTATAATTATATTTAACATCCATATTAAACGCTGACAGCATACATTGCTAATGCTGTGATAATGAAATTGAATTCATAAAGGAGTTGACCCGAAGTGAGCAAATCTAAAGTTGCGCTTGAACTGGTCGAGGAAGAAATCTATTCGAAAAGAAAGACTGTTCGTTATGACATTCGTGATTTAACGGTTGAAGCTATTTCTGACAAATACAACGATAGCCTTGACACAGATGATGTAGATGTCGCCCAAAAAAAATACAACTACATTTATATACCAGAATATCAAAGGGACTTCACATGGGATGAAATTCGGCAATCAAAATTGATTGAATCAATCATTTTGGGACTCCCGATACCCTTTATTTTTGTTGCCGAAAACAAGGATAGTTCGTGGGAAATTGTCGATGGATCACAGCGAATCCGTACAATTCATTCGTTCTTAAATAATAGACTTTGCCTTCAAGGCTTAAAATCTATTAAGAGCTTAAATGGGTACAAATTTAACGAACTGGATACAAGCCGCCAGGGTAAATTTCTGAATACTGCACTCAGAATTATTGTTTTATCCGAAGAAACCACCGATGACATAAAAAAAGACATGTTTGAGCGCATTAACCGAGGAAGTGATCTGCTCAAGCCCATGGAAAAACGCAAAGGAATCTATATGGGGAAGTTTACTTCCTTTATTTATGATTATTGCGCAACAAGTGATGCTTACAAAAACTTGGTAAAAATAGACAAGTGGCTTGAAAAACGTCAAGAACGTGAAGAGTTACTACTACGCTTCTTCGCAATTTCGGACACAAACAGTTACGATACGGGTATCAATGGAGGCATTGCAAACTTCTTGGATGAATACCTTAAAGCAAAAAACGAAGAACTTGAAAAACTTGATCCCCAAAATGTAAATCAGATTCTTGAGGAATATAGAAATCGCATTAATGCAGTACTGACCTACGTGGAGAAAAACTTTCCCTATGGGTTTCGGCATGCTCAAAATCCTCAGACCAAACGTTCCGTATTTGAGGCTATTTCTGTCGGTGTGTGGAAAGCATTGGCTGATGGGACAATTCAGGATTCTTTGGATAAAGAACATATCAAACAGTGCCTATCCACTCCAGAGTTCAAACAATATACGCATGTAGCAAATGAACTCCACAAAAAGCAAAAACTTCAAGGTAGAGTTCTGTATATTTATCGTTTGGTATCTGGCATGGAGGCCGACCATGCAGAGCATTAAACAAGATTTGGAAATTAGATGCGAGGAAGTCAATCGTGTAATTAGTTACCTCAAACATATGGAAAATGGCAATGTCGAGTACCGAACAACAGTGGAGGGTCTAACGACAGTTAAGACAAGCATTAAAGCAGGAATTGTTTTGATGCTGTATAATGCAATCGAATCCACAATGACCAAATGTTTGGTTCGATTACACGAAATCTTAATCACTAAAAATTTGGCATTCAACAACTGCAATGAAAAACTTAGGCATTTAGTTGCCGTCTACTATGAGAATGCCCGAGACAAAAGCGCTAATAACCATAGCAAAGCATCTCATTCATTAAAGTTTTATGACTATATTGTTGGGGTCAACACATTTGACCTTTCGTATGAAGATATCTCGAAGTTTTACCCCCTATATAGCGGAAATTTAGATTCAAGAGAGATTATCGCCGTTTTGGAAAAATACGGCATAGAATTTGACGAGCGTGTTTCTGAGCTAAAAACTATAAAAGACTATAGAAACAAATTAGCTCACGGCGAGAACAGCTTTGAAGAGATTGGCCGAGAACTTACCATACAACAAATAGAGCATTTAAAAGGCCAAACGTTTGTTTATATGGAAAAAGTAATCACCGAAATAAACAAATATATTGTTAAAGAGAGGTATACAAATAACCTCAATGCAACATAATCGCTATTATCCAGACGCCTTAAGGGGGAGCTGGATGGCAACATCAATAGCGTTGAGATGTTACATATAGCGACAACCATCTCCAAGTGGATGGCTGTCATTTTTTCGAGAGTCGCTATCAAAGTCACGGATGCGAACATACCGCCCGCAATTCTTCCTTTTTTAACATTTTCCTTGAAGGGATGCGAACCGAATTACCGCCACTGAGTTGGCATCGTAAGAATAGATGGATTATCATAAACGGAAATATTATCACTCCATTTTAGGCCGTTGCATCTTGAAAATTGAGCGAGGCCATATACCATTTTCCCAAAATAGTCGATTTTTATTGACAGTTTTATACTTTTCTTTACCTTGGAATGGGACGCATATAACTGCCCCGCTTGGGAGAGCGTACGGTTCGCATCCGTAAGGTCGAGAGTTCGATCCTCTTCGTCTCCACCACGAAAAGCCTGTGGCCATTCGGCCGCAGGCTTTTTTGCGTCCTTTCGGCTCTGAATTGCCGGGCGGGCGCGGCACAGGCAGTCTCTTTTCCGCCGGACCGTTCTGGGGAGCGCTCCGCCGCCGAAAAACGCTACTGGGCCGGTCTGTATTGCCGGAGAGCCATGTCAGGCGGGTCTGCGCGCCGCCGGGACGCGCCGAATCGTCTCATTATCGCAGGAAAAGCACGTTAAGCCGTCCCGTTACTGCGGAAGGACTGTGCGGGGCCGCCCCGCTGCCGCCGGAAAAGCGAACTGAACAAGCCCATTATCACGGAAGAGCCATGCCGAATCGGCTCATATGGGAGGGCCGTGCCAAATAGGCCGCGCGGCTGCCGGAGAGCCGTGTCAAACCGGCGCACGATAACATTACAATACGGGAGCCGCGCCGATCTCGGCGCGGCTCCCTTGCTTTTTTCTCCTGTTTTTGACCTCCGGACGGAACGCCCTCCGGCTTCCGGCGCATTTCGTCCCGGACCCTCCGCTTTTCCAGCGGCTCCCGGCCAGTCCTCCCCGCGGTCAGCCGCCGCGCGGATGGCGGCGCAGGATCTGCGGCGCGTCGCCGTCTCCGTAGTTGAATCTGGCAAGGCCCTTTATGGACTGGATCATCAGTCTGCCGAAATAGTTCTCATAAGCCAGCGTCTTTCCCCGGTTGGCCTTGGCCCGCTCCACGTCCGGGTCCTGCCAGAAGCCCCGGTCGCTCTCCCACGCCTGATCGATCAGGCGCTGGGCGGTGTCGTCGTTCCACTGGTCGTCGGCCAGCAGGCGCTCCGGCTGCTCCCGCTCTGTCTTATCGACGGCGGCCTTGGTATGTCCCAGCCGCTTGACCGCCGCCTCGATCTCCTCGTCCTTGAGAAGATCCTTGAGGGCAAAGCGGAGCATATCCGGCTCCAGCTGCTGGATGCGCGCCGCCAGCCCCCGGTCCATGTACGGCAGGACCAGCTCTCCGCTGTCGATGTCGTAGACCGCCCGGTCGTGCCGCTCGCCGTCCTCGGAGGAGGTGACCGTCTCCCGGCGGCCGAAGGCCGCGTCGTTGTCGATGCCCTGCAGGCCGGTCAGCTCTCCGTTCTCTCTGGCGGTGACGAAGAAGTTGTTGGAGTGGCGGTCCATCTGTCCGCAGATCACGTCCAGCACCTGAAGGCTGCACAGGTCCCGCTGGAAGCCGCCGCTGACGCTGACCGACGTGGTCTTCTGCGCACCGGCAGCCGCGGCGGGCGCCTGTTCCTTTGCGCCTTTCAAAAACTCCTTCGCGGAGGAGGCGCCCGCCGCCTTTTCCATCAGATTTCCCCGCAGCGTCCGGCCGGTGGCCTCGTCGTAAAGCTCCGCCGTCTCGGACTTGGCCACCAGATGGCCCAGTCCCAGCAGCGCCGCCACGCGGCTGGTGGCCACGTTGCGCTTGGTCATGTTGACCTTGCTGCCGTCGTTCAGGTTCAGGTTGTGCAGGATGGTATCCGACGTGGTCTTGGTGCCGGAGAGCTGACTGCTCACCGCGCTCAGCGCCACCTTTCCGTCCTCGGAAAGGCCGGGCAGCTCCCGGACCGCGCCGGTGCCCGTATACGACATGGCCCAGCTCCGGATGAGCCTCCGGTCCTTTTTCGAGAGCTTCGGGAACCGGGAGAGCACGTTGTCCACGATCTTTCCGGCGTAGGTGGACTGCGATGTGTCCAGCTCGTCCTCGGGCTTGAAGAAGTGCAGGTCGCCCAGCGGCACCGGGTCGCCCTCCGCGTTTTTCAGGGTGGCGTTGGTCCCGTTGAGAGTATACACCTCCGACGCCTGACCGCCCTTCTCCCGGTTCATCTGGGTCAGGTCCGCCACGGACAGATGGACGGTGCGGCTCTGATCCAGCAGGGCGTTCCAGTCCTTCCCCGCTTGCTCCTGCTCCGGAAGGGCGCAGAAATCCGTCCGCACGGCGCCCAGCGCCACCAGATCGCTGCTGGCCCGGGCCTGGATCTGGGTGACCAGCGCCTTGCGGTGCCGGCCGGCCTGCGTGCTGGGATTCCGGGCGGTATAGGCTCCGCAGGCGGCGATCAGCGTCTCATAGAGCCGCTCCATCTTCACCAGCTTCTCCTGATTCCCTTTGGCGTCCTGCGTGAACTGCCCGCCCATGGCGGCGCTGACCGCGTTGAGCGCGGAGAGGACCGCGTTGTAATACTCGGAGTTCCCGCCACCCCGGTGTATGCCGCCCCGCTCGCTGGACCTGAGCTGTCCGTACAGCTCGGTCAGCGTGGTGCGGGCCATCTCCGGCTGGCGCTGGACCTGCGCCATCTCCTGCGCGGCCTGCGCCCGGTCCTCCTGCCCGCCGTCCGGGAGCCTTGCCAGCATCTGCCGCTCCAGCTCTCCCTCGTCCATCCCGCCGTCCGCCGCCGCACCGGCGCGCTGCCGCCGGGCGGCCAGCTCCAGCATGGCCTGATTGCCCAGCATGGCGGCCGTGGCCCGCTGGTCCGCCGTCTGCGCGCCGTGGGCCGGGTCCTGCCCGCGGCCCCGCCTGCGGCTGAAATAATCGAATATGCCCATGTGACCGCCCCTCCGCCGTAAAGGCGGCGAAGCCGTTCCCCCTTCCATCCGCGTCTGCTCACACTATGTTTATTTTACCATACGCGCCGCCCGCTGCCAAGACCTCAGCCCTGCTTTATGGGACGCTTGAGCCGCGTATGCGTCGGTGCGGCGCAGGCCGGAAATTTCTGCGCCGCCGCGGCGGTTTTCTTTTCCGGAACGCTTGAAAATTTCCGTTTCTTTTGTTACGCTTGCGGTAAAGCGGCCCGCCCCGGCGCGGGCCGGAGCGGTATTTTCAAGCAGTATATTTCAATAAGGAGGAGCCACCATGGAAAAGCAGCTCATGCGGGGACTTCGGAAGGAGACCCGCGCCCCCGGCCCGTTTGTTCTTCACGACGACCTTCCCATCCCGGAGATCGGTGACGACGACGTGCTCATCCGCGTCCGCTGCACGGCGCTGTGCGGCACGGACATCCACATCATGGACTGGGACGACTGGTCCAAGCTTCACACTGCCCCGCCGGTGACGCCCGGCCACGAGACGGCGGGCGACATCGTGGCCATCGGCCGGAACGTAACCGACCGCAGGGTGGGCGACCGGGTCTCCTGCGAGTCCCACATCGCCTGCGGCTCCTGCTGGTTCTGCAAAAACGGGCTGGCCCACATCTGCCGGGATCTGGAGCTGTTCGGGTGCAGCGTGGACGGCGCGTTCGCCGAGTACGCCAGGATCCCCGCCCGGGCGACCTATCTCCTGCCGGACGACATCTCCTATGAGGCGGCCTGTATGTTCGAGCCGATGGGCGCGGGCGTCCACGGCGCAGAGGCCGCCCAGCCGGAGGGCAAAACGGTGGTGGTGTTCGGCTGCGGGCCTATCGGGCTGACCGCCGTGAGCGCGTGCAAGACCTTCGGCGCAAAAACGGTCATCGCCGCCGACCTGCTGGACGAGCGGCTGGAAAACGCCCGCAAAATGGGCGCGGACCACGCGTTCAACTCTGAGAGCTGCGATCTGGTGCGGGAGGTGCTGGGCATGACGGACGGCATCGGCGCGGACGCGGTGATCGACGTGACCGGCGCGCCCGCCGCCATCCACAGCGCGTTCCGCTGCGTCCGCGCGGCGGGCCGGGTGGTGTCCGTGGGCCTTCCGGGAAAGCCCATCGAGCTGGACCTGACCAACGAGATCGCCTACCGCGAGGTGGTGTACACCGGCGTGTCCGGCCGGCGGATCTGGCAGACGTGGGAGAATTTCGCGCGGGTCCTCAGCGGGCCGTACTATCAGCTCGACTGCGTGATGGGCGGGCGGTACGCGCTGGAGGACTTTGACCGGGCGGTGGAGGACTTCCGCCGGGGCATTCCGGGCAAAAAGCTGATCTACCCCCGCGCGGAGGACATGCCCCGCTGAGAAACGGCCGGATGGGAGCGGTCTTAACACTATCGTAACATCTTTTTATGGTAATATAGTATTATGATAGTCGGCGCGCCGCGGTCCCGGACCGCGGCACGCCGTCTCAAATCCATGACCGGAAAGGAGCTCCCATTTTGTATCGAAGCCACCTGCAGGAAAAGCTGAACGAGTCTCTGTCCGCCGTCGCGCCCATTTTATGTATCGTGCTGCTGCTGAGCTTTACCATCGCGCCGCTGCCCACCAGCGTGCTGACCGCGTTCCTCTTCGGCGCGGTCATGCTGGTCGTCGGCATGACGTTCTTCTCTCTGGGCGCGGAGCTGGCGATGTCGCCCATGGGCGAGCGCGTGGGCACGTGCATCACAAAATCGCGCCGCGTAGCCATCATGCTGCCCCTCGGCTTCCTGCTGGGCTTTCTCATCACCATCTCCGAGCCGGACCTTCAGGTGCTGGCCAATCAGGTGCAGGCGGTCCCCAACGCAGTTCTGATCGTGACGGTGGCCGTGGGCGTGGGCCTGTTCCTGTGCTTTGCGATGCTGCGTATGCTGCTCTCCGTCCCGCTCAACGCGCTGCTGGTGGGCTTTTACATTCTGGTCTTTATCCTCGCCATGTTCGTCCCCCGGGACTTTCTGGCTGTGGCGTTCGACTCCGGCGGCGTGACCACCGGCCCCATGACCGTCCCGTTCATCATGGCCATGGGCATCGGCGTGTCCGCCATCCGAAGCGACCGCCACAGCGCCAACGACAGCTTCGGCCTCGTGGCCCTGTGCTCCATCGGGCCGATCCTGGCCGTCCTGCTGCTGAGCCTTATTTTCCGGCCCGAGGGCGGGAGCTACACCGCGGTGGTCATTCCCGAGATCGAGGACACCGCCGCGCTGGGCCGCCTGTTCGCCGGCTCGTTCCCCGCGTACATCCGGGAGATCGCCGTCTCCCTGCTGCCCATTGCCGGATTCTTCGCCGTGTTCAACGCCGTGTCCCTCCATCTTGAGAAAAAGCAGCTTATCCGCATCGGCGTAGGCCTTGCGTACACCTATGTGGGCCTTGTGATTTTCCTCACCGGCGTGAACGTGGGCTTCATGCCCGCGGGCAGCTACCTCGGCAGCGTGATCGCCGCCCTGCCCTGCCGCGCCGTCATCATCCCCATCGGCATGGTGATCGGCTACTTCATCGTCATGGCCGAGCCTGCGGTCTACGTGCTGATGCGGCAGGTGGAGGAGCTGACCGACGGCGCCATCTCCGGCGCGGCCATGAAGCACTCCCTGTCCATCGGCGTGGCCGTTTCTGTGGGCCTTGCCATGGTGCGGGTGCTCACCGGCATCTCCATTTTCTATCTGCTGGTCCCCGGATACGCCGCCGCCATCCTCCTCTCCTTCTTCGTGCCGAAGATCTTCACCGCCATCGCCTTCGACTCCGGCGGAGTGGCCTCCGGCCCCATGGCAACCACGTTCCTGCTCCCCTTCGCCATGGGCGCCTGCGCCGCCGTGGGCGGGAACATCGTGACCGACGCCTTCGGCGTAGTGGCCATGGTGGCCATGACGCCCCTCATCACCATTCAGGGTCTGGGTCTTTTGTACCGGCTGCGGACCCGCCGCGCGCCCCAGCCCGCCGCGCCGGACGTGCTGTCCGGGCTGGATGATCTGGCGATCATCGACCTGTAAGGAGGTCCCGTATGAGCGAATTATACCTCATGACCACCATCACCGAGCGCAGCCGCCTGACCGCGTTCCTCTCGTTTTACCGCGCGCGGCAGGTCCCGGTGCAGTTCATCTCGCTGGCGCTGGGAACGGCCAGCAACGAAACGCTCAACTGCCTCGGTCTGGAGCGGAGCGACAAGTGCGTCTTTTTCAGCATGGTCACCGGCGAAAAGTGGGAGGAGCTGCGCCGGGGCCTGTGCCGCGAGCTTCAGATCGACGTGCCCGGAACGGGCATCGCCTTCACCGTCCCCCTGAGCAGCATCGGCGGGCGGCGGGAGCTTTTGTTCCTGACGGAGCACCAGAACTATCAGAAAGGGGAGGAATCCACCATGAAGGACACCACCCATGAGCTTTTGCTGGTGGTCGCCAACCACGGCTACAGCGACCTCATCATGGACGCGGCCCGGGGGGCGGGCGCGGCCGGAGGCACGGTCATCCACGCCAAGGGCACCGGCATGGAGGGCGCGGAAAAGTTCCTCGGCATCTCCCTTGCCGCGGAGAAGGAGATGATCTTCATCGTCGTCCGCCGGGAAAAGCGCAACGACATCATGTCCGCCATCATGCACAGCGCCGGGATGCAGAGCAAGGCCAAGTCCATCTGCTTCACGCTTCCCGTCTCGGCCACGGCGGGCCTGCGCCTGATCGAGGATGACGACTGAGGGCCGAAAACCTAGACTTTGGTCCAGTTCACAAACTAAAATATCCGTGATATACTGGCAGAGAGTTCGGATGTCCGGCCCGTTTCGGGCCGTGTCCGGGCGCATATTCCGTATTTGACCGGGCGGCTGAACCGACGCGCCGCGCGGAAAATGCAGGCGCGGCGCACCGCCGCCCCCGGAAGCTGCCGATACGCGGGGGGACGGTTCCGTCCCCCCGCTTTTTTCGCGCCGCGGGGCGGAGCGCGTCCGGAGAAAAAGCAGACCGGACCGCGCCCCGGCGCGGCGGAAGAAGCAGGAGGAGCACATGAAAAAACGGATCACAGCCCTTTTGATGGCGCTGGCGCTGAGCCTGACGCTGCTGCCGACGGCAGCGCTGGCGGAGGAGCCTGTCGACGCGCCGCAGACGGAAACGGAGATCCCCGCCCCCTCCGGCGGCGGAGCGGAGAACTCACCCGCCGATGCGGACGGCACAAACGCGGAAGATGCGGACGGCGCAGTTGACACGGACAGCACCGACAATGCGGACAGCACCGTAACGGCGCTTCAGGCGCTGATCGACGCGCTGCCGGACGCGGAGAACGTCGCCGAGGACGGCGCGGACGAGATCGTTGACGCGCTGGACGCCGTGGACGCGGCCAAGGCGGCGCTGACGGACGAGCAGCGCGCCCAGGTGGACTTCGCCCGGTACGACGCCCTGTGCGCAGCCCTCGCCGCACTGGCGGGAGAGACAGGCGCAGCCGTCCCCATGGCGGCGGATACGCGGAACACCTATGACGGGCAATTATCGCTCGTCTCTTTGGGAACCAAAAGCGGAGACGGTTGGAGCTGGGACTGTGAGAACCTGACCCTGACCCTTACAAATGTCGATATCACCTGCGCCCTTAAATCCGGGAGCGCTGTAAATCTTCCTTCCGGAAACGTAACGATCGTTCTGGTCGGTGAAAACACGATCAGCAATACAGCCGCCTCCGGGCAGGGGCTCGCATACGGTGGTTCGAGCGCCCCCTCCGTCACCTTTCAGGGCAGCGGCAGCCTGACCGTCACCGCCGCGAAAGGCACAGGCATTCAAGTCAAAGATATCACGGTGACGGATAACAGCACGGTGAACGTGACCGCTGGAAAGGCAATCGTGCCCATCGACAGTGACAGCAGCACTGTTGTCAGCGGCTCCGGCAGCCTGTCGGTGGTCAGCACAAATGATTACAGCTTCACCAATTCAACATCCGTTACCGTGAGCGGCAGCGGAACGTTCTTTGCCGCCAGCAGTACGAATTCGGTCCTCTTTCCTTACAAGAGCACATTGACCTGCGAGGGCAGCGGCATGGCCGCCTACGGCAGCAGCACCTATTACGCCACCAAAGAAGCCGCCGATTCGCACCTGACGGAAATTTCTATTGACCGGGCAGAGGGTTCAACGACCGGCACGGTCAGTACAACCGGCCGCAAGACCCTTCTGGTCTACAACAACAGCCAGACCTTTTCCTTCACCCCGGCAGCCGTCACCATGCGGGCGGGCGCGTCCACGCCCACCATCGTCGACGTCTCGGCCAGCCAGCAGCTGCTGAAAACGGCCAAGATCCAATGGGAATCCGGCGAGGACTGGGTCGAGACCGCGCCCGGCGGCCTGTCCGCCGTCCTCAGCAGCGGCCAGATCCGCATTTCCAGCACCACGGCGGCAAAGGCCGGGGACTACTCCCTCCGTCTCGTCAGCGACGAGGTGAAATCCGCCGCCGTGACCGTCACCGTGCAGGGCGCGCCGCTGACCATCACGCGGCAGCCCGCAAATGTGGACTGGAACACCGACCGGGACAAGACCGCGCCGTCCCTGACGGTGGCTGCCGAGCCGGCGGAGGGCCAGAGCGGCGAGATCTCCTATGCGTGGTTCAAGGAGGGCGGCAGCGCCGCCGTCGGAACCAGCAGCACTCTTTCTCTCGACGATCTGGCTGACGGCAGCTACGTGTATTACTGCAGGCTCACTCTGGGCGATTACTCCACCGAAACGGACCATGTGACCGTGAGCAGGCATTCCTGCGCTCATAATTGGAGCGAGGCGGGAAAATGCTCCACCTGCGGCACACAGGCTGCGGCGGTCAGCGGGGACAGAACGTATTACGAGAGCGCCGCAGACCTCAGCACCGCGCTGAGTACGCTCGACAATTACAGCAACCCTCAGAGTCTGAGCGTCAAGCTGCTGAGCAACGCGGAGGTTGGGTCTTTTACGATTGGTTACCAGTCTTCTCTCACCCTCGACCTGAACGGGAAAACGCTGACCGGCAAAATCCAAGTCAGTAAGGGCGGCAGCACCGCACTCGCAACGCTGACCGTGAAGGACAGCGGGAAAACCGGCACGCTGAACGGCTCGATCGCGGTCTTTCAGAATGGCGAGCTGAACATCGAGGGCGGCACGTTCACTTACAGCGGCAGTTACAATTTCTACTATTCTCCCATGACCGAAAATAACCAGCTTGACGGCCACGCCGCCGTGGTGATCTGGGATGCGAAATCGCCCGTGCGCGGGACCATCTCCGGCGGCACATTCTCCGCCTCCGGAGACAACGCATACGGTATTTATTTCCACAAAGACTCCTTGCTCCAGTTCACCGGCGGCACGTTCACAAACCTCCGCAGCAATATCGGCAGCCTTGCCGCGCAGCTTGCGGACGGGTACTGCTATGTGACGGCTGACGGCCAGCAGGTGGAGCGCTCCGCCCTCACGGACAAGGACCTGACCGGCACGGTGACGGTGAAGCCGTGTACGGACCACGATTACGGCACAGCCAAAAACTGCATCTACTGCAATACGCTGAATCCGGATTCCATGGAAGCGGCCATCGGCGAAACGAGGTACGGAACGCTGGAGGAGGCGCTCAAAGCGCTCAAGGACGGCGACACCCTCACGCTCCTGTCCGACCACACCCTCACCGACGCGCTCACGCTGGATAAGACCGTGACGCTGGACTTCAACGGCCGCACCCTCTCGCGGAACGCCGCCCCCGTTCTCGACATCACTGCCGCGGGCGTCACCGTGAAGAACAGCAGCGCCGCCGAGACCGGCGGGGCAGCCTACACCAGCGCGGATACGAAGGACAGCTGCGCCGCGCAGGTGGCGAGCGGCGCTTCCCTGACCGTGACCGGCGGCACGTTCACCGGCGGCCTGACCGTCGCGGAGGGCGGCGCGGCTGCGCTCTCCGGTGGAGCATATTACAAAACCCATTGGCCGGCCGTCATAAACGGAAACGCCGGCGGCGCGGTCAACGCTCTGCTGAAAGGCGGCAACTATGCGTTTCAGGATGACAACGGCCGCATTCTGGACGGCTCCGGCGCTTTCAGCTATACGAGGGTCATGGTCGTTTCTCACGCCTGCACCTACGGTGTGCGGGATAACGTCGGTGAGCTGACCGGCAAATGTGCCTGCGGGCGCGTCTGCCCCCACGCGAACGTCGACCCCAGCACCGGCGTCTGTAAGACCTGCGGCATGGAGAAGGCCGCGAAGCTGGGCAATACGTTCTACGACACGCTGAGCGAGGCGCTGTACGCGGCAAGTTCCCGTCAGAGCGGCACCGTTACGCTGCTCAAAAGCGTCGTCTACCCGGCTGGGAAAGCTCCCAACGCCGTCGGCGGCACGTTCACCCTCGACCTGAACGGCAAAACGCTCTCCGCCCACATCGGCGACCTCGGCGTTCTGAATGTGAAGGGCGCGAACATCACCGTCGTCAACGGCACGCTGGAGAACACACAGGATACCGGCGGGAGCGTGGCCGCCAAGGTCGAAAGCGGCAGTCTCACCATCGGCAGCAGCATGACGCTGACCTCTAAGGCCAATCAGGTCTCCAGCAGCAATAATCTGAAGCTCCCCGCCGTGGCCGTCACCGGCGGCAGTCTGACCGTCCTCCCCGGCGCAGTGCTCAACGGCGGCATTCAGGTCTCCGGCGGCAGCGTGAAGCTCTCCGGCGGCACCATCCGATCCGGCAGGGATGCTCTCGTTGACCCCCGCCCCATTATCGACGGCGCGGCGCCCAACAGCGTGCTGGCCGACGGGTACGCATTCGCGGACGAGAGCGGCGCTCTGCTGGACGGCTCCGTCCCTCTGACGGCGGACGTGGTGAAGATCGTCCCCCATCAGCACAGCTTCGGCGAGTCCACCGGAAAATGCGCCTGCGGCCTGCAGATGGCGGCCAGCATCATGAAAAACGGTTCCACCGCCTACTACGACGCGGCGGACGCGGCGTTCGCCGCCGCCCAGCCCGGCGACACGGTCCGGCTGCTGACGAACGCGGTCTCCCCCGGCGCGTTCAGCATCGGCAAAGCATTCACGCTGGACCTCAACGGCCATAACGTGAACGCCGTGACCGTCAGCGCCGCGGTCAAGATCAGGGATTCCTCCGCCGTCCCGGGCACGGTCGGTATGCTGACGCTTACCGGCAGCGGCCTCACCCTCGGCGATCTGCTGGAGCCGGGCTTTGGCTTCAAGAGCGGCGGAAGCTGGCTCACCGCCGGGCAGCTCGCTGGCAAATCCGCAAGCAGTGTCACAGTAGTCAAAGCGCCCATTCAGAGCGTCACGCTCCCGGAGTCCCAGACGATCACCTACGGCGATCCGCTCCGGCTTCTCGCCGCGGTGAACGGCACCGGCACGATCCGCTTCACGTGGTATCTGGACAGCGACACAGTGGGCGCCGATACCGGGACGAAAAATACCTACGATATTCCCGCCAGCCTGAACGCCGGGACCCACACCGTCCGCTGCGCCGCTTCCTGCGACGGCTACACGGTCCTCAGCAATGAGACCACCGTGACGGTGAAAAAGGCCGACATCCGCGCCGCGTCCATCACCGTGCCCACGGCGTTGACCAGCCTGACCTACACCGGCATGGCTCAGGCGCTGACCGCCCCGGGCAGCGTGGCGGCGGGCGGCACGATGCAGTACAGCCTGACGCAGGGCGGCGCATACGCCGCCCGCATCCCCACCGCCGTCAGCGCTGGCACGTATACCGTCTGGTATAAGGCCGTGGGCGACGAAAACCACAACGACAGCGCCCCCGCCAGTGTAGAGGCGGCAATTTCCCCCGCACCCCTGACCTTCACCGTCTCGGTGGGCAGCAAGCGGTTCAACGGCGAAGCGGACGCCGTCGTGGACGTGAAATTCAACGGTCTTGTGAATAATGAACGGCTGACGTCCGGCATGGATTACACCGTTGAGGCCAGCTATGATAACGCCAAGGTCGGCGACGGGAAGCCGGTCACCGGCACGGTGACGCTGGAAAGCTCGGACAAGGCGCGCAATTACGTTCTCGCAGACGGCGCGTTTTCCACCACCGGCAGCATCCTCAAGGGGTTCGCGCCTCAACTCGCCCCCATCAGCGTCATGGCTAAGGCAGGCACGAGCGGCACAGTCTCCCTCACCGGCAGTACCGGAATGCCCGGCAACGCAGGCAAGCTGACCTACCGCGTCACGGCGGGAGAGGGCTTCTCCGTGGACGAAAACGGCACGGTGAGCTATACGGTCTCCGGCAGCGCCGGTGAGACCCGCACCGCCGCGGTCACCGTCAGCTCCGAAAACTACGAGGACGCGGAGTGCCGGATCACCGTCACCCTGACGGACAAGAACATCCCGACCGTCACGGCCAGCGACATTACCGCCACTTACACCGGCAAGCCGCTGAACGCCTCCGCCGCCAAGGGTACGGCCGTCTTTGGCGGAAAGCCCGTCAGCGGCGTCTGGAGCTGGAAGGACGCCGCCCCCGTCGGCACGGGAGACAGCGGCATGAAAACGCTGGTGTTCACCCCGTCTGACGACGCTTTCGCGGCGGTGGAGGTGAACGTATACGTCCTGATCGGTCAGGCAAAGCCCACCGGAACGCCGGTCTTTTCCTCCGTGACATCCGGCGGACAGACGCTGGGCAGCGTGACGGTGGACACCGGAAAGCTGACGCCCAATTATGGCTCCTTCTCCTGGGACGATCCGGCGGACACAGTGATCGTGCAGGGCCAGTCCTATGGCTGGAGCTTTACCCCCGACGATGAAAACTACGGCAGGCTGACCGGCTCCGCCGTCCTGTGGGCCAAGACCTCCGGCGGAAGCACCGGCGGCGGCGGCGGTGGCGGCGGCGGAGCAGCCGCGGCGCCCTCCGTCACGGTCCCCGTTTCCTCCGCGAAAAACACGGTGACGGTGGACGCGTCCGTCTCTGGCAGCACGGCCAGCATCAGCATCAGCGACCAGCAGATCGAGTCGGTGGCCTCCGGCGGCGGCAGCGTCACCGTGGACGTCTCCGGCCTGAAAAACGTGGACAGCGCCAAGCTGCCCTCCTCCGTTATCGGCAAGACCGAGCAGGCCGGCGCGGGCCTGACCGTGGCCCTGCCCACCGGCTCCGTCGCGCTGGATGCCAAGGCGCTGGAGTCCATCGGGACCGGAAAGGACGTGACCGTTTCCGTCCAGCAGACCACCCTCACCGACGCCCAGCGCAGCGCCGTGAGCGCTCTGGCGCAGGTGGCCGTGGTGGTGGACGTGAACGTGGTGGTCGGCACGTCGAAGCAGTCCGGCTTCGGCGGCGGACGGCTGACCGTCTCCATCCCCTACGCCCTCAAGTCCGGCGAGGACCCGGCCAAGCTGGCCGTCTGGTTCATCCGGGACGACGGCACCATCGAGAACAAGGGCGGCAGCTACGACGCGAAGGCCGGGGCTTTCGTGTTCACCACGGAGCACCTGTCCCAGTATCTGCTGGTGAATACTGACAATGTACTGACCTTTACAGACGTTCCGGCCACGGCCTATTACGCCGGAGCGGTGGCATGGGCCGCGGAGAAGGGCATCACCTCCGGCACTAAGGACGGCCGGTTCGATCCCAACGGCTCCTGCACCCGCGCCCAGATCGTCACGTTCCTGTGGCGCGCGGCGGGTTCTCCCGAGCCGAAGAGCGCGGCGGGCTTCGCCGACGTCTCCGACAGCGCGTACTACGCCAAGGCGGTGGCCTGGGCCGTGGAGAACGGCATCACCGCCGGGACAAAGGACGGCCGCTTTGACCCGGACGCGCCCTGCACCCGTGCCCAGAGCGTCACGTTCCTGTACCGCGCGGCGGGTTCTCCCACCGCGACCGGCGGGGCGGGCTTTTCTGACGTGGCGGCGAACGCCTACTATGCCGCCGCGGTGGCGTGGGCTGTGGAAAACGGCGTGACCACCGGCACCAAGGACGGCGGCTTCAGCCCGAACACCGCCTGCACCCGCGCCCAGATCGTTACGTTCCTCTACCGGAGCGTCAAGTGAGCGGCTGAAACGGATAAAGCGGAAGCCGATTCGGAACAAAAAGCCGCAAAACAAGGACCCAAGACGGAAGAAATAGAGCCCAGCGGAGGACGGGAAACCGTCCTCCGCTGGGCTTGTTTTTGGGCCGCGCTGGCCGCAAGTATGCGGAAAGCGGAGGCTGGCCGCTTCCCCACGAGGGAGCGGCCAGCGCGGGGCTGTCCGCCCGCAGGCGGGCACGGAGCGGGATGAAGCCAAGAGCGTTTCGAAGCGGACGAAGCGCCCCGCCCTCCGCTTGAAAATTCCTCTTGACTTAAAGTTTACTTTCAGTGTTATGATAGGGACGGAACGAACGGAGCGGCCGGTCAGTCCGGGAAATCTTTTCTGTCGCGGCGGGCAAACCGGGCACGGCAAAACGCACCGCGGGGCGTCTCCGTCCGGGAAACGCGGCCAAGGCCGCGGCGAACATTTCATGATATTTAAGGAGTACATGCAATGAACGGGAAAACTTTGGTCGCATATTTCTCCGCCAGCGGCGTGACCGCAGGCGTTGCAAAGGAGCTGGCGCAGGCGCTGAACGCCGATCTCCACGAGATCGCCCCCGCCCAGCCCTACACCGACGCCGATCTGGACTGGATGGACAAAAAGAGCCGCAGCACGCTGGAAATGAACGATCCCGCCAGCCGTCCGGCCATCGCGCCCGCGGAGCTGAATCTCAGCGGCTACGACACCGTCCTGCTGGGCTTCCCCATCTGGTGGTACGTGGAGCCGCGCATCGTGGACACGTTCCTCGAGAGCCACGACTTCTCCGGCAAGACGGTCATTCCCTTCGCCACCTCCGGCGGCAGCGGGATCGAGCGGTCCGAGAGCAGCCTGAAGGCCCACTGCCCCGCGGCGAACTGGAAGCCGGGCAAGCGCCTGACCCGCGCCAACGCGGCGGGCTGGGCAAAGAGCCTGTAAAACCTATCCGATCAGCGCTCCCCCTGCGATGGACAGCCGTTGTCCTTCACAGGGGGAGCGCTTTTCCGCCGCCGGAGCGGCGCTTTTTTCTCTTTTCACGCGGCCGCGCCGGAGGACGCGGCTTCGCCCGTCTCCGTACTTTCGGCGGGCAGGCCGCCCTCCAGCCGGGCCTGTACCACCCAGCGGGTGGCGTGGCCGCTGCCGGTGCAGGTGGAGAGGGTCACGACCGTGTCGTCCACGGTGGGGACCACGCCGGTATCATACTTCGACTGGGCAAGGCAGAAGTCGAGATACGCCTGCTTTTCCTCCCGGCTCTGCTGGCCGACGCGGTACGTCTCGCCCCGGACATCCGCCTCATAGGCGGAGAAGATCTCATAGCGCTTCGTCCCGCCGCCGTCCGTAATGTAGACGTACGGGTGCTCCTGCCAGTAATCCCGGTCGCTGAAATACTTCAGCCCCGCGAACATGGAGCCGTTTTTCATCCGGTGGCCGTAGATCAGGGTGTGGAAATCGCTCAGGTCCGGGCTGGCCCGCCAGTCCAGAAAAACGGCCCCCACCGCGCTGGGCGCGTTGTCCCACGTGTGGGTCAGGTAATACTGGTTGTCCGTCCCCTGCACCAGCGGATAGGAGATCTCCGTCTCCGGGATCATGATCCAGCCCAGCGCGTCGCCGTTCACCGCCTGAAGCGCGGGCAGATCCAGCTCCGCCAGCGCGGCTTCATACGGATCCGCTTCTTCGGCCGCGGGGACCGGCTCCGCCGGGACGCGCGCCAGCTCCTGCGCCGCGGCATAGGTCTGCCCGCCCGCGCGGTACTCGGCCAGCCGGTGAACGACCACCGCCAGACTGACGACGAATACAGCGGCCAGCACCCCGATGGCCGCAAGGCGCGCCGGCCGCTTCATCTGCGGTCTCACTGGGCGTCCACCCGACGGCGCATCTGGTCGGGATTGTCGGCGTAATCCAGCGCGGTCTCCCGGCTGATCCTCCCCGCGCGGAACAGCTTGAGGATGGACTGGTCCATGGCGAACATCCCGCCGTCCCCCGCCGTGCGCAGCTCGTTGTCGATCTGATAGGTCTTGCAGTCGCGGATCATGCTGCGGATGGCGCTGTTCATGGTCATCAGCTCAAAGGCCGGCTCCAGCCCGCCGTCCACGCCGGGAAGGAGCTGCTGGGACGCCACCGCCCGCAGCACCATGGAGAGCTGGGTGCGCACCTGAGACTGCTGCCCGCCGGGGAAGGCGTCCACAATGCGGTCGATGGTGTTCACCGCGCCCTTGGTGTGCAGCGTGGCGATGACCAGATGGCCCGTCTCCGCCGCGGTCATGGCGGTGTGGATCGTCTCCGGGTCCCGCATCTCTCCCAGCAGGATCACGTCCGGCGCCTGCCGGAGACTGGCCCGCAGGGCGGAGAGATAGTCCGCCGTGTCCACCGTGACCTCCCGCTGGCTGATGATGCTCCTCTGGTCCCGGTACAGAAACTCGATGGGGTCCTCCAGCGTGATGATGTGGGCCTCCCGGGTGCGGTTGATCCGGTCGATCAGGCAGGCCTGCGTGGTGGACTTGCCGCTTCCGGCGGTGCCGGAGACGATGAGCAGCCCGTGGGTCTCCTCCGCCAGCGCCATGATGCTCTCCGGAATGCCGAGGGCACGGTAGTCCGGAATGTCGAAGGACACCACCCGGATCACCGCCGCCAGCGAGCCGCGCTGGCGGTAGGTATTCACCCGGAAGCGGGCAAGGCCCGCGATGGCAAAGGAGAAGTCGTCATCGCCGCTGTCCAGAAAGCGCGCCATGTCCCGCTGCGCCAGACGGTAGATCTCCTCGATCAGGCTCTTGGTGCTGTCGGGCAGGACGCGGCCCTCCGTCAGCGGCCGGATGCGGCCGTCCAGCTTTTCGCTCACCGGGCCGCCGGCCACGATGAAAATGTCGGAGGCGCCGTCGTTCACCGCCTTCTCCAGAAACTCCTTTACTTCCATCCGTTCCTCCTCTTTCCGGCGCGGACGCCGGGATCAAAACATCACAGCCTCGCCGTCCCAGACCTCGATGCTCTCGTCCGGGGTCCACTGGGCGGTGGACACCGCCTTCCAGCGCAGGACCGTCCATCCGTCCTCCGCCGCCCGCACGCAGACGGACAGCGCCTGCGTCTGGGAGATGGGGACCTCATATTGATACGTACCGTCTCCGCCGGAGATCACGCCCTCCGGCGTCTCTCCGCCGCGCAGGCGGGCAAGGATCTCCTCCGCCTGCGCGTCCGCCTCGTAATAGGCCGCCGCCGCGTCCGCGGACGCGCGGCTCAACTCCGCGCTGCTGCGAGCGGTGGACAGGCTGAGCATGGCCAGCACCGTCAGGCACAGCACGGCAAAGATCACCAGCAGCGAGCTTCCGCCCACCACCGGCACCGAAAAGCCCCGTTTTTCACGCCTGCGCATCTTCGCCCTCCTGCCACGCGGCGGGGATGGAGAACAGCGGCTCCGCCGCCCCCGCCTGATAGACCGAAACCCCAGCCCGGCCCAGCCGGCCGCCGCACCGCGCGTCCTCCAGCTCCACGCGCAGAAGATACGCCGCGTCCTCCGATGCGGGCCGGTCCTCCGACAGACCGCCGTCCAGATACACGCACACCCGCTCCGGCGTCTCCGCCGTGCCGCCCAGCGCCTGCGCCAGCGTCTGCGCCGTCTGCTCCGCGCCGTATTCCTTCAGGTACTCCGCCGTGTTCTGCGCCAGCAGCACCGCCCGGTCCCGGGCCTCGCCCTGACGGGACATCCGGTCGGACGCGAAAAACGCCTGCACGCACAGCGCCGCCGCCAGCGCGAACACCAGCACCATCACGAGCTGCTCCATCAGCGCCAGGGGCGCTTTGCTCTTCATGACGGGTCCGCCCCCTCTCCGCTGCGGGGCGCGAAATAAGACCGGCTGACCTGCCCGTCCGCGTCCACGCAGACCGCTTCCACCAGCTCGCCGTCCCAGCCGAAGCGCAGCTCCTGCGCCGCAAGGACCGGCTCGCCGTCCTCCGGGGCATAAACGCCGCCGTCCACGGTGAACAGCTCCCGGATGTAGCCGTCGTAGCAGTAGACCCGGGTGACGTAGGTCTCCCCGTCGATCTCCTCCCGCAGATCCAGCGTGTCGTACCAGAGGGCGCCGTCCCCGCCGGAAAAGCCAATGGCCCCCGCCTCATCGGCGTGGCGCAGCTTTGCCGTCAGATACTGCGCGCCGGTGCGCCGGGACCACGCGGCCTGATCCCGCTCCGTTTGGGACCGGCACACGTCCGCCCCCGTCAGCAGCACCAGCAGCACGCACACGGCGAACACGCCGAAGCTCAGCAGGACGAACAGCCCGTCCATATGATGTTGTCTCACGTATCGTTTCATGCGCCCTCGTTCTCCACCACGGTGATCTCCGGCATCAGGTTTTCCGCAAACGCCTCGTAAAAGACCGTGTACCGGTCCTCGTCCACCTGCACGCCGTAATGCTCCTCCAGATACGCCAGCGTGGGGGGATAGACGCCCTCGCAGGCATAGCAGGTCACCGCCGCGCGGCGCACGGCGTCCTCCAGCCGGTCCCGGCCCTCCGCCGTCCCGTCGGACGACAGGCGGCCCACCGCCGCCGTCAGCGCCAGCGCAGCCAGCAGCATCGCCGCCGGAGCCGCCAGCGCCCGCAGCGCGGCGGCCAGCTTTTCCCGTCCGTTCATGCGTTCACCCCACGGCGGACAGGACGTTGAGCAGCGGCAGCATGGCCGAGAGCAGGATCACGCCCACCAGCAGCGATCCAGCCACCGTCAGCGTCGGCTCCACCCGGTTCACCTGCGCCTGAAGCTCCGCCTCGCTCTCCTCGGAAAGGCGGCGGGCCACCTCCTCCATCACCGTGTCGGCGGAGCCGCTGCGGGCGCCCAGCGCCAGCATCCGGCAGTACGCCGCAGGAAGGATCTGGGTCTGCCGCATGGCGTCCGCCAGCGGCGCGCCGTCCTCCAGACGGACGCGGCAGTCATGGCAGCGCTGCTGCGCGGCGGGCGCGTCCTCCAGCAGGGAACCGGCCAGCTCCAGCGCCTCCTCCATGGGCAGGCCGGACCGCAGGCCCATGGACAGCGCCTGCGCCATCCGGGCGGAGATGAGCTTGCCCGTCACGCCGCGGACGGCGTGCTTCACACGCCAGCCGTGCAGGCAGCGGTCCCGGAACCGACCCGACACGGCGAAAGCTGCCATGGCCGCCGCCGCCAGCGCCAGCACCGCACACAAAACCGGCAGCGCGCCGTCCAGCCAGCGGCCCAGCTGCAAAAGGCCGCCCGCCACGCCGGTCATGGTCCCGCCCAGTGAGCGAAAAACCTGATCGAACACCGGCAGCACCTTAGCAAGCAGAACCGCCACCACCACCAGCATCAGAAGGAACAGCATCGCCGGATAGAGCAGTGCGCCCCGCACCTGCGTCTCCAGCCGGGCGCGGTTGTCGTAATAGGCGGAGAGGGCGCTCAGCGCCTCCTCCAGCCGCCCGGTCCGGGTGCCGACCTCCACAAGGCCCGCCGCGTAGGGCGGGAACGCTCCACTCTCCGCCATGGCCTTTGCGAGGGGCTTGCCGTCGTCCATGGCGTCGGCAAGCGTCTTGACCACGGACCGGCCTGCCGCCTTTTCATCCTCCAGCATCAGGCGCAGTCCGTCGTCCGTGCTGATGCCCGCGTGGAGCATCAGCGCCAGCTCCATGCAAAGAGCCGATATCTGATCGTTGGAAAGTCTGTTCATGCTCAAACTCCGCTTTCTTATCGTGATCCGCCGCCGCGCCGCGGGACGCGGCACAAAAAACGGGCTTGCAGAAAACTGCAAGCCCATTTTAACGGTTTTCCATGAAATAGTAAAGAGTTTTTCCGGCGGAACACTTCAATAGATGTATTTGGCGGTATAGTGGCTGCCGTCGCCGATGTAGCTCATGATCTCCTTGCTCTGCTTGCCGCTGGAGGCGAAGGTGGGGTCCATCAGCTTCCACGAGTCGCCGTCAAAGTAGATCGCGCCGTTGACCCAGCCGGTCTCCTCGGAGTACACGTTGATCCACGCGTGATACGCCTTTCCGGCATATCCCACCACCAGCTTGCAGGGCACGCCCTGACTGCGCAGCATCCCGGCCATCAGCGCGGCATAGTCGAAGCAGATGCCCTTCTTCTGGGCCAGCACCGTGTCCAGCACGGGGAGATATCCGCTCTTCACATTCGCGGCTTTCTCCTTGTCATAGGTCAGGTGATCCACCACGAACTCGTAGATGGCCTGCACCTGCTCCAGCGTATCCTTTTTGCCCTTGGTCAGCTCCTTGGCCTTGGCCACGGAGTTGGGCGCGGCGGAATAGTCCACGTACTGATTGGGCAGCAGGAAGGGCGCGAAGTCGTTTTTCATCTCCGCCGTGAAGCTGACGGAGGTAACGGTGGCGTATTTGCTGCCGGAGACGTTTTGGAAAATGGACGCCTTATAGCTGCCGTTCCCATCCGAGAGGGAGAAAACGGCCCACTTCCCCGCCGTCAGGTCATAGGTGTAGACCACGCCGCTGGGGCCGGTCACCTGCGCCTTGAGCTTGGCGGTGGTGGAGCCGGTGTAGCGGGCCATGATATAGCCGTCCGCCGTGTTGGAATAGTCGATCACGGCGTTGTCCGTCTTCTGGGTCAGCTTGCCGGAAGCCTCCGGCGTGATGGACAGCGGGGCGGCCGACGCGGCCACCGGGACAGCCTTTGCCGGGCCGGACGTTTTCGCGGCCATTGGGACCGCCTGCGCCGCGATCTCGGCAGGCTGCGCGGTCTGCACAGTCTGCGCGCCGCAGCCCGCCGTCATCAGGGCGGCCAAAAGCGCCGCGGCCAGCTTTTCAAATCCATGCTTCATGCTGTCTGCTCCTCTTAAACGCGGCCCGCTCTCCGGCGGACCGCAGAACCTTCTTCTTCACCTTGTGTACTGTCATTATACACAGCAGCCTCTGGAAAGTAAAGTACTTTTTTACATTTCGTCTTCCATTTCTCCACATTCCTGTAACTTTTTGCTGGCCCCGGTTGCCAAAAAAGGAAACTTGTGGTATTATCCAGTTACAGTCCGTTTTTTGTGCCGGACAGACACATGATGGGAGGTGGCGTTTGGAATGGAGCATCCGTCTGTACTAAACGTACAAATGCTGGGCAGCTTTTCCCTCTCGTGGAACGGCCGGAAGATCACGGACGATGACAACCGCTCCCGAAAGGTCTGGCTCCTTCTGGCCTACATGATCTGCTGCCGCAACCGTCCCGTCTCCCAGAGCGAGCTTTTCAGCCTGCTGTGGGGGGACGAGGGGACCACCAATCCAGTCAACGCGCTCAAGACCATGCTCCACCGAGTGCGCGCCATGCTGGACGGACTGGGCGGCGGCGCGGGCCACACGCTCATCATCCGCCGGGAGGGCAGCTATTCCTGGAACAGCGCGGTGCCCATCTGTGTGGATACGGAGGAATTCGAGGCCCAGTGCCAGTCCGCCGCAGACCCGCAGGCCCAGCTCCGGGCGCTGGCCCTTTACCGGGGCGATTTTCTGCCCAAGCTGTCCTCTGAGCCGTGGATCGTGCCCCAGCGGACGTATTACCACAATCTTTACTTAAACGTTCTGCGCTCCGTCCTCCCCAAGCTGGAGGAGCAGAAGCGCCCGTCCGACATCGCGGCCCTGTGCGGCCGGGCCATCGGCATCGAGCCGTATGACGAGCTGCTCTATCAGTTCCTGATGCAGGCGCAGCTGGATCTGGGCGACCAGCAGGGCGTCATCAAGACGTATGAGTCCATGAGCGACCTGTTTTACAGCAATCTGGGCGTCCTGCCCGCAGACGAGAGCAAGGCGCTCTACCGCCGGGCCGCCGCCACCGTCAACGGGCGGACGGTGGATCTGGGCCTTCTGCGGAACCAGCTCAGCGAGGAGGACTCCTCCAGCGGCGCGCTGGTATGCGACTATGACTTCTTCCGCCTGATCTATCAGGCTGAGGCGCGGGCCGTGGCCCGCAGCGGAGACGCCGTTCACATCGCGCTGATCTCCGCCGCCTCCGCGGGCGCAAAGCCACTGCCCCGGCGCAGCCTGAGCTGCTGCATGGAAAATCTCCAGAGCGTGATCGTGCGCAGCCTGCGCAAGGGCGACGTGGTGGCCCAATGCAGCGTCTCGCAGTACGTGCTGCTGCTGCCGCAGGCCAATTATGAAAACAGCCGCATGGTCTGCGATCGGATCGTACACGCCTTTGCGCGGCAGTATCCCCACTCCCCCGCCGCCCTGAGCTTCACGGTCCAGCCCCTTATCCCCAATCCCTGACTGAAAGAATAAACAGGAGGCGCTTCGCTGTGCGAAGCGCCTCCTGTTTCGTTTTCCGCCGCTCACAGCACGGTGGCCAGCAGCCACACCAGGCCGCACGCGCCCGCCCCCGTCAGCGACCACAGGGCCGGGGGCATCTCTCCCAGCCGCCTGCGCAGCCCCGGACCGCCGGTATAGGCCTGCGCCACCCGCCGGGCCTCCTCCACCAGCTCCCGGGACGTGACGCCCTCGCCCGCCGCGTCGTTGCGCACAATAAAGATCGCCTGCTCAAAATACCGCCGGTCCGGCGAGTCCACCACGACCACCCGGCGCGAGATCCCTTTCACCATGGTACTCCACTCCTTTTCCCTCCGGCCCCGTCCGCGGGGCCGCGCTTGCTTCAGACTCATTTTGCCGTCCGCGGGGAAAAAATATACCTGTGCGGGAAAAGTTTTGTCCGCAGATTCAGACCGCCTCGCCCTCCTCCGGCGGGAGATACAGGACCTGCACGCCGCAGTCGTCCGCAAGGCCGTTCCGGGCCTCCGCCTCCCGCAGGATGAGATTTGCCAGCTGCTGGGGATCCGTGCCGCTCCAGCCCGCCAGAAGGTCCTGAAGCCAGTCGTCCCGCGTGCTGTCGGCCACGCCGTCGCTGACCAGAACGGCAAAGGTCTCCGGCTCCAGCTGCACCCGGGTCACGTCCGGCCCGGCGGGGGCGGGCTTCAGTCCGGCTGGCAGCGCCGCGCCCGCGATCCGACGCACCCGGCCGAAGCGCTTGATATAGGTGGGCGCCGCGCCGTACTTATAGAGCGCGGTCTCGCCGTTTTCCAGCCGCAGCGTCAGAAGGTCGATGGTGGAGAAGCTGCCGGTGTCCTGCCCCCGGAGGGCCATGGCCGCGTTCATGGTGTTCAGGGCGGACTCGGCCTCCACCCCCGCCTCCAGAAACTGGCGCAGCAGGCGGCAGGTCAGGGCCGACTCCCGCCGCGCCGGCTCGCCGCTGCCCATCCCGTCGGACAAGAGCAGGCACAAAAGCCCGCCGTCCGTCTCAAAGGAACAGAGCGTGTCGCCGCAGGAGGTCTCCCCCGCCTTGGGCTTGAGGGCCGCGCCCAGCTGATAGCCCCGCCGCGTCCCCCCGGCGGGGACCGCCTCCAGATTTGCCGCCGTGGCGGCCAGCAGGTCGCTCATCCGGGCGTACTGCCCCCGCGCGTCCTGCCACGTCCGATCCATCCGGCGGCGGTACTGCCGCCGCAGCAGAAAGGCGGACAGCTCGGCGTTCACCGCGCTGAGGAAGTCCGGCAGGTGGATGCACCGGGAGGAAAAGTGGTTTGGGAAATCCTTGGCCATGGCCCGTCCCCGCTCCAGAAGATAGGGCGTGGCGTCGTTGAGGGCGTTGTACGTCTCGCCGTACTCCTTCTTCCAGCACAGGTCGCACAGCGCGCACCCACGGCACACCCGCTCCGCCGCCCGGTCAAAGACGATGGAGGGATTTTCCTCCGCCGCCTGCGCCGCGCCGCGGCCCAGACTGTCGTAAAGGTCGCGGAACGCCGCCGCCGCCCGGTCCAGCTGGCGGCGCAGCGTGGGCGCGGCGCTCTCCTGCGCCTGCGGCTCCTGCCGCACCCGCTTTCCGCCCAGCAGTCTGCGGGGGAGCAGCAGAAAGAGCAGCGCGGCCAGCGCCGTCTCCTTCATGATGGAAACGCCCTGCGCCTGCGTCACCGGAGAGAGCGCCGTCAGCGCCGCCAGCAGCCACAGCGCCCCGGAGAACAGGCGGCTGTTTCCGGGCCGCAGCCCCGCCGCCAGACCGGAAAAACCGTACACCGCCGTGCAGATCGGCGCGGTGGCCCCGCACAGGTCCGTCAGCAGTCCGGCCCACACGCCGGTGACGGTGCCGCCCGCCGCCCCCCGCTGCCACGCGGTGAACAGCACCAGTCCCGCCACCGCCGTCCGCCCCAGCGAAACACCGGCGGGAGCCGCGTCCGAAAAGGCCAGCAGCACCGTCACCGCCAGAAAGATCAGCGACTCCGGCTTTTTCTCCTCCTCGCCGCCCCGCAGCAGCGGCGCGTAGCACCGGGCCGAGGCCCCCGCCAGCGCGGTGGACAGCAGACAGGGCGTCAGATGCTCCAGCGGCGAGAGCGACTGCGCCGCGTAGATCCCCTCCACCGCCAGCGTCATGGCCGCGGCCATGGCGGGCATGAAGGCCGCCCGCTCCGTCAGCCGCAGGCCCCGGAACGCCGCCGCCGCGGTGTAGATCAGGATCGCCACGGCGATGTGGGCCAGCCCCGGGGAAAAGTCCAGAAATACCAGCGCCCCCACCGCCGAGCCGGCCAGCGCGCACATCCCGTCCAGCCCCGCGCCGCAGGCCGCCGTAAAGCCCAGCGCAAACGGCGCGCCGCCCCCCGCGATCCCCGCGGCGGTCAGCGCCGCCGCCAGAAAGAACCGGACGCCGCCGTTCAAAAACCGCGCGGCGCGCGCGTGGTCCAAAGTGATCTGCCCGTGCATCAGGCTTGTCCCTCCCCTTTTGTAATTTTCCATCATTTTACATTCCAGTTTTTGAAAATGCCGTCGGTAAAAGAGGGAACGCAAAACTTTTCGTCCGCAGCGCCAGCCCCCTTTTCATTTTCCCGGAACTGTGATACACTGAAACGGAATTTGGGCAGACGCCCGCAAAGGAGACCGACCTGTGAAAATTGGAACGCTGGAGATCCCATCAAAGCTGGCGCTGGCCCCCATGGCCGGGGTGACGGACGCCTCGTTCCGCCAGACCTGCGCGGAGCTGGGGGCGGGCTATACCTGCACGGAGCTGATCTCCTCCAAGGCGCTGTGCTATCAGGACAAAAAGACCCGGGGGCTGCTGGCCCCCTTTCCGGGGGAGCATCCCTTCGCGGTGCAGATCTTCGGCAGCGACCCCGTCTGCATGGCGGAGGCGGCGCAGATCGCCGCGGAGCTGTCCGGCGCGGACGTGGTGGACATCAACATGGGCTGCCCCATGGGGAAGATCGTCAACAACGGCGACGGCGCGGCCCTGATGAAGGACCCGGAGAAGGCCGCCCGGATCGCCGAGGCCGTGGTCAAGGCCAGCCCCGTGCCGGTGACGGCGAAGTTCCGCCGGGGCTGGGACATGGGGCATCTGAACGCGGTGGAGCTGGCCGTGCTGCTGGAGCAGGCGGGCGTCTCCGCTGTGGCGGTCCACGGGCGCACCCGCGCCCAGATGTACAGCGGGCAGGCCGACTGGAACTGCATCCGGGCCGTCAAGGAGGCCGTCTCCATCCCGGTGATCGCCAACGGTGACATTTTCGCGCCGGAGGACGCCGTCCGCATCCTCAAGCACACCGGCGCGGACATGGCCATGATCGGCCGGGGCTGCTTTGGGAACCCATGGATCTTCGCCCAGGCGAAGGCCGCGCTGGAGGGCCTGCCCATCCCGCCGCTGCCGCCACTGGCCCAGCGGTGCGACACGGTGGTGCGCCAGATCGAGCGGGCCGCCGCCGTCCGGGGGGAGCGGACCGCCGTTCTGGAGGCCCGGCACCATTACTGCTGGTATCTCAAGGGCGTGCCCCACGCCAATTACTATAAGGAACAGATCGTCCGCATGAACACGCTGGAGGACGTATACAACGTGACGAAAGGGATCAAAAGGGATCTGAAATGAAGGATTTACCGGAACAGGAGCTGGTGCGGGCCGCCCGCGGCGGAGACGCGGACGCCTTTGAGGCGCTGGTCCGCCGCTATGAAAAGCCGGTCTACGCGCTGGCGCTGCGGATGTGCGGCAACCCCGCCGACGCGCAGGAGGCCGCGCAGGAGGCGTTTCTCTCCGCATGGCAGAGCCTGCCCTTCTTCCGGGGCGAGGCCAGCTTTTCCACATGGCTGTACCGTCTGGCGTCCAACGCGTCCATCGACCTGCTGCGCCGGGAGAAGCGGCAGCGGGCCGTGTCGCTGGACGACGAGGAACTGCGGCTGGACCTGCCCGACACCCGGCTCACGCCCCACGAGGAGGCGGAGCGGGCCGAGCTGCGGGAGACCATTCAGGCTGGGCTGAACGCCCTGCCGGACGATTACCGGGCGGTGCTGATCCTGCGGGAGCTGCACCAGCTCAGCTATCAGGAGATCTCGGACACGCTGGACGTGGACGTGGGCACCGTGAAGTCCCGGATCAGCCGGGGCCGGAAGCGGCTGTGCGAATTTCTCGCAAAAGCCGGGAACCTTTCTCCCGCCGCTTCGTCTAAACGAGCAGAGAAGGGAGGACGGTAACATGAAGATCTGCGAAGAATACGCGTCCCTCCTGGACTCCCTGCTGGACGGAGAGCTGGACGAGGAAACCGCCGCCCGAGTGCGGGCGCACGCGGCCTCGTGTCCCGCCTGCGCCGCCTATCTCGCGGACGCCGCGGCCCTCCGCGCCGCGTTCGGCTCCGTGGAGGATGTGCAGCCGCCGGACGGCTTTGCCGACGGCGTGATGGCCGCGGTCCGCGCCAACGCCGCGCCCCGGAAAAAGCCCCGCCGCTGGCTCCCGGCGCTTCTCTCGTTGGCCGCCTGCGCCGCCGTGGCGGTCACAGCCGTGCGGCTCACCCCCTTCAGCGCCGGTTCCTCGGCGGCTTCGGCCCCGGCTGCCGCCGCGTTTGCCGCTCCGGCCGCGGGAGCGGCCTCCGGCGCCCCCGCCTCCAGTCTGGAGGAGAGCGCGGAAAACGGCGGCGATGCGGGGACCTCCGCCGAAACGACCTGCGGGCTGGCCGCGCCGCAGTTTTACACCCAGTCCATGGCCCCCGGCGAATCGGCCCAGCAAAAGGACCGGAGCACGGAGGTATCCGACAGCGAGGGCCTGCTGTGCGCCTATCCGTCCCAGCCGTCCGACGGGACGGAATACGCCCTCCGGGCCGTATTCACGGCGGAGGAGGCCGGCTCCGCGCTGGACGGATACGCGGGCGAGGACCGCTGCGATGACAGCGGCCGGACCTACGCCGCCTATGAGCTGAGCCGCGCGGAGTTCGACGGGGTGATCGACGCGCTGGACGCGGCGGACCGGGTGACGGAGGACGGCGGCGGAGAGGACGCGCCGTGCCTGATCGCGGTATATCCCTGAAAAACCGCATACAAACGAGAGGAAATTGCGCATCTGCGCAATTTCCTCTTTACTTTTCCCCGTTTTCCGTGCTATACTGCTTGTCGACAGGTGCCATCTCCCTGTCCAAGCGCCCGCTGGGCGTTCGTTCGGCATTGGACAGTGCCGTTCTCTAAACAAAAAAATGGAGGCTGCGGGTGCCTTGCGTCCGCGTTTCGCCGCGGCGGACCTCCGAATCTGAAGGAGGTCTTTTTTCATGTCCAAATTTCACTTTTCCACCCGGCAGATCGCCGCGGCGGGCCTGATCGGCGCGCTGTACGCCGTCATGAGCTACTTTGCCGCCATTTTCGGCGTGGCGTTCGGCCCCATCCAGTTTCGCTTTTCCGAGGCGCTGTGCGTTCTCCCCTTTCTGATCCCCGCCGCCGCGCCGGGACTGTTCGTCGGGTGCGTCGTGGCGAATCTTCTCTCGCCTTACGGCGTGCTGGACATGGTGTTCGGCCCGCTGGCCACGCTGCTGGCGGCGGTGCTGACCATGAAGTGCCCCAACCGGTGGCTGGCGTCCCTGCCGCCGGTGGTGTGCAACATGGTCATCGTGGGCGCGGTCATCGCCTTTGAGGAGACGGGCTTCACCGCCGCGTTCCCGGCGGCATTTGCGTGGAACGCCTTTACCGTGGGTCTGGGCGAGGCCGCGGTCTGCTTCCTGCTGGGCCAGCTCCTTCTGAGCGTGCTGACCCGGGTGCGGAGCGTGCGCGCGCTGTCCGCGGACGGCTGAATCCGAACTGTCCCGCGGCCAAAACCGCCGGAAATACCGGAAAATCTGAAATTTTCCTTGACAATCCGCCGATTTCCTGTATAATAATAGGGCTTGCAGTATGCAGGCATATCCTTGCTCCCATCTCAGAATGGGGGCCATATGTCCAAAAGGAGGTGCAAAAATGGCTAAGGTTACCGCCAATTATGAGGTCGTCTACATCATCGACCCTGCACAGAGTGAGGAGAACACCGCCGCGCTGGTGGCGAAGTTCAAGACCCTCGCCGAGCAGAACGGCTCCAACGTCGAGGTCGAGGAGTGGGGCAGCCGCAAGCTGGCCTATCCGATCAACTTCAAGACCGAGGGCTACTATGTGCTGATGACGTTCACCAGCCCTGCGGCGTTCCCCCGCGAGCTGGACCGTATCCTGCGCATCACGGACGGCGTCATGCGTTCCCTGATCGTCTGCAAGGGCGAATAAGGGGGGCACGCAATGCTCAACAAGATCATTCTGATGGGCCGTCTCACCCGGGACCCCGAGCTGCGCCGCACGCAGAGCGGCACAGCCGTGACCAGCTTCTCGCTCGCCGTTGACCGGGACTTCAAGTCTCAAAACGGCGAAAAGGAAACGGACTTTATTGACATCGTCGCTTGGCGCGCAACCGCCGAGTTCGTCAGCAAATACTTCACCAAGGGCCGCATGGCCGTGGTGGAGGGACGGCTCCAGCTGCGCGACTGGACCGACAAGGACGGCAACAAGCGCCGCTCCGCGGAGGTCGTGGCCGACAATGTGTATTTCGGGGATTCCAAGCGCGACGCGGAGGCCGGCGGATATCACGCCCCGGCTTACGGCGCGCCCGCCGGCGGCGGAAACCGCGCTCCGGCTCCCGTGGACGCCCACTCCGATTTCGCTGAGATCGGGGAAGAAGACGGCGAGCTGCCGTTCTGATCGCTATCAGCGCCATTTTTGTAGAAGGAGGAAGCTATTATGCCTTTCGATCGTGATTCCCGGCCCTCTCGTCCCATGAATCGGAACAAGCGCCGCAAGGTGTGCCAGTTCTGCGCGGACAAGAGCGAGTTCATCGACTATAAAGACGCCGCGAAGCTGCGCCGCTTTGTTTCTGAGCGGTCCAAGATCCTGCCCCGCCGCACCACCGGCACCTGCGCCATGCATCAGCGTGAACTGACCGAGGCCATCAAGCGCGCCCGTCAGATCGCTCTGCTGCCCTATGTAACGGACTGAGCGTCTGAATTTCAAACCGCTTCGCCGGGGACTGCAAATGCAGTCCCCGGCGTTTTTTTGCGCCCAAATCCACCCGGGCCGTATGAAGCGCGGCCCTTTTGCGGCCCCGTTTCCCAGACAAAGGCCGGACGGATCTCACCTTACCGGCGTAAAGTGTGTCCGCCTTACAGCCATTTTCCCGGAAATACATTCGCTTTCCTGCCGTCATCCCCCGAAAGCACATTCTCTTTACAGTCCCCCGTCCCGCCGGGCCGCGTCCGGCAAACCGGGCAGACGGTCTCCGGGCATTCCGCCGCCCGCAGGCCGCGCCGCCGGGGACGGTTCCTTCTCCCCAAAACAGCGGAGCGGCAGTCCCT
>CAKTMK010000025.1 GCA_934574045.1 uncultured Oscillibacter sp. | reverse complement strand
CCGATGGCCATGGTCACGCCGCTGGGCAGATAGACATTGTTGGCCTTGCTGTCCACCGTATTGCCGGTGACCTTGGCGGCCCCGGAGACGGCCAGCGTACCGCCGTCGGCCACATACACGCCGCCGCCCTTGCCGCCTTTAGCAGTATTTTTGCTGATCTCGCCGCCGGACAGATTGAACGTACCGCCGTTCTTGATATATACGCCGCCGCCGTAACCCTCAACGGAAGTCCCGTCAGTGGCCGTGCCGCTGACCGCGGTGTTTTCCGTGATCCTGCCGCCGTACATATTTACGGTGCCGGTGGATTCGACAAGCACACCGCCGCCGTTATTGGCGGATTCGGCAACATTGTTGGTAACGCCAAAGGTCGCATTTTGGGTGATGTTTCCGTTATAAAGATCCAGCGTACCGCTTACACTCAGGCCATGTCCGCCGTTGATGCTGCTATTCCCGTGGGTAATGATGCCGTTACCCTCACCGCTGCCGTTGCAGTCGGTCAAGACGAGTTTCTTACCTTCGAGAACGTGGATCACAGAACTCTCGCCACAGTTCAACGTAATGCTGTGTCCGTTGAGGCACAGTTTAACGTCGCCGTCGATGTAAAGCACATGAGAAGTGTCGTAAGTATCCGAATCGCGCCACTCAAATGCGATGTCGCTGTCCAGATAATAGGTTCCGCTCTCCAGTGCATAAACATCGTCTGAATAGTAGCGGGTAATGGCGACTTCTGTTCTTGTCCACTCGCTTTCGCCTTTCATCAGCTTGCCGTCTTTCATCGACAGCGGGATCGCAAAGGTGGTCTTGGCGTTTTCCGTTACGTGACTGCCATAGCTGCTCCCGGTGCAGGTGCTTTCGCCGCAGAGGAAGTGCGTATGCGTCTCACCTTTCTTGAGAATCAGCGAGCTGCTTGCAGCGTCATACTCGACATGATAGCTGCTGTTGTCGCTCTCAAAGTAATCCGCGTCACCCGCCTTTGCGTCGCCGGCAATAGTGACCGGAACACCGGACAGCGTCCGTACGCCGATCCTCGCTCCATTCTTCATTCCATTCGTTCCGATGGTGATCTTGCTGAAGCTCAGATAAACATTGTTGTCCTCTCCGCCGGTATACAGGCTGCCGGTTTTGGTGCCGCCCACTACGTTGCCCGTAACCTTCGCATCGCCGGACACGGTGAAAGCGGATTTCTGGCTCACAAATACGCCGCCGCCGGAAAAGCTACTGCCGCAGTTGTTGCCGGTGATCGTGCCGCCGCTCATGTTCATCGCGCCGCCGACATCGTCCTCATGTGTGACGCTTACGCCGCCGCCAAAGCTGCCGGACGCGTTGCCGCTGATGGTGCCTCCGGACTGGTTGAAGGTAGCGCCGCTGCTCACCGCAACACCGCCGCCGCTCTGCGCGGCCGTGTTGCCGGTGATCTCGCCGCCGGACATGTTGAACGTGCCGCCAGTGTAAATATACACGCCGCCGCCCTTGCCGCCGGAAGTCTTACCGTCCTCCGTACTGACGCGCGCGGTATTGCCGGTGATCTTGCCGCCGTACATATTCATGGTACCGGTGGATTCGACGACCACGCCGCCGCCGTTATTGGCGGATTCGCCGGTTTCGCCGCCAAACGTAGTATTATCGCTGATACTGCCGCCGTACAGATTCAGGGTCCCGCGGACTATCACGCCGCGGCCATCGGCATCCGCGCCGATGTGGGTGATCTTACCCTCTTGACCGCTGCCCTTGCAGTCGGTCAGGGTCAAGGTGCCGCTTTCGAGAATGTAAACGGGGTTGCCGCCGATCGAACGCTGTGCAATGCTGTACCCGTTCAGGCAGAGCTTGACATCGCCGGTAATGTAAATCTGATCTGGTACCAGATCGAGGTCGCTGTTGAGATAATAGGTTCCGTTCCCCAGCTCATAAACATCGCGTGAATAGCTGGAGGTAATGGAGACATTTGTCTTCGTCCACTCGCTTCCGCCCTTCATCAGCTTGTCGTTTTCCATCGACAGCGGGATGGTAAAATTGGTCTTGACATCCCCGGTGTGGCCGATCCCAGTGCAGGCGCTTTCGCCGCAGAGGAAGTGTTCGTGCGTTTGGACGGACGGTACCGCCAGCACTACCTTGCCCTCGTTGAGCTGGACTTCATAGCTTTCGTCGCTGGGGAAATTCGTCGCGCTGAGCGACACACTGTTGCTCTTCGGCTCGGCGACGATAACGGGATTACCATCGCTGGGTTTAGCCGCCGTGGTCACGCCGATTTTGGCACTGTCTTCCAGCGCAGCGCCGACGGTGATGGTCTTTCTGGAAACCAGATAGACGTTGTTATTCGCGCCGCCCACCTTGTTGCCGGTGATGGTCACGCCGCCGGAGGCCGTAAACTTGCTCTTGTAGTACGAATCATCCTCACCTGCGTATACGCCGCCGCCATTGCCGGTGGCCGTGTTCCCGGTGATCTTGCTGCCGCCGCTCACGTTGAACGTACCGCTGCCGGAGCCGGTGGAACTCACATATACGCCGCCGCCATTGCCGGTGGCCGTGTTCCCGGTGATCTTGCTGCCGCCGGTCATGGTGAACGTGCCGCCGCCGTTGTAACTGCCGCTCACATACACACCGCCGCCGTTGCCGGTGGCCGTGTTCTCGGTGATCTCGCCGCCGCTCATGTTGAATGTGCCGCCGTACACATACACGCCGCCGCCCTTGCTGGCCGAGTTGGCGCTCTCGGACGTGCTGCCGCCGATCGTGCCTCCGTACATCTCGAACTCGCCGCCGCTGACATACACGCCGCCGCCGTTATCGTCGGCTGCGTTTCCGGCGATGCTGCCGCCGTACATACGAAACGTGCCGCCGCCGGCATACACGCCGCCGCCGTTACCGTAGATATTTGTGCTGCCGGCGGCCGTGTTGCCGGTGATGCTGCCGTTGAACAGATTGAACGAGGTACCGCTCTCCATACACACGCCGGAGCCTTTTTCGCCGCTGGCGTGGGTGACCTTGCCGTTATCCTTGCAGTCGGTCAGGTTGAGGTGCATGCCGCTGCCATCATTACCACTATTACCGCCCTTATAGTATTTGCCGTTGAGGGTGATCGTGTTGTAGTCACCGGCTGCCGTCAGCGTGTGGCCGTTCAGGCAGAGGCTGACTGCCTTGTTGGTGATATAAATGGGATAGTTCAGGTCCAGATCATCGCTCAGATAATAGCTGACTATACTGCTGCTGTCGGTTATCGCCAGCTCATAGTACTTCTGGCTGTTGTTGCGGGAGTAGGTAGTCAAGGGGAGCACTGTATTGCCTGTCCACAGATTTCCGTCTGCGTCCATCCACAGCTCCGTAAAGCTGGTCTCTTTCTTACATTCATGGCCGACCTTCGTACACTTGTCCGTGCCGCCGCAGAGATAGTGGCTGTGGGGCGCTGACGCCAGCTGCACATTGCCGTCTTTGAGCGTGCCGCGATAGCTGCCGCTGTCGCTGACAAACTTCGCCGCATCGGTGTCTCTCAGCGTCGCGCCGGAACTCGTGTCAGGCACGGCGACAACAGTGCCCCCTATGCTGGTATCGGAACCCGCCACGGTCACGCCGATGCGGGCGCCGTCCTGCAGATTGTTGCCGACGGTGATAGTCTTACCGCTGGCCAGATAGACGTTGTTTGCCGTGGTGGCCGTGCCGGACGTTGCGCCCACCTTGTTTCCGGCGATGTAAGCGTTGCCGGAGACGGTAAATGTGCCGGAATCTTCCACATACACGCCGCCGCCGTTGCCGCCATTGTCGCTATCGTTGGCCGTGTTGCCGCAGATCGTGCCGCCGCTCATGTTGAACGTGCCGTCCGCCACATACACGCCGCCGCCATTGCCGTTCGCGGAGTATGTTGAGGCAGCGGCGTTGTTTCCGCTGATGCTGCCGCCGGACATATTGAAGCTGCCGCTGCCGACATACACGCCGCCGCCCTTGCCGTTTCCTCCGGCCGGGTAGTTGCCGGTGATGCTGCCGCTGTACATATAGAATTTGCCGCCGTCCACATACACGCCGCCGCCCGTGCTGGCGCTGCCGCCCGCGCAGTTTTCGGCGATGCTGCCGCCGAACAGATTGAATACGCCGTCCTCTTTCACACGCACGCCGCCGCCGACGGAGGTGATGTTGTCACTGATGGTACCGCCGTACATATTGAATGTGCCCCAGACCGTGCGCGTCTCCGATGTTCCGCTGCACACATATACGCCGTTCATGTCAAGATTGTCCCCGTGTCCGGTGATGATGCCGCCGTACATGTTGAACGTGCCGCCCTCTACCTTTACGCCGCCGCCATTCTTCTTGCTGCGGGTGATCTGGCCCCCGCCCACACAGTCGCAGAGCGTAAACTTCCCGGCGTTCCCGTTGACCGCAGGAACGGTAATGACGGCGCCGCTCCCAGTCATCGTAATGCTCTTGCCGTTCAGGCAGAGCACCGTGCCGTCCGCAGGCGTCCAGGTGCTGTCCTGTGTCACGTCTTTGGTCAGATAATAGTGGCCAGCTTTCGTAGGCAGACTGTCTGTCGGTTGCCAGTCCGTGATGTTCGTATGCATCTCATTTGTGCAGGACGTATCGCCGCAAACACGGTGAGCGGTGTGCTCGTCCTCGCCGTTGTGTACGGCAATGTCGTTTGCCGCCGCCAGCAGGACAGGAGCCGCCGCGGGCTGCTCCGGCTCCACCTCGGACGCAGGCGTTTCCTGCTCCTCCTCGGTGGGCTGGGTCTCCTGCTCCTCCTCGGAAGCGGGCTGCTCCTGCTCCTCCTCGGCGGGCTGGGTCTCCTCCTCTTCCTTGGAATCAGGCTGCTCCTCTTCCTCGGAAGCAGGCTTCTCCTTTCCGGGCGCGGGCGCTTCCGGCCCCTCGGAGACAGACGCGTCCTGTCCTCCGGCAGGCGTTTCCTGTCCCCCGGAGACGGTCTGCTCCTGCGCCGCAGGCTGCTCCGGCGCGTCCCCGGCGCCCAGCGCCGCCGCAGGCGTCAGCGCCGTCAGGCACAGGGTCAGCGCGAGAAGCAGGCTCAAGGCTTTCTTTCTCATGGCTCGTTCCTCCCATATGTTCAAATTTCTCGTTCTCGCAAATGGCGCACAGCGGTCTTCCTCCGTATGAAATACGGAGGGCAAGGGGGGATCCCCCCTTGCGGCGGGCGCGGGCCGGTTACACTTCCGCGCGCCGGGCGCAGTCCCGCCTTGTTTCTGTACGAAGCCATTATACACCGCACGTCTATGTACGATACAAGCCCCTTTTTGTATTTTTCTTGAAATATTTTTGAATGAGAATTTGGGCAGTTTGCTGAGCCGCCGAGCGCACGTCCGGCGGCGGGGCCGAGCGCGGGCTGGGGACACGCGGCGGGAATCGTTTTGCCGGGGGCCGCATACCCTATGCGGGAGGTGAGGGCCGTGAAACGGACATGGCAAACATACGCGTTCTGGATCGCGCTGGCGGAGCTGACCGGCGCGCTCTCCGGCTGGCTGACCCGGGCGGGGACGGAGCGCTTTCAGGAAACCGTCCGCCAGCCGCCGCTCTCCCCGCCGGGGATCGTGTTTCCCATCGTGTGGGCGGTCCTGTTCGCCCTGATGGGCGCGGGCGCGGCGCGGGTATGGCTGGCTTCGCCGTCCCCGCAGCGGACGGCGGCCATGCGCTGGTTCGGCGCGCAGCTCGTGTTCAATTTCTTCTGGAGCATCCTCTTTTTCAATCTTCAGGCTTACGGCCCCGCGCTGTTCTGGCTGGTCGCGCTGTGGTGCCTGATTTTGGGGATGCTGCTGGCCTTCCGGGCCGTGGACCGGACCGCCGGGCGGCTTCAGATCCCCTATCTGCTGTGGGTGACCTTCGCGGCGTACCTGAATCTGGGCGTGTGGCTGCTGAACCGGAAGCCGCCGGCGTAAACCGGCAAAAAAGCAGGAGACGCATCCGAGGATGCGTCTCCTGCGCTCGTACTTGCGGAAACCGCGCTCAGGCGGCGGGGAGCGTCAGCACCTGACCGATCTGGATCATGGCCGGGTCGCGGATCTCGTCCCGGTTGGCCTCGAAGATCTTCTCCCACTTCTGGCCATTGCCGTAGGCCTTGCGGGCGATGGTCCACAGGCAGTCGCCCGGGGCCACGGTATACGTCCCGGCAGGGGCGGCAGCGGGCTGCTCCGCGGGGACGGCGGGGGTCTCCGCGGGCTTCTCGGCGGGAGCCGCGGGGGTCGCGGGAGTCTCGGCGGGGACCTCGGCGGGGACCTCGGCGGTCACGTAGTCCTTGGCGAGGTTGGCACGCAGGGCGGCGCACTCCGCGTCGGTCAGGCCGATGTTCTTCATATACGCCAGCGCGGCGGCGGACAGGTCCGTTTTGCTCAGCTCGGCGGCCTTCGCGCCGGTGATGGTGGAGAGGATGGAGACAATGTTGCTGTTTTTCACGGCTTCATACTGCTCACTGCCCCGCTCCAGATGGTAGTAATTCTCGTAGGTGGTCATGTAGTCGTCCACCACCTGCTCATAGGCCGCGCCCATGAAGCAGGACAGCAGCGCGGAGACGAAGCCCGCGCGGTCCTTGCCCTCGTTGCAGTGGACCAGATACGGACCCTCGTTGGCCGCGAGGAAGCGCAGGCCGTCCGCAAGGCCGGACTTGAAGTCCGCCGCGGTGAAGTCCACGCCAAGGCCCAGCGCCTTCACGCCGCCGGCCTCGTACAGGGACTTATAGTAGGGGGAGTTGAAGCCCTCCTCGGCGAAGTAGCCCTGGATCTCCTCGGTGGAGTTGGCCAGATTCAGGACGGTGCGGATGTGGTTTTCCTTGGCGAACGCGTCGGCGTAGGCCGCGCGGCCGATCTCGTTGTTCACCGGGCTGCTGCTGCGGAACAGGGCGTTTTTGCCCAGAGAGCCGAAGGGGATGGCCCGGAAGTTGGCGAAGATCTGGTCGGAGGCATAGTCGCTGCGCTTGTCGGTGCGGACAAGCTGGTGGATCAGGTACTGATCCCGGTAGCCGCCCTGCTCCTTCATGGCGATGCTCACGGCGATGTCCTTCAGCTCCCGGCCGCCGGACACCGTCCATGTCACCGTGCCGTCCTCCGCCTTGTTCTTCACGGCCACGCCGTTGGTGGAGGCGAAGTCGCCCATGTTGATGGCGAGGATCAGCGTCCCGTCGTTGTCCCGCAGGACCAGCTCGCCGGTGTTCACGTCGGAATAGTTGGTGCAGAAGGGTGCCTCGTATTCCTTTCCGTCCACGGTGACAGCCAGCACGTCGCCGTAGGCATAGCCGCTGCCGGTCAGCTTTTCGGCGGCGATGTCCAGCACGAGGTTGCCGTACTTCTGGATCTCGGAGACGCCGCCGGACGCGGCCGGGAAGTCCGCTCCGCACACGGGCAGCGCCAGTATCAGGGCCAGCGTCAGCGTGAGGAGCACGCTCAGGGTCTTTTTCATGTTCTTTCCTCCTTGGTCAATGATGGAAACAGTATACCACACCCCGGCGGAAAAGAACAGGAAAAGCTGTCTTTTCCTCAATTTTTTCGGCGGGCCGTCATTCATCGCCGGAGCGCGACATGCATGTCGCGCTCCATTTGAGCGGGCGTAAAAACTGCCGGGCGGTATTCTGCCTTTCGGGCGGACGCGGAAAACGGCGGCGCTTGCCGGGCGGCCAAGTTAAGGGCCGTCCGGCGGACGCAAGAGGCGGCGCGTAGATACTCCGGCGGGAGCGGACGCGCAGGCAGCGCGGCGTCCTGAAACGCGCGTTATTTTACCCAAAAATGAAGCGGCAGATTGTGACGTTTTTTCCTCTGCCGCAAGGCGATAAACTGCATTACCATGCATACTGCGGCAATACGAAACAAGTCAAAGGAACGGACGCAGAGCGGCAAGGTGCGCAAAGACATCTGCGTACTCACTGTCGGTCAGTCCGTTCACTGCGGCGGGTTCGGAGCGCGGTACTTTAAAATACGTGTTGATCTCTATGCGGAAACGGAGCGCCGCTTATGGCTGTTTTTCGTCTGCCGCAAGACGCTGAACCACATTGATCTTCACTCGTGCGCGGACGGCCTTGCTCCGGTGCGGCGGCTTTTCCGAAACCACGCTTCGCGTTCTCCTGCCTGTTTGCCGCGTGTGTGCGCTCCAGCGTCTGTATGACGAGCGGCGGCCCAGATGCTTGCCGAGTGCTTGGGCGTGCGGGACTACGACAGCTTTCCCGAAACCGCGACATGCATGTCGCGGTCTGTCGAACGCGGGCGCAGAAAGGCCGGAGGGGTATTCCCCTCCGGCCCGTTTTGCAGGTTCAGCCGATGCCGCCCAGCGCGGCTCCGGCGATCAGCGCCGCGATGCACAGCGTACAGTAGACGTACTTGCCCAGCGGGTAGAACCACCGGCCCAGCGGGCCTTTGGCCCGGCCCTGATCCACCGCGTCCAGCGCAAATTTCTTCCCGGCCACCCAGAAGAACATGACCCCGGCCAGCAACGCGCCCAGCGGGCAGATGTAAATGGACACCACGTCCATCCACTGGGAGGTAACGGGCTGAATGAGGATGGCCGCGGCGCAGCCTGCGCCCAGCACGATGGCGGCGGCGGGAACGCGCGGAAGCCGGAAATGATCCTGAAGCGTCGCCACCGGCGCTTCGTAGAGGTTGATAATAGAACTGACGCCCGCGAACAGCACGCACACGAAGAACACCGCGCCCACGATCCGGCCTCCGGGCATCCCGTTCATCACGTTCACCAGCCACACGAACATCAGGCCGGGGCCGCCGCTCTCCAGCGGCGCGCCGCCCGCCGCCATGGCGGGGATGATGACGAACGCCGCCAGAAGCGCCGCCAGCGTGTCGAAAAAGGCCACATTTCGGGCAGAGGACGGGATATCCTCGCTGTCCGGCAGGTACGACCCGTAGATCACCGAGCCGTTGCCCGCCACGGACAGGGAGAAAAACGCCTGTCCAAACGCGAAGATCCACACCATGGGGTCCAGCAGCCGCCGGGGGTCCAGCGTAAAAATGTACCGATAGCCCGCCGCCGCGCCGGGCAGCGTGGCGATGTAAACGCCCATGCCCAGCAGCAGGAAAAAGAGCGTGGGCATCATCACGCGGTTGGCCCGCTCGATGCCGCCCGCCACGCCCATGGCCATGATGGCGAAGGCGCACACCGCCGCCGCCGCGATCCACGGCAGGTTGGAGGCGGCGGTCGCGTCAAAGGCCGGGACGATCACCGACATATCCTGCCCCATGCCGTGCAGATGGCCGGTGAAGGACAGGAACGTGTATTTGAAGATCCAGCCCATGACCACCGTGTACCCCACGGCCAGCGCCATGGAGCCGAGGATGGGGATCAGGCCGACGGCCCCGCCCAGCCGTCGATTCCCGGTGCGCAGCTCCGTGCACCGGCCAAAGGCCCCGATCGGCCCGGCGTGGGTGGAGCGGCCCAGCGCAAATTCCCCGATCACGCCGGAGGAGCCAACCAGCGCCACACACAGGAAGTACGGGAGCAGAAACGTCATGCCGCCCCAAAGGGACACCATGATGGGAAAGCGCCAGATGTTGCCCATGCCGACGGCTGAGCCGATACACGCCAGAATAAAGCCCCACCTGCCGGTAAAGCTGTCGCGGGAGTGGGGAGCGGTGTCTGCTGTCATGCTGCGGTCCCTCCATTTTCGTTCTGCCGCGGCGGAGCGGACTTTCCCCGCGGCGGGCCGTCCGGGCCTGCGCGGTCCGGGCGGCTCTTATTTAAATAATATCCAATTCTGAAGCCCGTAAACCGGGCGCGGCTGTTTTCGTTTGAGCGCGACATGCATGTTGCGGCCGTTTTTCCATCAAGGGAAAGCACCGATGGGCGGCGCTATTTTCCAAAGCGCGGCCTATGTGCCACGCGGCGCGAAGTGCCGATCTGCTTCGGCGGTCACAGGTTTTTGCGCAAGCGCGGAGCGGCGGCGGACGGCGGTCTCGTTTTAAGCGCAGAATGTCGAAATGCGCAGGTGCGTACAGGCTATTCAGCCGCTTCCGCCGAGTGCGGTACGCGGGATGCGCCGCCGGGTCTCGCTGCCGGGTCTCGCTGCCGGGTCTCGCTGCCGGTGATCTTTGCCTGCGCGCAAAGCTGCTGCGGACAGCCGCTTTGCGCGGGCGTGAAATGCCGACCTGCAAAAATTTTTGCCGGGGTGCGCAGCCTTTATCCGCAGGAAAACGTAAGCGTGGAGCGGCTTCCCGGAGCCGCAGAGCGCCGGTATCCGCCTGAGTGCGAAGCGGCGGCGTTCCCGTGAACGCAGAGCGCTGAAGCGCACCGCGGCACACCGTATTGAGCCGATACGCGCCGGGTTTTCCGAAAGCGCGACATGCATGTCGCGGCCCGCCCCAAACGGAGCGGGCCGCGCTTCGCGTCGTCTTGCTTACCGCCGGTATGGAATTTTACCGCCGGTACTCCGGGTGGCGGTCCAGATACTCGCCCAGCGCCTGGGCGAAGATCTTGCCCGCCTGAGGCAGGTACTCCGGTCGGAGCTGCTCTGCCGCGGCCTTGCGGATCTGTCGGTTCAGGGCGCGGAAGTCCTGCTTGGGGACCTCCCGCTTCGGGCGCAGGATCTCCCGCACCGCATCCTCCGTCAGCTCGCCGGAGGCGGACAGCTCCCGGAGCTTTTTCGCCTTTTCCTCGGAGATGGGCGCGTCCAGCGCGGCCACCAGCTCCTGCTCGTCCTCTGGCAGGAAGGCCAACCAATAGCCCGCCATCAGCGTGACGGTCCGGGGGAACTGGGCGTCCAACCGGTCCTTGAGGGGCTGGATCAGATCGTGCATCTTGATGTAGCGGAGGATGTGGCGCTTGGTGTAGCCGGTGCGGTCCGCCTTGGCGTTCAGCTCCAGCGCCAGATCCACCATATCGGGGCCGGAGCCGTCCCGGAGCTTATGGCCGTGGCTCTCGTAATAGTGCCACCAGCCGTTCACCCGGTCCAGCACGGAGGACTCCCGCCGCAGGATGTTGGTCACGGAGAAATACTCCTCCGCCTGCGCGTCGGTGATGTTGGCCAGCACGTGGGCGGGGACGGTCTCCCGGCCCGCGGCCACGGACGCCCGCCAGCGGTGTTCGCCCGCCAGCATCTCATACCGCCCGTCCGGCAGCGCCCGGAGCGTCACCGCCTCCATCACGCCGGTCTCCCGAATGGAGTCCACCAGAAGTTGAAATTTCTCCTCGGAGTACCGACGGAAGTCGGAATCCTTCTTATTCTGGTATTCAATGATAAGGTCGCAGGGGACCTCCATGTACTCGTTGATGGCTTTTTTCCCGCCGGACACGTCCACGGGCATTTTCCCCACCGATGCCACCGGGTCGAACGCGCCGACCTCCAGCTCGTCGTCCTCGTCCAGCAGCAGCTTCTTCTTAGCCATGCGTGCGCGCCTCCTCCAACGCCGCGATCCGCGCCAGAAACTCCTCGGCAAAGGCCGCGTAGCTCTGGCCGGTGGGCGAATTTTTACTGTATTTCATAATGTTTTCGTACCGGCCCATGCACTCTGACGCGGCGACGGAGTTGCGGATGGACGTCTCAAACACCACCGTCCCCATCTGGGCCGCGATCTTCTGGAACGGGGGCAGGTACGTGCGGAACAGGTTCGTTTTCTGGCTGACCTTGGTCAGCAGGATGCCGCAGACCTTCAGGTATTTGCCCGGCTCATAGTACAAAATGCCCTGAATGGTGTTCCACAGCTCGATGACCGCCTCCCGGGAGGACTTCTCCGTAAACGCGGGGATCAGCACGTAGTCCGCCGCGTACAGGCCGTTGAGCGTCAGCAGCGTCAGGGACGGGTTGGTGTCGATCAAAATATAGTCGTACTCGTCCCGCACCGTGGGGATCAGGCGGCCCAGCTCCTTGGAAAAGTCCGTGGTGCGGAAGCGCTCGTCCAGCAGGTGGATCAGCTCCTCAGGCTTGTCCCGCAGGGAAGCGAACTCCGCCTTGGTCAGCACGGGGCGGCCCGTCCAGCTGGAGAGCTGGGAGGAAGCTCGGGCCAGATCGCCCAGCTCCGTGGGGATCAGGATGTTTTTCAGGGGTGTCTCCCGGTTCAGGACCTGAAGCATACTGCCGGTGCGCAGGTCGTTGATGGGGATGGCCACGCTCTTGCCAGCCAGCATATCCAGATTCCGCTGCGGATCCAGATCAATGCACAGGACCTTGTAGCCTTTCTCCCGCAAGATGTACGCCAGGGCGGAGACCGTTGTTGTCTTTGCGACGCCGCCCTTCTGGTTCACGACCGTGACTACCACGCCCATGCCATCGACCTTCCTTTCGTTTTCCCGGCCCGTGCCGGGTCCCACAGTTCTCTGTGTACGCAAGCACTATTATAGGGAATTTCCCAGCGGTTGTAAAGCGAAAAAAGGAGCCTTGGCAGTTTTTTTGCGACATGCATGTCACGCTCCGCATCTCCGGCGCGGCAGCCGCCGGCATTGCGGGCCGGTTTCCACCGGGACGCCCCCTTGCGGGCGCTTTTGGGCGGATAAAGTCCGCGCTTTGCGGGACGTCTTCGGCAGTCCAAAACCGCGACATGCATGTCGCGGCTTCATTTTTTATAGAGCTTTGTCCTCCGCAGCCTGACGATACATTATAATATATATAGTCTGCACGGTCGAGCGCCGTCCCGCAGCCCGGCGCTCCCGCGCGGCGTCTCCGGCAAAAGGGAGCGTCCGCGCAGATCGAGCGCGTGATCTCCCCGCGCCGCCGTCCTATACGGGGCTGATCTCAGCAAAACGGAGCCGCGACATGCATGTCGCGTTTTCTTCCTATCCTGCCGCGTGTCCGCGGAAAACGTCCCGCGGCAGATAAAATTTTTGAAAACCCGCTCCAAACGGTTGACATTCCTGCAAAATCTGATAATATCCTACTCGTTGCTTGAGAAAGGAGGGACCCTATGGAGATCCACAACCGGCTGGTCCACGAGCTTTTGGATATCGGGGAAGCGCTGCTCTCCAGCGGCGCGGAGGTCAACCGGGTGGAGGACACCCTCATCCGCCTCGGCCGGGCTTACGGCGCGCAGAGCGTTGATATTTTCGTCATCACGTCGGATATCGTGCTGACCATCCTCTTTCAGGACGGAACGGAGCTGACCCAGACCCGGCGCATCTCCAACGCCCTCGGCACCGACTTTCAGAAGCTGGAAGCCCTCAACGCCCTGAGCCGGGACTGCTGCCGCAGTCCGCTGCCGCCGGAGGAGCTGCACGCGCGGGTGCAGGCCGTGGTGTCCCGGACGATGCCCGCCGCGCAGGCATATCTGAGCAGCATGGTGGGCGGCGGCGTATTCACGCTGTTTTTCGGCGGCGGCTGGGCAGACGGCCTGCTCTCCGCGGCCATGTCCGCGCTGGTGTGCCTTTTGCAGCGGAAATTCCTGCCCCTGTTCCGCAACGCCGCCATTTTCGACTTCATCACCGCCCTGCTGGTGGGCAGTCTCGTGTACCTGACGTGCCGGCTGTCGCCCGTTTTCTCCTCGGACAAGATCCTCATCGGCATCATCATGCTGCTGATCCCCGGCGCGGTCATCACCAACTCCGTCCGGGATATGCTGGTGGGACACACCATCTCCGGCCTGCTGCGCCTGTCGGAGTCGCTGATCCTCTCCGGCGCGCTGGCGCTGGGCTTCGGCACCGCCATCTATCTTTTTGGAGTGTGAGCATGGTCAGTCAAGTGATTTTCGCCTGTATCAGCGCGGGGGCGTTCGCCGCGCTGTTCCACATCAGCCCCCGGCACCTGCCGCTCTCGGCGCTGGGCGGGCTTTTGAGCTGGGCGGCGTACCTGCTGCTGGGCAAGGTGGTGCCGGACCTGTTTTACCGCATCCTGCTGGTCAGCATCCTCACCGCGGCTTACGCCGAGATCGTGGCCCGCGTCCGCAAGGCCCCGGCCACGCTGTTCCTGCTTCCGGCCCTCATTCCGCTGGTGCCGGGAAGCTACGTGTATTACATGATGCTCTCGCTGGTCATGAGCCATCCGCAGGATGCGCGGGAATATCTGCTGCTGACCACGAAGTGGGCCATCGGCCTTGCCGCCGGGATCAGTCTGGTGGCCGCGGCGGAGCAGATCCTCTACCGCCGGGAGGGAAGCGGGGGAGCGGGATGCCCGGGGGCGGCTGTGCCGGAGCGGACCGCCGCGCCGTCCGCCGCGCCGGGAAAAACCGTTGAGCCGGAGAAAGCCGCCGCCGCGTCCGGCCCGGACGGGCGGGAGGAGCCGTGACCGAAAACGCCCCCGGACCGGAACGATCGCCGGGATAGGGGCGGAACGGCCCGCAGTCAGGCCGCATCCGGAAGGGCCGCAGACCCAAAGCGAAAGGAAGCCGCAAAAGCAGGAGCGGGCGCAGAATGCGCCCGCTCCTCTGTTATCTCCACAGCGGCCCCCGTCCCGGCGGCGCCAGAAAGTTCCGTTTTCCTGGACATGGGAGCCGTTTTCGTACAGGAAAGCTGAAAAAAATGACGGCTTATGCGAAAAAGGCTGCTTTTAAGATCGCGCTTTTGGACGTTTCAATGCGCACTATGATCGGGCCGGGGCAAGGCCGAAAGCGAGAACCGCGCTGAAAATGGGCGCAGAGCCGCCCGCGAAGGGCATCCGCATGCCTACGCTGCAAGAGCGGCCTTGCATGAAAAGCGTGTTTCTGATAGAATACTATCGTGGAAATGATATTGAAGGGAAGGGTGAGCGCAATGAACCTGAAGCCGTCTACCGCGCTGAGAAATGAGTATCAGCAGATCGCGGCGCTGGCCAAGGCGTCCGGCGAGCCGATCATCATCACAAACCGAGGCGAAGCAGATCTGGTGGTGCAGAGCGTTGAAGCCTATGAGGAGCGCGAGAAAATGCTGGATCACCGCGCCAGTATTCTGGAGGCGGAATTTTCCCGTCTTGCGGGTGCGCCGACTCTGAGCGTGGACGAGGTCCGCTCCCGTCTTTCAGAAAAGTACGCCCATGGCTGAATACCGGGTCGAAATTCTGCTTGCCGCGTGGCAGGACATTGACAGGATCTCGGACTTTCATCTGAGGATGTCCGGCGCGGCGTCCGCCCGCAGGATCACGGACGGCATTCTGGACACGCTGGAGCGGCTGGGGTCGTTTCCCTACATGGGCGCGCAGCACCCGGACCCGGAGCTGATGCGCAGGGAGTACCGCAAGGTGCTCTGCGGCGACTATGTCTGCGTTTACAGGGTGAGCGGAGCGTCCGTGTACGTTTACCGCGTCGTCAACGGCAGAACAGACTATCCCCGGCTCTTGAAATAGGGCCGCGCATCAGCATCAGAGGAAGAAGCAATCACCGTGACTTACAACTTTGATGAAATTATTGACCGCCGCCATACCAACGCCCTGAATACCGACGGCTTCCGGGGCTACATCTTCCACGCCGGGCCGGAAAAGGTGTTCCCCTACAAGGACGAGGAGTTCGTCCGGATGTGGGTGGCCGACATGGAGTTCGGCGTGGCCCCGGAAATTCTGGACGCCCTGCGCGGGCGCATCGACCGGCGCATCTTCGGCTACACCGGCCTTTATGACGACGAATACTACAACGCCTTTTCCAGCTGGTGCTGGACCCACTATGACTGGACGTTTCCCAAGGAGCAGCTCTGCGTGACGCCGGGCATCATTCCCGCCCTCTATCAGCTCACGGAGACGCTGTGCACCAAGGACGAAAAGGTGCTGGTGAACACCCCGGCCTATGGCTACTTCGTCCACGCGGCGGAATACGCGGGGGTGGGCGTGCTGACCTCGCCGCTGAAAAAGCGGCCGGACGGCACGTTTGAAGCGGACTTTGCGGACTTCGAACGCAAGTGCGCCGACCCGGCGTGCAAGCTGGTGTTCTGGTGCAATCCCCAGAACCCCACCGGCCGGATGTGGACGGAGGAGGAGCTGCGGCAGGCGGCGGCCATCATCGAAAAGTACAACCTCTGGGTGGTGTCCGACGAGATCCACTGCGACCTGATCCGCCGGGGCCGCCGCCACATCCCCATGGCCAGGGTCATGGCGGACTATCCCAAGCTCATCACCTGCATGGCCCCCAGCAAGACCTTTAATCTGGCGGGGCTGGCGTTTTCCAACATCATCATCCGGGACCGGGCGCTGCGCAGGCGCTTCCGGGAGCGGGACAAGCTGTTCGGCATGGTGAACCCCCTGTCCCTGACGGCGGCCAAGGCCGCCTATGAGGTGGGTGGCCCGTGGCACGAGGCGCTCAAAGAGTATCTGGACGGCAATTTCGCGTTCGTGAAGGACTTCCTCGCCCGGGAGCTGCCGGATGCGGTCATGTACATCCCGGAGGCCACGTACCTCGCGTGGGTGGACATGGGGAAGTGCCTGCCGGAGACCGCCGACCTGCCGGACTTCTTCGCCAACCGGGCGGGCGTGCTGCTGGAGGGCGGGAACGCATTGTTCGTGGGCAACGCCGCCGGGTACGTCCGGCTGAATCTGGCCATGCCCCGCAGCGTCATCGAAACGGGCCTGACCCGCATGGTAAACGCCATCCGCGCGGAGCGGGGCGGGGCGGACAGCGCCGCCAAATAACCGGAATATCCTATGGAAAAGGACAGGAGCGGTTCACGGCCGCTCCTGTCCTTTTTTACCGCTCTTTTTCCGGCGCGTTCCCTGTAAAGCGCCGCTCTGCCGGCCGGCCGCGCCCAAAAGCGCGCGGTCTTCCTGCATTTTCCTTTTTGCGCATGGAAAGCGCGAATCGTCTTTGAGAATCTTTTACAGAGACAGCAGCAGGCCGTTCTCGGCGGAGGCGTCCGGCCGGTCGTCATACCTCACGCGCTCGATCAGCCGGTCCACATGCTCGCGGGCCTTCTGCTCGGCAAGGTCGGCCTTCTGCTCGATAATGGCGTTCAGAATGGCCGTGTGCTCGTGGTAGGAGCGGTCGGCCCGGGCGGCGTCGTTATTCAGGCTGCGATAGCTGAAAACAGACTCCTGCTCCAGCGCATTGATGCCGATCTGCGCCAGCAGCTCGTTTTTCGAGATGAGATAGATCGTGCGGTGGATCTCGATGCCCATGCGCAGCTGCATGAACGCGTCCCCATCCTTATAATACTGCACCATTTCGGAGATGCGCCGCCGGATCTCCTCAAGATCCTCCTCCGTGCGGTTCATGGCCGCCTGATAGGCGGCCACGCCCTCCAGCGCCTTGCGGATATACAGTGTATTGACCGTGCGCTGGTGGTCGCCCAGAGCCACATAGACGCGGCGGTTGGTGCGCTTTTCCAGAAAGCCCTCGGTCTGTAACCGCTTGATCGCCGTGCGCACCGGCGAGCGGCTCATGCTCAGCTGGTCCGCGACCAGCTCCTCCACAATCTGATAGCCGGGCGGATAGATGCCCTTGACAATGGCCGTTTTGATCTGCTCATAGGCAAATCCCTCCAGATCCTGCTTGGGGGCGGTGGATACTTCCGTCACAGCGTTCACCTCTTTATCCCTGCAATTTGGCACAGATACCCAGAAATCCAAAAAAAATACGGCTGCGCCGACTGTGAATTCAGTATAGCGGAAAAGGAAATCCGTGTCAAGGAAGAAAAACAACATTGTATCCAAAACAAGATGCAATTCACAAAAAGTACACACATTTTTTAGATAGGTAGACAAAAAGCACTTGGACTACTCGGTTTTGTTTGACACATTTCTTAAAGTATGCTATTTTGTATACAAATTCGGACGCAACCTTTTCCAGCACCACAGGGAAGGAGGGACAGAACAGTATGGAAAAGCTGCTGGAGGGAAAAGTCATTCTCATCACCGGCGGCGCGCAGGGGCTTGGCCTCGCCATGGCGCGGGGATGCGCCCGGAGCGGCGCGAAGGTCATCATGGCGGACATCAACGGGGAGAAGCTGGCCGAGTCCGCGGGCGCGCTTCAGGCGGAGGGTCTGCGCTGTGAGGGCGTGAAGCTGGACGTTACGGACGAGCAGCAGATCCGGGAGGTCATCGCCGCGGCGGCAGAAAAGCACGGCAGGCTGGACGGCCTGGTAAACAACGCCGGGATCACCAGCAAGGTAAAGTTTCTGGAATCTACCGCAGAGGACTTTGACCGCGTGATAAACCTGAATCTGCGCTCCGTGTACCTGTGCTGCCGGATGGCGGCGGAGGTCATGGCCGGGCAGGGAGGCGGGGCCATCGTCAATATCGCGTCGGTGGCGGCGCGGAACGGCGGCGGCCTGATGAGCACCAGCCTTTACGCCGCGTCCAAGGGCGGCGTGATCTCGCTGACCAAGGGCATCGCCCGGGAGCTGGCTCCCTATCGCATCCGCGTCAACGCCATCGCCCCCGGCAGCATCGACACGCCCATGACCACGGCGGGCCGGGACCCGGCGGAATACGAGGAGACCATCCGGAAAATGCCCCTCCACCGCAGGGGCCGCCCGGAGGAGCTGGTGGGGCCGGCGGTCCTTCTCCTCTCCGACGCGGGCGCGTTCATGGTCGGCACGACGCTGGACGTCAACGGCGGGTCCTATCTGTACTGACGCGGCGTCCTGAGCACGATATCGAAAAGAGAAAGGAATGGATGTATGAAGCTAGCAGAACGCCTGAAAATCACGAACAGTGAAGACGCGGGCGGCACCCGGAAATTCAATGGGGGCCTGGACCGCGTGATCTCGGTCATCGCCATCGCCATGACGGTCTATCACCTGTATGTTGCGATCTTCGGCCTGCCGGAGTGGCTGGTCCACCGTCCCCTCCACGTGGCGTTTTTCCTCTGCCTCGGCTTTCTGATGTACCGCGGCAGCAAGAAGAAGGACCGCGGCGCGGGCATCGTGATCGACCTGATCCTTGCGGCATCGGCCGTATTCGTCTACATATATATTCTGATGAATTTCGAGCGGCTCTCCCGCTACATGTTCATGGTCACGAAGCTCACGGCCATGGATTACTTTGTCATCGTGCTGACCTTCCTGCTGATCCTTGAGATCACCCGCCGCACCACCGGCTGGTCCATCATCATCGTGGCGGCGGTGTTCGTGATCTACACGCTGTACGCCAAGTATATGCCCCCGGCCATCCGCGGCGCCAGCGTCAGCCTGAAGAACTACCTCGCCTATATGTTCTGTGTGTCGGACGGCCTATTCGGCTCCACGGTCAACATCTCCTCCACCTACGTGTTCCTGTTCATCGTGTTCGGCTGCTTCCTTGAGGCCAGCGGCGTGGGCAAGTTCTTCATCGACTTCGCCACTCACTGCACCTCCGGCCTGCGGGGCGGTCCCGCCAAGGCGTCCATCCTCGCCAGCGGCCTGTTCGGCTCCATCTCCGGCTCCGCAGTGGCCAACGTGTACGCCACCGGCACCTTTACCATTCCCCTGATGAAAAAGGCGGGCTTCAAGAACGAGGTCGCCGGCGCGACGGAGGCCGTCGCCTCCTCGGGCGGCGCGATCATGCCGCCGGTCATGGGCTCCACGGCGTTCCTGATGGCGGACTTCCTCGGCGTTTCCTATGCCGCCATCTGCCGCGCGGCGCTGATCCCCGCCATCCTCTATTACCTCTCCCTCTGGTTCATGCTGGACATGGAGGCCTGCCGTCTGGGCATGAAGAAGCTGCCCAAGTCCGAGCGGTCGGAGTTCGACTGGAAGAGCTTTTTCAAGCAGATCTACATGGTGGCTCCCATCGTGGTCATCATCGTCGTCCTGCTGATGGGCAAGTCCGTGTTCCGCGCGGCGTTCCTCGCCATCCTCACCACCATCGCCGTGGGCCTGATCCACGATCCCAAGAGCATGTCTCCCAAGGCGCTGCTCAAGATCCTGGACGACTCCGGCCGCAGCGCCGTGACCATCGCCGCGCCCCTGACCTGCGCCGCCATCGTGGTGGGCACCATCAACCTCACCGGCGTGGGCCTGAAGCTCACCACCATCATCATGCGCCTTGCCAGCGGCTCGCTCCCGCTCGTGCTGCTGCTGACCATGATCCTGACCATCATTCTCGGCATGGGCCTGCCCACGCCCGCAGCGTATATGCTGGTGGCCGTGTTCGCGCCCACCGCGCTGACCAGCTTCGGCGTTCCCGCGCTGACGGCGCACCTGTTCTGCTTCTACTACGCGGCGTTCTCCACCATCACCCCGCCCGTGGCCATGGCGGCGTATGCCGGCGGCAATCTGGCCGGCGCCCCGGCGGCGAAAACCGGATGGACCTCGTGTCGATTGGGCATTGCGGCGTACATCATCCCGTGGATCTTCACTTTCTCCAGCGCGCTGCTGCTGGAGGGCAGCATCCTCATGATCGTCCAGTCCGCCGTCACCGCCATCATCGGCTGCTACGCGCTGGCCGGCGGCGTGCAGGGCATCTTCCTCGACCGCAAGCTCAACTGGTTCATGCGCATCGTCACGCTGGTCTGCGCCCTGTGCATGATTATCAGCGGCACCGTCACCGACCTGATCGGCCTTGCGCTTCTGGCTGTGATCATCGGATACGTCAAGTTCTTTGCCAAGCGTCAGCCGACGCTTGCGTAAGATAACAAAAAAACGACAAGGAGAAAAGAATGATGAAAAAGTTTTTGTCACTGACGCTTGCAATGTGCATGGCCCTGTCCCTTGCCGCCTGCGGCTCCTCCGGCTCCTCCAGCGGCTCCGGCGCCCAGTCCGGCGGCTCCGCCGCCCAGACCGAACCCCAGTTCGACGAAAACGGCTATATGCTCATGGATGAGAGCTATCTCTCCATGGCGGCCGGCTCTGCCGGCGGCGGCTGGTACGTCATGGGCGCCGCCATGAACGACCTGTTCGAGCGCAGCATGAACGTCCACATGACCCTGATCCCCGGCGGCGGCAGCACCAACCCCACGCTGGTGGACGAGGGCGGAGACGTTCAGCTCGGCTTCACCTACATCGCCAACGCCGTGGCCGCGACGGAGGGCAAGTATGACTATGAGGGCGCTCAGTGCAATAACCTCAAGGCGCTGGCCTGCCTGAACATCCGCCAGTATCTGGGCATCACCACCACCGCCGATTACACCAGCGTGGAGGACATGGTGGCCAATCCCAAGAGCCTGAAGATCGCGGTCGGCCCCCGCGGCGGCGGCAACGAGATCATGCTCAACCGCTACCTCGAGCAGCTTGGCACCAGTCTGGACGAGCTGGCCGCTCAGGGCGCGGACGTGCAGTACATCTCCACCTCCGAGGGCTACACCGCCATCAAGGACGGCAACGTGAACACCTGCAACTATCAGGCCGCCATTCCCCTCAGCTCCCTCGTGGAGGCGCTGGCGTCCCAGAAGATGAGCTTCGTCAGTCTGGACGAGGCCACCGCCCAGAAGGTCGCCGATATCTATGGCTATTCCTATGACTACATCCCCGCCGGCTCCTATCAGTATCAGGACTCCGACGTGGGCACCCTGTGCGACACCGTGATCCTCGTGGTCAACTCCAGCGTGGACGACGCCGTGGCCTATAACATGGCGAAGGCCCTCGCCGAGAACAAGGACGCGCTGGTCAGCGCCCACGCCAGCTTTGAGGCCCTCGATCCTCAGGTCATGGCCCAGTGCGGCATCGAGCTGCACCCCGGCGCGCAGGCGTACTATGAGAGCGCCGGACTGATGTAAGCCCGGCCGGAACGAAACGCGCTTCCCGGCTGAACGCAGCGGATCGGCGGCTGAGCGGCGGGGGCGGAAACGATCCTCGCCGCTCAGTCCGTTCCAGCCGTCCTTCAGAGCGGCCCACAAAACAGTAAGGGAGAATGAAATGTTTACCAGAGAAGAACTGCTCCGGCATTACGAGACCATGGTGAAGATCCGCAAGTTCGACCTTGAGGCGAAGCGCGCCCGCGAGGCCGGTGAGATCCTCGGCAACGTCCACGTCTACGTGGGCGAGGAGGCGGTGGCCACCGGCGTGTGCGCCTGTCTGGAGCGAAAGGACTATATCGAGAGCACCCACCGGGGCCACGGCCACACCATCGCCAAGGGCGCGGCGCTCCGGCCCATGATGGCGGAGCTTTACGGCAAGGCCACCGGCTCGTGCAGGGGCAAGGGCGGCTCGCAGCACATCGCCGATTTCAGCGTGGGGATGCTGGGCGCCAACGGCATCGTTGGCGGCGGCTTCGGCCTTGCGGTGGGCGCGGCGCTGGCGGCCCGCTATCAGAAGACCGGCGCGATCTCCGTCGTTTTCTTCGGCGACGGCGCGTCCAACCGCGGCACCTTCCACGAGGCGGCCAACATGGCGGCGGCGTGGCATCTGCCCGTGATCTTTGTGTGCGAAAACAACGGCATCGCCTGCTCCACGCCCCATGAGACCGGCGGACAGCAGTCCGTCACGGAGCTTTCCAAACGGGCGCTGGGCTACGGGATGGAGAGTTGCGTGGTCAACGGCAACGACTTTTTCGCCGTGCAGAACGGCATGGCGAAGCTGGCCCGCCGCGCCCGTCAGGGCGAGGGCAACTGCTGCGGCTTCCTCGAGTGCCAGACCCACCGCCCCTTCGGCCACGTCGTGGGCGACAGCCAGCCCTACCGCGACGCGGCTCTTGCCAAAGCGCGCTGGGAGGCGGACGACTGCATTGTAAACTTCGAGCGCCGCTGCCTGAAGGCGGGCTGGCTGGAGCAGGCGGACTTCGACGCCGTGCAGAAAAACGTGGACGCCATGATCGAGGACGCGAAGGAATTTGCCGTCAACAGCCCGTATCCCGACGATTCGGAGCTGTTCACGGATATCTACGACTGAGAGAGGGCGGAATATGAGTATCAAAACTTACAAGCAGGCGACCTGGGAAGCGATGAAAGAGGAAATGCTCCGGGACCCGTCGGTATACGCCATGGCGGAGGACATCATCGGAAACGGCGGCTCCATGGGGCATTACGCCGGTCTCGGCGCGGCGGTGGGCGACCAGAGCCGCGTGCTGGACGCCCCCATCTCGGAAACGGCCATCGTGGCCAGCGCGGTGGGCGCGGCGCTGGCGGGAATGCGCCCGGTCATTGATATGCGGTTTTCCAACTGCCTGCCCGTGTGCATGGACGAGCTGACGAATCAGGCGGCCAAGTCCCGCTATATGTTCGGCGGGCAGGGAAAGGTCCACATGGTCGTGCGCTGCCCGGACGGCATCCTGAAAATGCAGGGCGCTCACCACACGGACTGCCTTGAGGCGTGGTTCGCCCATATGCCCGGATTGCAGGTGGTCATTCCCTCCAGCCCGGCGGAGGGCAAGGGCCTGCTCAAGACCGCCATCCGCAACGATAACCCGGTCATGTTCTTCGAGCACAAGACCCTCTTCAAAATGGAGGGCGAGGTGCCCGACGAGGAATACACCATCCCCATCGGCAAGGCCCGCATCGCCCGCGAGGGAAAGGACGTGAGCATCGTGGTATACGGCATCATGGTCAGCCGCGCGCTGGCCGCCGCCGAGGAGCTGGCCGCCGACGGCATCGACGCAGAGGTCATCGACCTGCGCACCGTGTCCCCGTGGGACAAGGAGACCGTGCTGGCCTCCATCAAAAAGACGGGCCGCGTGGTGGTGGCCCACGAGGCGGTCAAGCAGTGCGGCTTCGGCGCGGAGCTTTCCGCCACCATCGCCGAGGAGGCCCTCTCCGACCTGAAGGGACCGATCGTGCGGATCGGCGCGCCCTTCGTGCCCATCCCCATGACCCCCCATCTGGAGGATCTGTGCCGCACCCTGCCCAAGGACATCGCGGCGGCGGCGAGAAAAGCCGTCTCCGCCTGAAGCCCCTTTCCCAAATGCACCGGCCCGCCCCACCCGGCGGGACAGCCGGACTGCAAAAACGCTCCCCCAAAGCAGACGATCCCTCCTGCGTCTGCCTTGGGGGAGCGCTGCCGTCCGGGGAGCGGGGGAGCGCCGCAGTTGACTGCGGGGCCGTTTTGCGGTATGCTGTATGTCCATTATATATAATGTATAGGGAGGAGTCCGCTTTATGGCGACCAGCGAGGCATATATTCAGTACGTGTGCGATCAGGCGGCGGGGGCGGGCGCGCTGCGCTGTCGGAAAATGTTCGGCGAGTATATGGTCTACATCAACGAAAAGCCCCTTTTGACCGTGTGCGACGACACGGTTTACGTCAAGTGCCTGCCAGAGCTGGCGGAGGAGCTGGCAGACGCTCAGACCGGCGCGCCCTACGAGGGGGCGAAGGAGCACTACATTCTGGACGCGGACGACCGGGAAAAGCTCCTGCGGGTCCTTGCCATTCTGGAGCCGCTGGTCCCCGTCCCCCAGCCCCGCAGACGCAAAGCGCCCAAGGCGCGGTGAGCCGCGGAGCAGACACGCCCCCGGAGCGCTTTTCTCCCGCCCGGCTGTCCCGGCGGGAGCGTCCCTCAGCGGGGACGCATTCCTTTCAAAACCGCCGGACACGAACAGGGCGCGGGCCTCCGATGGAAGCCCGCGCCCCGCGCTTTTTCGTCCGCCGCTTCGCGGCCCGTTACTTCTTTTCGGCCTTCGCCAGCCGCCGGTCCTCCATCTTGGAGACGATGACCGCGCAGGCGGCGTCGCCGGTGATGTTGATGGTGGTGCGGCCCATGTCGAACACGCGGTCAATGCCCGCCACCAGCGCAATGCCCTCCACGGGGATGTTCACGCTCTGGAGCACCATGGCCAGCATGACCATGCCCGCGCCGGGAACGCCCGCCGTGCCGATGGAGGCCAGCGTGGCGGTGAGGACGATGGTGGCCATGTTGCCCAGCGTCAGGTCCATCCCGTAGCACGAGGCGATGAACACCGCGCACACGCCCTGATAAATGGCGGTGCCGTCCATGTTGATGGTCGCGCCCAGCGGAAGGACGAAGGACGCCACCTCCCGCCGCGCGCCCAGCCGCTCGGAGCACTCCAGCGTGAAGGGCAGGGTGCCCACGGAGGAGGCGGAGGAGAACGCCATCATCATGGCCGGGGCCATGCCCCGGAAAAACGCCAGCGGGCTGACACCGCCCAGCGCCGCCACGGAGGAGGAGTACACCACCGCGGCGTGGACGATATAGCCCACATAGGCCACCAGCAGCACCGCCGCCAGCTTGCCCAGCACCTGCGGGCCGTTCTCCGCCACCACCGGGCAGATCAGGCACGCCACGCCCAGCGGCGAGAGCCGGATGATGAGGTCCATGATCTTGAGAAAGACCTCGTTGAAGCTGCTGATGACGTCGCCCGCGGTCCGGCCCTTGTCGCCCGCCAGCAGCACGCCGAAGCCCAGCAGCAGGGAGATGACGATGACCTGAAGCATGGTGGCGCTGGCCAGCGGCGTCACCGCGTTGGAGGGGAAGATGGCCACGATGGTGTCCATCAGGCTCTGGCCCTCCGGCGGGGCGTATTCCAGTCCGGCGGTGTCCAGCGGGGTGAAGAGGTTCATGGCCTTGGCGGCGCTGGCCAGAATCAGCGCCAGAATCACGGCGAAGGCGGTGGTACACATATAGTAGACCACCGTTTTTCCGCCCACGGAGCCAACGCGGCTGATGTCGCCCATGGAGATCACGCCCGACGCGATGGAGAACAGCACGATGGGCACCACCACGAATTTCAGCAGGTTCAGGAAAATGGTGCCAAAGGGTTTGATATAGCTCTTGGCGATGTCCACGCCGTTGGGAAGGCACATCAGTGCGGCGCCCGCGGCCGCGCCGGCCAGCAGGCCGACGAAGATCCACAGCGCCAGAGGAAATTGTTTTCTTTTCACGGTTCCGTTCTCCTTCTTTCTCTCGTCTGGGGAGCCGTTTCGCCCGTTCTCCCGCATTTGCGCAAGCGCTTACTGGATGATTGTACCATACCGAAGCCGTCTTGCGCAAGCAAAATGCAAGAACTCCTGCATTTTTTGCATTGCCGGGCGGGTGGGTCGCCTCATTCCGCCAAATTGATCTCCTCCGCCAGCGCCAGATACCGCTTTACGGCGTCCAGAAAGGTCTGTTCGTCGTCGAACCGCTCCGGGTCCAGCACGATGGTGAAAACGTCGTAACGCTCCTGCCACGCGCCGCCCCCGGGCAGCGTGATGATCTTTGTCATACCGCTTCCCCCTCAGTCCGTAAATTCAGACGGCGGGACGCAGGGCGCCTCCAGACAGGCGTACTGGAAAAGATACAGCTCGATCTCAGCGAACAGCGACACGAAGGGGATGCCGTTCTCCGCGTCCGCGTCCACCGCTTCAAAGATCCCGGACAGGCTGTACTGGAAAACTCTTTCGTCGGAATACTGGTCCGCCTTCAAACGCCCGTTGGACAGATTTTCCCGCAGCTTCAGGATCCGGCGGCTGATCTCCATCAGCTCTTCCCGGTGCTTCGCGGCCCATGTCCGCACGGTTTTGTCCCGCGCCGCCGTATATTCCGCCTTGCTCTTGAAATCATCGCGTTCCGGGGCCTTCAGGATCGCCAGCGTTCCGTCCATTTCGTAATACCGCAGATTGTGCATGGAAAAAACAACTCCTTTATGATATTTTTGTTCCGGATGTGGACAAAAAATATCATAAATTGCATCTTTTTGCAATAAAAAGTTTCGATTCTTGTACAGGAATCGAACTTTTGGCAAGGGTAAAAGCAGGGAACCGATTGGGGTGGAATGGATTCAGCCATATTGTAAACTTTTTGAAAACAGGGAAAAATTTCGGTTTTGCGGGAATTGGATGCTTTGGGACTGGCGCGTCGAAGGAGACCCGCAGCATGACGGCTGCGGCTTTTGCTGTGAAGAGCAAAACTACTGTTGATTGAGGCATCAGAAATTAGCTGCTACATATTACAGCGCCCCTCCCACGATCGGGAGAGGCGCTCAGTCTGTCGAAAAACCCGGCACCATCTGGACTTTTTCGACAGATTAAATGGGCGCCGCAATGCGGCGCCCATTTGAGAATCAGACCTCGTATCCGTGTTTTTGCATCCAGTCTGTCAGACAGTTCGGACACAGCAGGATCGTCGAATCTACCCCTTCCGGGGTGTCAGTTGAAGGGAGTTTTCGGAAAAAATCATCCGTCTCAGGCAAAAATCCCAGATACTCAATCGGGAGTTCTGCACCGCAATGGGTGCATTTTGCCATAATCCTATCTTCTTTCATAGTAATTGCCTCCTTATATAATTTTTTTGTTCTCTCTTTTTTTGCCAGTGCCGGGTTTTACATCCGGTCGAGAACGTCTCTGGCAGTCTAAGAAACGACTCCCCCGGGTGGAGCTGTTTCTTTGCCTTGTTATATTCAAAAGTGTCGAAAAAAATCAAAAAAAACGGCCTTTTTCTAAAATTCGTATATTGTTACAAAAACAAGAAAATTTTTTATAGTTTTTGTCCAATTTTACCACATTTTTTCAATAAAATTTTTGCTGACAAAAACAATTGCGGAAACGCATGTTTCCGCCTTATGTCCTCCCGCGCCCGCAGGCGCCGCTGCCCCTTTTGTTAACTTGCTAAATTTAGCGAGAAATACAAGAGAAGCTCTTGCGTTTCTCTTGTAACATAAGAAACCTGAGAAGAAAGCTAAGAAAAATCTTGTGTTTCCTCTTCATTTCTTGCTTTGCTTGTGCTAATTATAACACTATTTCTGCATTTCCCAACCAGAATAGCGGAGGAACTTTCGTTTTTGGCTTGGATGAAAAGAGCGGGTTTGCAAAAGTTGGGGTACATGATGCGCAAAGTCATGGAGTATTGCGAACAGATGACTCCAGTAGTTCGTCCTCAGTTTACCGAGGTGGATGAAACCGGGCTTACGTTTGTTTCCGCAGAGATCTCACCTGTCGATATTACCGAGCAACCTTGCTTTAAAACGGCCAAGGGAGGATTGCGCGGCTCCTATACCCAAGTAGGCAATGGGGATAAGCCCATGACAGAATACGAAGTATATAGCTATGAGGCATTCCGCAAGAAATATCAGGATGATATTCGTCCGGCAGAAAAAATGGGAGTTCTTAATCCTGGCGAAAAATTGGGAAAAACAAAGAATCCTTATTCCGGCATCCCCACAATTCGCTTTTCCATGAAAAATCAGGGTTTCCGGAACCGGAGTTTCTGGATCAGCGCAGTGAATTTTCGGCAGCCCTTTACAACGGCGAGAGCGCTATGATGGGGAGCATTGCTGGTGAGGCTGCAGAAAGGGAAAATGCGCAAGACGAAAAAGGACTGTTAGAGTTTTGCCGCACACCTCAAACTCGCAGCAAGATTATTGAGTATTCGGATATTGCCTCCTAACAGCCGGACAGTATGCCTTGCAGAGATATCTTGACCCATTAGTGCCGAGCGGAGCCATTCAGTTGACAATGCCGGATAAGCCTTACAGCCCAAGCAGCAGTATGTGACAGCTTGACTTTCCCTGAAAACCGAAAATTCGTGAGCTGCTACATCTCGGCCTGTACGGTTAAAGGAGGAAACATCTAAATATAGAAAGAGAGCCAGTTTCCCGGCTCTCTCAAGTATGCATCCGCAAACACATACCCCAATTAGTAATTATAATACTGCACTGGCGAAAGATATGCAAGCCTAACAAGAAAACAGCGGAAACACCAGTTTCCGCTTGATGTCCTTCTGTGCCCGCGGGCACACATATAAGCAAAAAACACCTCATATCTGAGGTGTTTTTCTAACAATGCCTCGATCCGACGCCAACACATGACGCTTACAGCCTCCCGCGGATTGTGAGGACTTATTTTACTGTAAAGTATTGTAGTACAAAAATGTAAACCTGTCAATTTCTAATTTAAGAAATGATTTTTTGACGATTTTACCAATTTAGTGCCGTTGCCTCCCTCGCTTATGAGAGAAGTTGCTCGCAAAGTAATAAATCCTGCAATTCGATTTTTTCTTCACCGACCAAAGCATGTGTAACACCCATTCCCCGCCGGCAATCTTCAATCGCATTCAATTGAATGTAGCGATTGTAGTATTCTGGATTGGCACAAAACTTAGGGCTGGCATGGAATTTCCAAGTCAGCCCCACAAGTCCTTGATGAAAGAGTTTTGCTTTCAACTCCATTATTCCATTATTTTTTTCCGGTACGGTACTTTTGAAGAGATTGCTTAATTTTCTGAAGCTGCTCATTACTCAGAACATGTTCGTCTTTGGCGTCTTTTCTTTTTTTGCCATAACTATAAATATGATTCTGCGTTACAGCGGGCATAGTACCGTCTCCTTCCTTTTTTGCTTTTAAGTCTGTTTTGGAATGTTTCTCAACTTGATTACAACCATTTTGTATTTTAATAATACCACCCCAACATCTCCGAAATCAACAAAGAATCATTAACAATATGAAACATTCTCTATTGCCTACATTACATGCAAAATCATTATGATGTCTGCGGACGTATAGAACAAGGGAACAGAGACGAGAAAAAGCACCTGTTTACCTGCCGCGCTTGCGGATACCGTTCCAGTGACGAACGTATCGGAGCAATGAATCTGTATCGTATGTGGATCAACTATCTAACCGACAAGCAAGTATCGGATACAGTCACTCTGGAGCATATCTCCTTTGCGAAGGGCGCAGTCAATCACCCCTCGATGCAACATCACTGCCGGATCGTCCGGCAAGCCAAAGGTAGAAGCTTTACAAGCGTTTGCACTACCGGATAGTTACAAGCCCATTTCCTTTAGATAATAGGCAGTTGACGGACCAAGTGGCGCAATTAAATCGAACTGCTGAAAGCGTTCTATCTGAAAGCGACCTCCTCCCAATTGGGAGGAGGTCGCTTTTAGGGTTTTTACGAGAACTCTCTCAAGGCCCAAATAACTGCCATGCAGTAAGGTGCAAACATTCCAGATTCATCTTGGCGGGAATACGAATCAATGAGCGCTTCGTTAGAGCTTTTCGGATCTGCATTTTTCAGCGCCGTAAAGATAGCCGTTCTTCTATGCCGTTTTAAGGCGGTATCGTTCAAATTCAGTATTCGGATCGTACTCATTGCGGCGCTGTCATCCGCGTGTACAGCGTCAATCGACCCGTCTAAATCATAACAGAATCTTTCTTCGATATCTTCCTGCGCAGGGGAAAGAAGAATGGGGTCAGATTCTCTATCCTTGAACCGTCCGCAATGGCTCCAATCCCAATGCTCTCCATTGCAGGATTCAAACAAATTCCCATAGTTCAGTTCTACATCAGAAGCCCGCATGGAATGCGGATCCGTGTTTTTGATATCTCTCGGAACAAAGTGCTCGATATGAGAGTCCCCGCCGTAAATCCGCTGCATACAGTAACAGCATATGTATCCCTGCTCTTTGAGCAGGGCCTGGATCAGATTTTTCCATTCCGGAGTCATGCGAAAATCCTTATATTCGGGTTCTTTCCCGTGATCCTGCCGAAATTGTTCCTTCCATGCCGTAAAATCAGACGGTTCTTTCCCTTTGACGATTCGCTTCATGACTGCTCACCCAACTGTGCTCCCATCCGATGCAGTAAGATCTGCGCTTCTGTAATAGACGGATGGGAACCGTTTGTCAACTGAGATAAATGCCGCATATACATTTGGACGGCGGGGATGTCTTTGCGCTTCAAGCTGTCAAACATTTGCTTTTCTACGCTTGAGACCTCAGTCGGGATACTGGGAGTATCCATTTGATCTTCAAGAACCAGATTCGCGTCGTAATAAGCCGGAGTTACTTCCGTCGCTTCAACACTAAGGTTATCCGTTCTTGCAAGTTTCAGGACCTTGAAGGTGTTGTCCAGCCCGCCCAAAACGACCGGAGAATGGGTCGTAATGATGAACTGAATATTTGGAAATACCTTGTGCAGAGTCGGAACGATCGTCTGCTGCCATGAGGGGTGCATATGAAGCTCCACTTCGTCGATCAAAACGATCCCGCCGCCAAGCAGCGGATTCTCCGATTCCGGATTCGCCAAGGACAGCCGGCGGGCCAGATCGCCCAGCATGGCCAAAGCGCACTTTTCCCCATCAGATAACTGCTGGATCGAAAGGGTCTGTCCGGCTTTTGTTGCACACATACGAAGCGGGGAATGGGTGATCCTGATATTTGTCATTCCCGGGAGCATGGATTGGATCGCCGTTCTCGTGGCCTCCAACGCGGGAGAGCGATACTCCAGATTTTTAAGCTCTACCGCTCGGCTGTTTTCGATCTCCTGCTGATTCCGGAACCACTCGAAAAAGGTCCTGAAATCAGTAGTTGCCTTCAAAGCGTTTTGATAGGCTTCAAGCTTCCCAAATTCATGCTTTTGCTTGATCCGCAGGGGTACGTCCAATACGGCCCGGTTTACTCCGTAATAAGCAAATACCGGAAGCGGCGCATGTTCCGATAAATACTGAGCGCTGAACGCTCCTGCAAAATCAGATATGACTTTCCGGTTTACCTGCCGTGTTCCGGTGCCTTTGTCATAAGAAAATCCATAGGGATACTCTTTTCCGTCATCAAATGTAAACGACCCATGTACAGACGCTCTGGACGTTCCGAAGTGAACGTCATCCCGGGAGATCGGGACGATCTGCTTGAACTCACTCATAACAACGCGGCATACGGCCCGAGCAAACAGCAGGTTGATCCCTCGAAGAATGCTGGATTTTCCTACGCCGTTGATTCCGTAGAGAACGGTGCTTTTTCCCTGAAAATCAAGGGTAATGTTTTTGAATCCACGATAATTCCGCAGACCGATCTGATTCAACTGCATAACACTGCCTCCACCCATTTTCGATGCCTCCCATTATATCATATCATTTAAACTCTATCCAGACCCTGTTTGGTTTTATACTGGAATTTCGGATTTCCTCAGTATAAATTGTCCTGCTATATGCAAAACGCTGTGTTTGGAGTTGATGTGGAGGCATCCACCGAGACTTCGGTAATCTCTAAATTTTTCCGTAAAAATGTCAGAAAACTTCGATATTTTTCAGAGCTTTCGCAAATAACGAAGTGTACAAATATTTCCACGATGGTATCGTATTCCCCGCAAAAAAGCAACGGAAAATATCTGTCACCTACGCACTTTTACATGGGAATAGAAAGGTACTGCGCGCAAAACTTCGTTGGACTTTCAGCAATTACCCGCAAGCTCCAGTCCCCGCCGGACATCCGTGCGGCGGGAGCCTGCGGAGATCAAAAAGCCTGACGGCCCCCGCGGGCGGATATTCAGACCACGGAGACCCGCAGAGCGGGAGCGCAGGACAAGCTTCCTGCGGCGTTGACACAGGATCGCGGCGGGCCGGGAGAGCCGGACAGCCGCCCGCGGCGCGGGCGGCTGTCTGGGCCGGGGAAGTCTGTGGGAGACCCGTGGGCCGCGGCCCGCCGCCGGAGAAGGCCCGCCGGGGGAAGGCCGGGTCCGGCCCGTCACTCCTGCCGCAGGCGCTCCACGATGGAGCGCTTCGCCTCCAGCCGGCTGCACAGCGCCGGGATGGCAACGCCCAGCGCCGCGAAAACCGGGGCCGCCGCCAGCACCGGCCAGAGGGTGAAGCGGTACGTCAAAAACCAGAACAGGCTCTCCAGCGCGGAGCGCATGGCCGGGGCCGCCGCCAGCGTCAGAGCCAGCGCCAGCGCCACCGCGCCCAGCGTGTAGAAAAGCCCCTCGAACACCAGCATGGCCCGCACCTGCCGGGCGGTCATGCCCACGGAGCGCAGCACCGCCAGCTCCCGGCGGCGGGCGGAGACGCCCGTGACGACGGCGTTGATGAAGTTCAGCGCCCCCACCAGCCCCACGATCCCGCTGAGCATCCCGCCCAGCAGCAAAAACATGGCGCGCACGCCGTCAAACTCCGCCGTATAGGTAAAGCGGCTCTCATAGTCCAGCTCCGGCGCGTCCGTCTGCGTGTAGTCCTTCAAAAACGCCTCCATGTCCGCCGCGCGGTCCTCCGCCGTGTCAAAGGCGTAGTACATCACGCAGTCCGTGCCGGAGTCCCGGCAAAAAACCTACGCGTCCAGCACAAACTCGTCATCGCCGTAATAGCGGTAGCTGAACGCGATGGGGACGCTCACCAGTGCCGCCACGGTGTAAACAACGTCCCGGTATTCCGCGGCCCGCCGCTGCCAGTTCACGGCGCCCAGGTCCGTGCCGTCGGGAAAGACTTCGCCGGTGGCGGGGTCGTAAAACTCCCACCGCTCCACGTACCGCAGCCGCACGGCGTCGCCCAGCTTGGCCCAGTGGCTGTCCGGGTCGGCGTTCCCGTAGTCGTCCTCGCTGCACACGGCGGCAATATAATGTCCGTCCGGGTCGGAGAGCTTGGAGAGGTCGCCGTCCAGCACCGTCAGGCGCTCCAGTGCGAACGGCTCCATGCCGTAGAGCTGGGCGTCCGCCGCCA
>CAKTMK010000024.1 GCA_934574045.1 uncultured Oscillibacter sp. | reverse complement strand
CCGATCTTGCCGGTCATCCGCTGCGTGATGACCATGGCGATCACGCTGAACAGGACGGCCCACACCAGCGCGAAGCCAAAGTTGCAGCCGGTCAGACCGCTGGTCGTGACCGTTCCGGGGCCGATCAGCGCGGCACTGACGATCGCAGCGGGTCCCATATTCTTCAGCCGCTGCCACAGGGTCTTTTTCGGGGGCGCAGATCTGTTTTCCATGTTATCCTCCTAATTTCCGTAGTTCCACACTGTTATTGGGGGCGCGGCGGCTCAGTCCTCCGCCGGGAAGCGGGCGATGCCCATCGTGACCGTCTTGCGCATCAGGCGGATCAGCGCCAGATGCACGCCTGCCTCGCAGCCGTCCACGCTGGGGCCGACGTGAGAGCCGACGGAATCGTGGAACTCCGCGTCGATGTAGGCGTTGAGCACGCGCTGCTCCAGCTCCTCATTGTCCATGGCGCTCAGGTCGCCCTCGGCAAGGCCCAGCAGCATGGAGATGGCGTAGCCGGCCCAGTTGGAGATGGTCGCGCTGAGCAGCACGTCCACCTTGGACACATCCGGCGCGATGCCGGAATGGCAGGGGCACTTGCACATATTGCCGTTTCTGACCTTGGCGCGGATCACGTCCTCGATGTTGGCCATGCCGATCTCGTTGCCGCCATCGCCGATGCCGATGGAGGCGATTCCCCGGGCTTTTCCCTCGGTGAACAGGTGATCCAGCTTGGCCATGTTCCACGCAAAGTCATAGCCGCCCATGCCGTGGATGCGGCCGTGCTTGTTCATGGCGCCCCGCTCAATGGCGATCTCGCAGGTGGGCTTGAAGCGCTCCAGCAGCTCGATGCAGCGCTGATGCCCGGCCTCGTCGTCGATGGGCACGCCGACCACCGCGATGGTGGGCACGCAGGCGAAGCCCAGCTCCGTGGACAGGGAGTTTGCCAGCGCCTCCGGCTCCACCACGTGCATCCCGTTGGCGCGCATCACCAGCTTCATGTCATCAACCAGATAGTCATCGGTGACGATCACGGGCAGGCCGCCCAGCGTCACGCGGATGGCTCTGGCCATGGCCAGAGCGCCGGCAGGGCCGTCCGTCTCGCTCTTGGTGGCCACGTTGCCGGGCTGGTCGGCCCAGCCGGTGGCGATGAACACATAGTCGCCCCGCTTCACGGTCTTTTGCAGCAGGCGGATGGCCGCGAGAGTCATCGGGTCGCCGTTCTGCAGCTTTCTGGCCGCCTCATACAGAACGCCGATGGTTCCGCGGGCGGGAACGTCCATGTTCATCAGCTGGTCCAGCGTGTTCGCAACATTATAAAGGCCCTCATCGGAAATCAGCTTTCTCATTGTATCTTCTCCTTTGTTCCGTAATTTTAAGACCGCCCGTCAGCCGGCAGCGCAGATGATCTGGATCTCCACCGGCGCCTCGCCGGGGAGGGACGCCACGCCCAGCGCGGCCCGGGCGGCGACGCCCGCCTCTCCCAGCTCGCCGCAGAGATACTCCGTGGCGAAGTCGGCCAGCTTGGAGTGGAGCTGGAAGCCCTGCTCCGCGTTGACATATACCATTAACTGAAGGATCTGCCGGATGCTCTCTCCCGGCTGGAGCCGACCCTGCGCGGCGATCAGCGCGTTGCTGGCCGCCTGCTCCACGGCGTCCCGGTAGTGCTCCAGCGGCTCCTCCGCCCGCACCTTTCCAGAGAGGATCAAAACGCCGTTCTTTCTGGAGGTCATGCCCGCCGTGAAGATCAGGCCGCCGGAGCGGGTCGCGGGGACGTATTTCCCCTGAGGGACCGGCGCAACTTTTTCCATGCTCATATCGGATACCTCCGTCTGTTCAGAATGACCGACTCAGTAGGTGAGCTGCCGCTTTCTGGCGACCGTCTCCCACCGGCCCACCAGCTTTCCGCCCTCGGCCACCAGAATGCTGTCATAGAGCACGGTGGACGGGCAGATGTGGCTGGGAACGACGTAAAGCACTTCGCCGATGGCGGGCCGCTCGCTCTCGTGGCCCTCCTTCATCTTCCAGAGCCAGTGCTCCTCGCTCTGGAACATCGCCTCGGCGTTCACGCCCACCAGCTCGCCCCGGACGGGCTGATCGCAGGAGATGCCCTTGCTGCCCAGATCCAGCGTGAAAGTGTTGGACGCGGGATGGCTGACCACCCTTGTCAGGATGGCGCCCGCCTCCCACAGCTCCAGATCCGGCGCGTCCTTTCCGTAGCGCGCGTCCATCACGAAGGACGTGCCCGGGGAGAGGAAGTAGTCGCTGGCCTTGGCGTGGCAGGGATAGGAGGGCGTTCCGCCGACGATGACCGTGTCACAGACAAGGCCCATGCCGATCAGCTCCTGACGGACGGCCTCGATCTCGCTGTCCATCTTGTCCACCGCGGCCTGCCGGTCGGCAAGGTCGATCTGGTGGTTGTGGCCGTCGTAGCAGTGCATGCCGCGGAGCTTGAGTCCGGGGAGCTTTGCGCACAGCGGGAACACCTCCGGCACCTTTTTCAGCGGGACGCCGGTGCGGTCCTGCCCCACGTTCACGTCCAGCAGCACCGGAACGGTGATCCCCTTTTCCGCTGCCGCGTCGGACAGCAGCCGCAGGGTCTCCACATCGTCGCCCAGCGCCCAGAACTGCGTATTGGGCATTCCCAGCGTCAGGGCAATGAACCGGCCGATATTCGGCCCGACCAGCGCGTAAGCCACCATCACCTGCTCCGCGCCCACGGACGCCGCCATCTCCGCCTCGGCGATGGTCGCGCACATGAAGTGGGTGAATCCCATCTGGCGCTGCATCGTCACCAGCTCTCGGCACTTGTGGGTCTTGACGTGATACCACAGGCGGTCTACGCTGCCGGCCAGCTCGATGGTGCGCTTCGTATTTTCCACAATGGCGTCGCGGTAGTAGATCATCGCCGGACTGATGATCTTCTCCTCGCCCTCGAGATGATAGTTTTTCAGCTTCATAAACTTCCTCCTGTTTCCGGATTCCGGAACGGGCCGTCGACTGTCCGCTCCGCCGTTTTGTCGGTCATGCAGCTGCATCGCAAGCAAGCTCCTCCGCCGTCTGCGGGACGGCTGTCCCGCAGGAGCGCCCGTCGGCGCTCTTCGCGGCATTGTGCAAGGTGACCAGGTTCCTTTGTGGTGCTCGCTTCTTCTTCATGTAAAATAACACGTTTTGATTTACTTGTAAAACTATTAAATTGACTATATAATATACGCAAACCGCATATTCAGGAGGGCAGGCATGAATATTGAGGACGTGGATCTTTTTCTGGAGCTGAGCAAAAATCAAAATCTCACCGTCACGGCAAACAACCTGTTTCTCACGCAGCCGACGGTCAGCCGCCGGCTGGCGATGCTGGAGCGGGAGCTGGGGTACTCCCTGTTCATCCGCAGGAAAGGCTACGGCACCATCTCGCTGACGGCGGCGGGAAAGCGGTTCTCCATCATCGCCCAGCAGATCTCCCTGCTGGACAAGGAGGCTCACGCGCTCAAGTCCTACGCGGACATTCAGCATCTGTCCATCGGCTCCACGGACAGCATCGCCTCCTACCCGCTCAAGGACTTTTTCCATATGATCTCAAAAGAGCAGGCGCACTGGGACATCGACATCACCATCTGCGATTCTCTGGAGATCTATGAGCTGGTCGCCAAGCGCATCATCGACATCGGAATCACCAACGGCCCCTCTCCCCTGCCGGAGCTGGTCTCCATCCCCGTCTTTGAAGAGGAATTCGTGGTCGTTCGCCGGGGGAAGCGTCCGCCGGGGTACGAGACGGTTCACCCCTCGGAGCTGAAGGAAAATCACGAGATCTTCCAGATCTTCAACGACGAATATCATTACTGGCACAATTCATGGTGGACCGCCGGAACGCCCAAGGGGCGGGTGAATCTGGCCCATTTCACGGTGGGTTTTCTCAACGACCCGGAGGACTGGGCCATCCTGCCCATCTCCGTGGCGCAGGCGCTCCTGCCGGAGGATGGGTATCTCTCCCGCCTGCTGGAATCGCCGCCCAAGCGGAAGTGCTTCATGGTCCTGCACAAAAAGCTGCGCTCCGACCGTCAGGCCACCATCGCCGCCTTTGAAGCACGGCTGCACGAGTACGTCCGCACGCTCCGGCTCTGAGCGTTCTCTCCGCCGCACGGTTCTCCCTGCGTCTCCGTACACCTGTCCCGTTGAAAGCACGGAAAAATGCAAAAAAGCATGGAAAAGCGTAAAAAAGTCCCGCATCTGAATCCATCAGATGCGGGACTTTTATGATCGGGATAAGCGGTCTGCTTCGTGAAAAAGCAGCTTACTTCAGCTCGACCTTCGCGCCGGCTTCCTCCAGCTTCGCCTTCATAGCCTCGGCGTCCTCCTTGGAGATGCCCTCCTTCAGAGTGGTGGGAGCGCCCTCGACGGTAGCCTTGGCCTCGGCCAGACCCTGCTCGGTGATCTCGCGGACAGCCTTGATGACCTTGATCTTGGCAGCGGCGTCGAAGCCGGTCAGGACCACGTCGAAAGAGGTCTTCTCCTCAGCAGCGGGAGCGGCAGCGCCGCCGGCGGCGGGAGCAGCCATAGCAGCGGCGGAAACGCCGAACTCCTCCTCCAGCGCGTGAACCAGCTCGTTCAGCTCCAGAACGGTCAGAGCCTTGATCTCTTCGATCATAGCGGTAACTTTCTCAGACATAGTAATAGCCTCCTAATTAAAAGTAGTTGTTTTGAAATACGCCGTCACTCGGCGGCCGCTTCGGCGGCGGGTTCGCCGTCCTTCTCGGCGATCTGCTTCAGGACGACAGCCAGAGCCGTGATCGGCGCCAGCATGGTACCCAGGACCTGCGCCTGCAGGATGGGCAGAGCAGGGATGGAAGCCAGAGACTTGATGGTGTCCAGATCCACGGGCTTGCCGTCCATGAAGCCGCCCTTGATCTCAAACTTGTCGGTCAGCTTCTTGGCGTAGTCGCTCATGATGCGGGCGGGCGCCACAACATCCTCGGACAGGGCCAGAGACGTGGTGCCGTTGAGCAGGTCGTCCAGCTCGTTCAGACCGGTGTTGTTGAACGCGAAGCGGAGCATGGTGTTCTTCACTACCGCGTAATCCACGCCGTTCTCACGGCACTCCTTACGCAGCGCGGTATCCTCCTCGACAGTGATACCCTTGTAGTCCACGATGACGCCGGCGGTGGCCTTCTGGATCTTTTCCGTCAGCTCCGCGACGACTGCCTGCTTTGCGCTCAGAACCTTTGCGTTAGGCATTCTTGTTTCACCTCCAGAGATTTTTGAGAGCCGCCCGTCCCCCGGTCGCCCGGCGGGCAGGAAGGCCCGAGGTGCGTTCAAAAGGAAACCGCCCCCGTGCCGCAAAGACACAGGGGCGGAATAGCTTTGTCAAAAGCCGCCCTCGGCAGGATTTACGGAGTCGCCTCCTACCTGCTGTCTTTGGAACGCACTGGTTATTATATCAAACCGTCGGAATTTGTCAAGCGATAATTTCCCCGGTCAGATATCTTTTTCCGGTCTCAGACCAGCTTGGCGGCGTTCATCTTCACGCCGGGACCCATGGTGGAAGCCACCACGCAGCTGCGGATATACTGACCCTTGGCGGAAGCGGGCTTGGCCTTGACGATGGCGCCCATGATGGCGTTGTAGTTCTCGACCAGCTTCTCGGGGCCGAAAGAAGCCTTGCCGATGGGGCAGTGGATGATGTTGGTCTTGTCCAGACGGTACTCGATCTTACCGGCCTTGACCTCCTTGACGGCCTTGGCCACATCGGGGGTGACGGTGCCGGCCTTGGGAGAGGGCATCAGGCCCTTGGGGCCGAGGACCTTACCCAGACGACCCACAACGCCCATCATGTCGGGGCTGGCGACAACCACGTCGAACTCAAACCAGTTTTCCTTCTGGATCTTCTCGACCAGATCCATGTCGCCGACGTAATCCGCGCCGGCTTCCTTGGCAGCCTCGGCCTTGTCGCCCTTGGCGAAGACCAGCACGCGGACGGTCTTGCCGGTGCCGTGGGGCAGGACGATGGCGCCGCGGACCTGCTGGTCGGCGTGACGGGAGTCAACGCCCAGCTTCACGTGCAGCTCGACCGTCTCGTCGAACTTGGCGGTAGCACTCTTGCAGACCAGCTCCATGCCCTCCGCCGCTTCATAAAAAGCGTTCTTATCGATCAGCTTCGCGCTGTCGGTATACTTCTTACCTCTAAACAATGTTATTTCCTCCTCATAGTGGTTCTTCGGAATCTATCCTCCCACTGTATGCGGCTTGCCGCCGCGCAGACGGTGACGGGTGGATCAGTCGCCCACCACGACGCCCATGGAACGGGCGGTGCCGGCGATCATGCTCATCGCGGCTTCCAGGCTGGCGGCGTTCAGGTCGCGCATCTTCAGCTCGGCGATCTTCTGAACGGAGGCCTTGGAAATGGTCGCGACCTTGGTCTTGTTGGGCACGCCGGAGCCGGACTCGATGTTGCACTCTTTCTTGATGAGAACAGCCGCGGGGGGCGTCTTGGTGATGAAGGAGAAGGAACGATCGGCGTACACCGTGATGACGACGGGGATAATCATGCCCATGTCATTCTTGGTGCGCTCGTTGAACTCCTTGGTGAACGCGGCGATGTTCACGCCGTGCTGGCCCAGAGCGGGGCCGACGGGGGGCGCGGGAGTTGCCTTGCCCGCGGGGATCTGCAGTTTTACGTAACCGGTAATTTTCTGTGCCACTTTAGTAGCACCTCCTGTTTAAAATGTGGTGGCGGCCATGCGGCCTCCTTTGGCGGAACGTCTCCGTTCCTCCCACTTGTCGCGCCGGACGCCGTCCGGCAGTTACTCCATGAGTTCCAGCTGGTCCAGCTCCAGTTCCACGGGGGTTTCCCGTCCGAACATGGAGACCATAACGGAAACGCGGTTTTTCTCCGGTTCGATCTCCTCGACCACGCCGGTGAAGCTGGACAGCGGGCCGTCCACGATCTTGACGTGGCTCCCCACCGCGTACTTCACTTCGATCTCGTGCTTTTCCATACCCATGGCGAGCACCTCCTCCTCGGAGAGGGGGATGGGCTTGTTGCTGGCTTCGCCGACGAAGCCAGTCACGCCGCGGATGTTGCGCACCAGATGCCACGTGTCGTCCGTCATGACCATCTTGATAAGCACGTAGCCGGGGAAGACCTTCCGCTCCACTTCCTTGGACTTTCCGGAGTCGTCGATCTCCGTGACCGTCTCCAGAGGGATCTCGATCCGGAGGATCATGTCCTCCATGCCCCGGCCGGTAACAAACTTTTCAATGCTGGTCTTGACCGCGTTTTCATAGCCGGAATAGGTATGGATCACATACCATTTCGCGCTCTCTGCCATCCCGCGCTCCTCAGCTCAGAGCCGTGATCAGCAGCTGGACGCCGTTGACCAGAACATAGTCAAAGACCCAGATGCACACGCCGATGAGCAGAGAGCACAGCAGCACGGTGCCGGTGTTCTTGACCACGGTCTTGCGGTCGGTCCAGACGATCTTCTTCAGTTCGCTTTTCATTTCCCGGAACCAGCGGCTCCGGTCCTTCTTCTTCGCTTCTTCAGCCATTCCTACACGCCCTTTCTTATCGTTCGGTCCAAATCACTTGGTCTCGCTGTGGAGCGTGTGCTTCTTGCAGAAGGGGCAATACTTGTTCAGCTCGATCTTGTCCGGGGTATTCTTCTTGTTCTTCATCGTATTGTAGTTTCTCTGCTTGCACTCATTGCATCTCAGGGTCACTTTTACGCGCATCTAACGGCACCTCCTTATTATTGGACTCCGTTCCGGCTCGGGCCGGAGAGTCCGACTGCCTCCCTGCCGACGAAAGCGGCCGCTGCCCCGCGCGGAAAGCGAAAAACGCGCATGACAAATAAGCCCTTTTTCACAGGTAAGATAGATTTTAGCAGAAACAGGATGCAAGGTCAAGCTATTTTTTCGAGAAAACCGTCTTTTTTCTTGCGCAGGACCGCCCGGGCGGGTATAATGGCGGTAATGACCGGCGGCAGAGCCGCCGCGAAGGGAGCGGACCGCTATGCGCATCATGGCCATCGACTACGGCGACGCCCACACCGGCATCGCCATCTCGGACCCCACCGGCTTCATGGCCGGCGTCACCACCGTTATCAACGCCTACCGCCCGGAGCAGGTGGCTCAGGGCGTCGCCCGTCTGGCGGAGGAATACGGCGCGGAGGAGCTGGTGCTGGGCTACCCCAAGAATATGGACGGCACCCTCGGCCCCCGGGCGGAGAAGGCGGAGGCCATGGCGCAGCTGCTGCGGGAGACGGCGGGCCTGCCCGTGACGCTGTGGGACGAGCGGCGCACCACCATCGACGCCCATCAGATCCTGATGAATAACGGCCAGAATGCGAAAAAGCGGAAAAAGACCGTGGACGCGGTGGCCGCCGCCCTCATTCTGGAGGGCTACCTCACCTATAAAAAAAGCCATCCCTGAATCGCAGCGCAGAAGGCTCCGCCGCTCGGCGGAGCCTTCTGCTTTTTTGAAATCCGTCGGCGGGAGCCTGCCCGCACTCCGTGGGAGCCTCCGCCGTCACTGGGAGGCTTCCCGCGCCTGCGCCCATGCGGCCAGCGGCTCCAGCGCGTTCGTCAGCTCTCCGGCCCCGGTGTAGCTGAGCTGAAATACGTACCGCCCCGTGCGGACCAGCAGGCGCTGCGCGCCGTTCTCCTCCGTGAGCCATGCCTCGTCCATCGCGGGAACCTCCAGCTCCTCCCCGCCGTTCCACTTGCTCAGAAGCCCGTCCGCCACGTAAGGCGCTTCCCAGCGGAACGGCACCTCGTAGCGCAGGATCGACAGACTGACCAGCCGGTCCCTCCCGGCGGACTCATAGGTGTAGCTCGTCAGCACCCCCGTGGAGGTCCGCAGGTCGCTGGCGTTCATGTCCTGTATGTACAGCGGCCCGCCCTCAATCTGCGCCAGACGCAGGACCGGCGGCGCCGTCTCCTCCGGCGGCAGCACATAGACCGGCTCCCGTACCATCAGATACTGCACCACGGCCAGCGCCGCCAGCACCGCGATCAATGCCGCCCGCCAGCCGACCTCCATCGTCCCGTACCGCCAGCGGCGGCGGTAGGGCGCGTGATGGTCCAGCGGCTGTCCTTCGGCCAGACGGCGGCGCAGCCGCCGGGCCGTCCGCCAGCGGGAGAGCGCAAACGCCGCCAGCACCAGCCACATCAGCGGCACCACGCTGAAGTGGACATAGCCATTCACCAGCGCCTGAAACCGCCGGAGGGGGTCGGCAAAGGTGCGAAGCACCAGAAGCACCTCCAGCCCGATGGCCGCCAGCAGCACCCCAAGATCCTTCGCCGCCGCCCGGCTCAGGCACCGCAGGGACTCCGCCTGCTCCATGGGGTCGGTGTGGACCTCCGGCACCGGCGCGCCCTCCTCCGTCTCGAAGAAGTAGAGGTAAATGGACTGGAGCAGCCCGTAGGACAGCTCCGTCCGCAGCGCCATCTTCCAGCCGCACCCGGCGAACAGGGCCAGCTCGTCCTCCGTCAGCAGGCGGGTGCGCACGTCGCAGCGGTACTGCACCCGTCGGGGCGCGTCCCGCCGCAGCGCGGCGCGGGCTATGCCCAGTCCCACGGGATACAGCCCCTCCGCCGCAAGGTCGGAGAACCAGCTCTCCAGCCGGTCGATATGGTACGGCCCGTCAGGCAGCCAGCGATAGATCACTCCGTCTCTTCCGGTCCAGTCAGACATTTCCGCTCCTCCTTCCACCGCTCCTGATCGTCCAGCATGGCCCGCAGGCGCTGCGTCTCCGCCCGGAGGGCGGCGCGGCCCGCCGCCGTGACGGCATAGGTCTTTCTGCGCCCGTCGTCCTGCACGATCTCAATGAGTTTTTCGTTTTCCATCCGGTTCAGAACGCCGTACAGCGTCCCCGGCCCCATCTGCACCCGGCCCCGGGACGCCCGCGCCACCGCGCTCATGAGCTGATAGCCGTGGCTGGGAACGGTCAGCGCCAGCAGCGCGTAGTACATGGCCTCCGTCATCGGTCCGCCGTTCCCCACGCCTGTCCCCTCCTGTCCGTTTAATATTACGTGTCACGATATATCGTCTGACGTAATAGTAGCATGACCGTCCGCTCCCTGTCAAGGGCCAAAAAACCGGCGCGGAGAGCAGCTCTCCGCGCCGGTCTCATGCTTATTTACTCCACGTGGATGTCTCTCTCCGCGAACGCCTTGAGCAGCTGGTCCATATCCGAGGGAATGGTGATCGGTTCGCCGCAGGCCTTGATGGCGTTGGCCACGTCCTTCAGTCCGTTGCCAGTGACCACGCTGACCACGGTGTCGTTCTTCCCCAGAACGCCCTGCTCGCACAGCTTCTTCACGCCCGCCGTGCCGGTGACGCCAGCAGGCTCGCCGAACACGCCGCAGGTGCGGCCCAGCAGCTTCTGCGCCGCCATGATCTCCGCGTCGGACACGTTGACCACGATGCCGTTGGACTCCCGGATAGCCATGAGGGCCTTGTCCGCGTTGCGGGGAACGCCCACGGCGATGGAATCCGCCAGCGTGTTCTCCTCCATGGGGTGCCACGGCTTCCCCTCCGCGATGGCGCGGTTGAGCGGGCAGCAGCCCTCCGCCTGCACGGAGATCAGCCGGGGCAGCCGGTCGATAAAGCCGATGGCGTGCAGATCCTTCAGGCCCTTCCAGACGCCCGCGATGGTGCAGCCGTCGCCCACGGAGATAGCCAGATAGTCCGGCATCTGCCAGTTGAGCTGCTCGGCGATCTCCAGAGAGACGGTCTTTTTGCCCTCGGAGAGATAGGGGTTGATGGCGGCGTTGCGGTTGTACCAGCCCCAGCGGTCGATGGCGGCCTTGCTCAGCTCGAAGGTGTCCTCATAGCTGCCCTCCACGGAGATGACCGTCGCGCCGAAGGTCATGAGCTGCGCCACCTTGCCCTTGGGCGCGCGGGAGGGAACAAAGATGTAGGTCTTCAGCCCCGCGGCGGCGGCGTTGCCAGCAAGGGACGAGGCGGCGTTGCCGGTGGAGGAGCAGGCGATGACCTTTGCCCCGGCCTCCCGCGCCTTGGCGACGGCCATGGCGCTGGCCCGATCCTTCAGGGACGCGGTGGGGTTCTGTCCGTCGTCCTTGACCCACAGGCGGCCCAGCCCCAGCTCCTCCGCAAGGCGCGGCTCCTCATAGAGCGGGCTGTTTCCCACCCGCAGCGGGGTGTTCTCCGTGGTCTCCTCGATGGGCAGCAGCTCCCGGTAGCGCCACATGGTCATGTCCCGCCGGGCCGCCAGCTTCTCCTTAGTGAGCTGGGTCTTGATATAGTCGTAATCGTAAACGATATCCAGAATGCCGCCGCATTCGCAGTTCGTCAGATCCGGAACGGCCTCGTAGGTCTTTCCGCATTTGACGCACTTGCCGTATTTCACGTTTTTCATGTCGGGTCCTCCTTCCGATCTTCAGGCTCCGCCCTCCCGCCTGTTCTCCGGCGCGGCCCGTCCCCGCCGCAAAGGGTGCGGCGGGCGCAGTCCGTCCGGACGTGGGCAGGGTGCGCCCCTCCGGAGGTCAGGCGGAGCGGATAAAGCGCAGGGCGGGGCAAAAGCCCCGCCCTGAGGCGTTTTTCGTCAGCTTACAGGCTCTTGAGCACGCCGGTGGCCTCGTTGAACTCGTTGATGAGCTCGTCGAGATCCTTGGCCTGCGCGTGGACGGCGTCCCACGTGCCCTCGGTATCGTACCACAGGGCGTTCAGGTCCTGCACGGTGCGGCCCTGCTGCTCCACCCAGGTGTAGTACTTCAGGTTGTGGATGCGCTTGCGCTCGGTGTAGGTCAGCTCCAGCAGGTTGTCGGTCTTGAGGTCGAGGATGTGGCGGGCGTGATCCAGCGCGGCCTCCTGCTCGGTGTACGCGCCGAACTGCTCGTTCAGCTCCTCGATGCGGCTGCCGTACATCACGGCGGAGTCGGTCAGGACGGTGCCGACCACATCATGCTCGGTCAGCTCGTAATACTTGGCCATCTTGATGCAGCACAGCACGTTGGCAATGCCGGAGATGCCCAGCCAGGAGAGCTGCTCGATGAGCTTGTCGTCCAGATGCAGCTCCTCCTTGAGATACTTCTTGCCCGGCTCGGTGTTGAACAGGCGCAGCAGGCGCTGGCTGTCCTCGTCGTCGATGGCGATGGCCATGTCGGTGTTCTTCACGTTGTGGATCCAGGGGATGTGCTTGTCGCCAATGCCTTCGATCCGGTGGCCGCCGAAGCCGTTGTTCAGGATGGTGGGGCACTGGAGCGCCTCGCCCACGCCCAGCTTCAGATGGGGATACTTCTCCTTGAGCAGGTCGCCCGCGCTCATGGTGCCGGCGGAGCCGGAGGTGAAGCAGGCGCCGGAGAACCGGTCGCCGGGGTGCTTGACGGACTCAAACAGGTCGGCCAGCGCGTTGCCGGTGACGTTGTAGTGCCACAGGGGGTTGCCCATCTCCTCAAACTGGTTGAAGATCATGTACTGGGGGTCCTTCTTCAGCTCCCACGTCTTGTCGAAGATCTCCTTAACGTTGGACTCGCAGCCGGGGGTGGCAATGATCTCACCGGCGATGGACTTGAGCCAGTCGAAGCGCTCCTTGCTCATCTCGGCGGGCAGGATGGCCACGGACTCGCAGGCCAGCAGCTTGGAGTTGAACGCGCCGCCGCGGCAGTAGTTGCCGGTGGAGGGCCAGACGGCCTTGTGATACGTGGCATCGAACTGGCCGGTGACCAGACGGGGGGCCAGGCAGCCGAAGGAGGCGCCCACCTTATGGCAGCCGGTGGGGAACCACTTGCCGGCCATGGCGATGATGCGGCAGGGAACGCCCGTCAGAGAGGAGGGCAGCTCCACATAGTTGGGGGTGGGCTGATACAGGCCGCCGCTCTCCTTGGCCTCGTTCTTCCAAGTGATGCGGAACAGGTTCAGGGGGTTCACATCCCACAGGCCCACGTTCTTCAGTTTGCTCTGGATCTTCTCGGGGATGGTCTCGGGGTGCTGCATCTGGGCGATGGTGGGGATCACCACGTGGTTCTCCTTCGCTTTCTCAATGTTGTGGGCCAGCCCCTGAGGATTTTTGGTCAGATCGATCATTGTTCCTTGCCTCCTGTTTTTGAATCGTCGATATAAGAATATAATGTATACTTGGATATCCCGAAATATTTCGCCACCTTGTCGCCGGACTTGGTGACGAGAAACGCGCCGTTTTCACTGAGGAATCGGATCGCCTTGACCTTATCCTCCTTGTTCATCAGGGCCACCGGCTTGCCGACCAGCGCCACGGACTGGGCGATCAGGTCTTCCAAAAGGTCGTTGATGTTGACGATCTTCTCCGGCTCCGCCGGCTGCGGGCCGGGAACGCTGACCAGATCGCGCACCGCGTTTTCCACCATCATGAGCTTGGAAACGTCGTAGTTGATGGAAAGGATGGCCGTCACCTTTCCGCGGGCGCCGCGGATGTACACCGTGGAGGATTTCAGGATCTTGCCGTCCGGCGTCCGGGTCAGATAGCACAGGTGGTCCGCCGGTTGGGCGTCCGCCTGAGAGATCTGGTCCAGCACCACGTAGGACGCGCCGTCCCCGATCTTCCGTCCGGAGACGTGGCCGTTCTCTATGGCGACGATGGAGTGGTCCGGATGGCGGCTCAGGTCGTGGACCACCACCTCACAGTCGCTTCCGAACTGCGCGGCGATCCCGGCGGCGATCTGCCTGAGCATTTCCAGTTTTCCGCTTTCCGTGCGCTATCCCTCCTTGCAGGACCGCCCTCATGGGCAAAAGTCCCTGTATTCACAAGTTCACTATACCATATTTCAGGAAGAAATCAACCGGTTTTCAAAAAAATTTTTAGGTTTTCTGATTTTTTGTTTGACATCTGCGTTTCTTATGCTATGATGGTAGCAGAAAAAACAGGCCGCTCCGGCCGGATCATGTCTTTTTGAAAATCTGAAGGAGGTCGCACTATGAATTTCGATGCAATCAAATCTGCCGCCAAGGGCTATGAGGCGGACATGACCAAGTTCCTGCGGGACCTGATCGCCATCCCCAGCGAGAGCTGCGAGGAGGAGGGCGTCATCCGCCGCATCGCCGCCGAGATGGAGAAGGTCGGCTTTGACAAGGTGGAGATCGACGGCGAGGGCAACGTCCTCGGCTGGATGGGCCACGGCCCGAAGATCATCGCCTATGACGCGCACATCGACACCGTGGGCATCGGCAACCGGGAGAACTGGAAGTTCGACCCCTACGAGGGCTATGAGACCGAGACGGAGATCGGCGGCCGCGGCGGCAGCGACCAGGAGGGCGGCATCGTCTCCTCTGTCTACGGCGCGAAGATCATGAAGGATCTGGGCCTCATCCCCGAGGATGTGACCGTCCTCGTCACCGGCACGGTGCAGGAAGAGGACTGCGACGGCCTGTGCTGGCAGTACATCCATAATGAAGACAAGATCACGCCGGAGTTCGTCATCTCCACCGAGCCGACGGACGGCGGCATCTACCGCGGCCACCGGGGCCGCATGGAGATCCGCGTGGACGTGCACGGCGTGTCCTGCCACGGCTCCGCCCCGGAGCGCGGCGACAATGCCATCTATAAGATGGCCGACATCCTTCAGGACGTGCGCGCCCTGAACGAGAACGGCGACGGCCCGTCCAATGAGGTCAAGGGCCTTGTGAAGATGCTCAACCCCGAGTTCAACCCCGAGCACTATGAGGACGCCCAGTTCCTGGGACGCGGCACCGTCACCGTCTCCCAGATCTTCTATACCTCTCCCTCCCGCTGCGCCGTGGCGGACAGCTGCGCCGTGTCTCTGGACCGCCGCATGACCGCCGGCGAGACGTGGGACTCCTGCCTGAAGGAGATCGAGGAGCTGCCCAGCGTGAAGAAGTACGCCAAGGATGTGAAGGTCAGCATGTATATGTACGACCGTCCCGCGTGGACCGGCCTGAAGTATGAGACGGAGTGCTACTTCCCCACCTGGATCAACAAGGAGACCGCTCCCCACGTTCAGGCGCTGGTGGACGCGCACAAGGCCATGTTCGGCGACAAGCGCATCGGCGACGAGAAGGCCATGCCCCTGCGCAACCGTCCGCTGATCGACAAGTGGACCTTCTCCACCAACGGCGTGTCCATTCAGGGCCGGTACGGCATCCCCTGCGTGGGCTTCGGCCCCGGCGCGGAGTCTCAGGCCCACGCCCCCAACGAGATCACCTGGAAGCAGGATCTGGTCACCTGCGCGGCGGTGTACGCCGCCGTCCCCGGCCTGTACAAGGGCAAGGGCGACGAGGACGTGTGCGAGTACCGCGGCGGCAAGACCAACAACGACATCCGCTGAGCGGCAGAGAGAAATATCACCTGAAAGGAAGTCATAGATATGTCTAAGACCATCGAGCTTGCCAAGCATCTGGAGCACCTGCACATCAACAACATGTACAAGAACGACTTCTACTGGACGTGGGACAAGACCGACGAGGAGCTGGACGCCATCTTCACCGTGGCGGACGCCCTGCGGGACCTGCGGGAGCGCAACAAGTCCACCCGGGTCTTCGACTCCGGCCTCGGCATCTCCATCTTCCGCGACAACTCCACCCGCACCCGCTTCTCCTTCGCCTCCGCCTGCAACCTGCTGGGCCTTGAAGTGCAGGATCTGGACGAGAAGAAGTCCCAGATCGCCCACGGCGAGACCGTCCGCGAGACGGCCAACATGGTCTCCTTCATGGCCGACGTCATCGGCATCCGGGATGACATGTTCATCGGCGAGGGCCACAAGTATCAGAAGACCTTCATGGACGCCGTTGGCGAGGGCTACCGGGACGGCATTCTGGAGCAGCAGCCCACGCTGGTGAACCTCCAGTGCGACGTGGATCACCCCACCCAGTGCATGGCGGATATGCTCCATGTCATCCACCAGTTCGGCGGCGTGGAGAACCTGAAGGGCAAGAAGGTCGCCATGACGTGGGCCTACTCCCCGTCTTACGGCAAGCCCCTCTCCGTCCCGCAGGGCGTGATCGGCCTGTTCACCCGCTTCGGCATGGACGTGACGCTGGCCCATCCCGAGGGCTATGACGTGATGCCCGAGATCGAGACCATCGCTCAGAAGAACGCCGCCGCCACCGGCGGGTCCTTCAAGAAGGTGGCCACCATGGAAGAGGCCTTCCAGGACGCGGACATCGTGTATCCCAAATCCTGGGCGCCCTTCGCCGCCATGGAGCAGCGCACCAAGCTGTATCAGGCCGGCGATCAGGCCGGGATCGACGCGCTGGAAAAGCAGCTCCTTGCCCAGAACGCCCAGCACAAGAACTGGGCCTGCACCGAGGAGATGATGAAGCGCACGAAGAACGGCAGCGCGCTGTATCTCCACTGCCTGCCCGCCGACATCACCGGCCTTTCCTGCCCGGAGGGCGAGGTGGACAACTCCGTGTTCGACCGGTATCTGGTCCCCCTGTACAAGCAGGCCAGCTACAAGCCCTATATCATCGCGGCCATGATCTTGATGAGCAAGGTCAAGGACCCTGCCGCCGCCCTGATGGCGCTGGACGCCGCCGACGCCAAGCGCAAGCTGTTCTAAAAACCGTTTTCCCGCTCCGGCGGGTCTCTCCGCGAAACGCGGCGGCGGTATGCGCTCCAGCGCCGCCGCCGCGCTTCTCTTTCATCATTACTATTGAAATATTGAGGTGTATAAGCTCATGCCGAAGAAAATCGTGATCGCTCTGGGCGGCAACGCTCTGGGAAAGAACCTGCCCGAGCAGATGGCCGCCGTGAAGCAGACGGCGAAGGCCATCGTGGATCTGATCGAGGAAGGGCATCAGGTCATTATCGCCCACGGCAACGGTCCGCAGGTGGGCATGATCAACATTGCCATGACCACCCTCTCCCGCGAGGACCCCACTCACCCCATCGCCCCCATGTCGGTCTGCACCGCCATGAGCCAGGGCTACATCGGCTACGACCTTCAGAACTCCCTGCGGGAGGAGCTGCTCAACCGCGGGATGAACAAGCCCGTCTCCACCGTCCTCACGCAGGTGGAGGTGGACGCCAACGACCCCGCCTTCCAGCATCCCACCAAGCCCATCGGCACCTTCATGACCGAGGCCGAGGCCGAGGAGATGCGCCGGCGCGGAAACGCCGTGATGGAAGACGCGGGCCGGGGCTGGCGGCGGTGCGTCGCGTCGCCCAAGCCGGTCTCCATCATCGAGATCGAGACGATCCGCACGCTGGCAGATGCCGGTCAGGTGGTCATCGCCTGCGGCGGCGGCGGCATTCCCGTCATGCGGGAGGGCAACCACCTGCGGGGCGCGGGCGCCGTGATCGACAAGGACTTCGCCTCCGAGCTGCTGGCCGAGGAGCTGGACGCCGACAGCCTCATCATCCTCACCGCCGTGGAAAAGGTGGCCGTCAACTTCGGAAAGCCCGACCAGAAGTGGCTGGACTCCATGACGCCCGACGAGGCCCGGCAGTATGAGAAGGAGGGCCAGTTCGCCCCCGGCAGCATGCTGCCCAAGGTGCAGGCCGCCGTCCGCTTCGCCGAATCCAAGCCCGGCCGCACCGCGCTCATCACCCTGCTGGAAAAAGCCCGCGACGGCATCGCCGGAAAAACCGGCACTGCCATTCGGCAATAACGAAGCACTTGATTCTCAGCGTTTTGGCCCAAATCAGTTCCGTGTTTTTGACGATGTGAACGCAGCCGCGTCCCCCGCCAGAGCAAACCGGCTGTGTACCGCTGTACACAGCCGGTTTGCGTTTGTCCGCCGCCCGGATATCTGCGGCAGGATACAGATTTTCGCCTTTTTTGTTGGTACTACTTGTTATTTTTTACAAAAGTGTTAAATCCACATTGAAATCTGGCGGGCGACCCTGTATGATAAGGACATTAGGGGGCGCGTCCCCCATGTCGAACCACACAACATAAAGGAGGAAATGTAATGAAGAAGTTTCTTGCTCTGCTGCTGGCGGGTCTGATGACCGTCAGTCTGGCGGCCTGCGGAGGCTCTACCGCTCCCGCTGCCTCCGGCGCCGCGTCCGGCGGCTCCGCCAGCTCCGCCGCTCCCGCGCAGACGTCTTCCATCAAGGTCGGCGCGATCCTGATCGGCGACGAGAACGAGGGCTATACCTACGCGCACATGATTGGCATCGAGGCCGCCTGCGACGCGCTGGGCATCGAAAAGCCCATCTACAAGTACAACATCGGCGAGGATCAGGCCTGCTACGACGCCGCCGTGGACCTTGCCGAGCAGGGCTGCAACGTCATCTTCGCCAACTCCTTCGGTCATGAGACCTATCTGATGCAGGCGGCGCAGGACTATCCCGACATCTACTTCGCCCACGCCACCGGCACCCACGCCAAGACCGCCGGTCTTGCCAACTTCTGCAACTTCTTCGATAACATCTACGAGGCCCGTTATGTCTCCGGCATCGTGGCCGGCATGAAGCTCAAGGAGCTGATGGACGCCGGTTCCGTCTCCGATCCCTACATCGGCTATGTCGGCGCGTATCCCTATGCCGAGGTGGTCTCCGGCTACACCGCGTTCTTCCTGGGCATCCGCTCCATCGTGCCCGACGCCCACATGGACGTGACCTACACCAACTCCTGGTTCAACATCACCGCTGAGGGCGAAGCCGCCAACTCCCTCATCAGCCGCGGCTGCGTCATCATCGGTCAGCACGCCGACTCCACCGGCGCTCCCTCCGCGGTCCAGGCCGCGCACGACGCCGGCAACGCCAACGTTTTCTCCGTGGGCTACAACGTGGATATGCTCTCCGTCGCTCCCGACGTGGCGCTGACCTCTCCCCAGAACAACTGGGAGGTCCCCTATGAGCAGATCATCAAGACCGCCATGGACGGCGGCGCGCTGGAGACCGACTACTGCAACGGCTACGCTGAGGACGGCGTCATGATCTCCACCCTCGGCCCCGCCTGCGCCGCCGGCACTCAGGAGGCTGTTGACGCCGCCATCGCCGGCATCAAGGACGGCTCCGTGCACGTGTTCGACACCTCCACCTTCACCGTGGGCGGCGCGGCCGTGACCAACGCCTTCGCCACCGACACCGACGGCGACTTCACGCCCGACGCCGACGAGGCCATCATCGACGGCTACTATCACGAGTCCTACTTCCAGTCCGCTCCCTCTTTCTCTCTGCGGATCGACGGGATCACCGAGCTGAACTGAGTCCAGTCTCAAAGGGGAGACGGCCCTTGGAGCCGTCTCCCCTTTTTCCTGTCTATTTTGCCTGAAAAGGCGCATCCTTTTGTCGATACTGCACAAGTGCATCCGTTCGCCCTAAAAAAAAATAATGATATCTAACAATCTTTTGGTTGTTTTCGATTTACAAGGCCGGAAAACCATGCTATACTTTAAATGGTTGTAACCCGATCAATAAACGGAAGGTGCGCGCGGCAGGCCCCGCCCGCCCTTCTAAGCGCCCGGGCTTCCGGTTTCTCCGGCGCTTCCCCATTTATTTTATGCCAGCTTCGGCAGGAAGGATGGTCTTTTTTGGAAACTGTAGCTGCGGTCCAAATGAAGCAGGTCACTAAGCGCTTCGGCGAGGTCGTCGCCAACGACGCGGTGGACTTTGAGCTTCGGCGTGGAGAGATCCTCTCCCTTCTGGGAGAGAACGGCAGCGGTAAAACCACGCTGATGAATATGCTCTCCGGCATCTATTATCCCGACGGCGGGCAGATCTATATAAACGGCAAGGCCGTGAACATCCGCTCCCCCAAGGACGCGTTCGATCTCGGCATCGGCATGATCCATCAGCACTTCAAGCTGGTGGACGTGTTCACCGCCGCGGAGAACATCGTCCTCGGCCTGAACGAGGGCGGTATGCTCGACCGCAAGGCCATCGCCGCCAAGGTCAAGGAGATCGCCGACCGGTACGGCTTCGACATCGACCCGTATCAGAAGGTCTACGACATGACCGTTTCCCAGAAGCAGACGGTGGAGATCGTGAAGGTCCTCTACCGCGGCGCGGACATCCTGATCCTCGACGAGCCAACCGCCGTCCTCACCCCGCAGGAGACCGACAAGCTGTTCGCTGTCATGCGCAACATGAAAGCCGACGGCAAGGCGCTGGTCATCATCACCCACAAGCTACACGAGGTCATGGACGTGTCTGACCGGGTGGCGGTGCTGCGCAAGGGCAAGTACATCGGCGACGTAAAGACCAGCGAGACCGACCCCCAGAAGCTGACCGACATGATGGTGGGCCGGGCCGTGAAGCTGAATATCGACTGCCCCAAGGCGGAAAAGCTCACCGAGCGCATTGAGGTCCAGCATCTGACCGTGAAGGACAAGGACGGTGTGCCCCGCCTGAGCGACGTGAGCTTCACCGCCTACGGCGGCGAGATCCTGGGCATCGCCGGCATTTCCGGCTCCGGCCAGAAGCAGCTTCTGGAGGCCATCGCCGGACTTCAGACCTGCGAGCCGGGCAGCCGCATCATCTATAAGGACGAGCAGTTCGACTCCTCCACCCCGGCGGACAGCGCCGAAAACCGGAAGCACGTCCATGAGCTGATCGGCAAAAGCCCGCTGGATATCGCCAAGATGGGCGTGGTCCTCTCTTTCGTGCCGGAGGACCGGCTGGGCATGGGCCTTGTGGCCAACATGGACCTGACGGACAATATGCTGCTGCGCAGCTATCTCACCGGCCGGGGCGTTTTCGCCGACCGGAAAAAGCCGAAGAAGCTGGCCGAGCGCGTGGTCGACGAGCTGGAGGTAGTGACCCCCGGCGTGACCACGCCGGTGCGCAAGCTCTCCGGCGGCAACGTGCAGAAGGTGCTGGTGGGCCGCGAGATCGCCATGAACCCCACCGTGCTCATGAGCGCCTACGCCGTCCGCGGCCTTGACATCAACACTTCGTATACCATCTATAACCTGATGACCGAGCAGAAGCTCAAGGGCGTGGCCGTGATCTACGTCGGCGAGGATCTGGACGTGCTGCTGGAGCTGTGCGACCGGATTGTGGTCCTCTGCGGCGGACAGGTCAGCGGCGTCGTCTCCCACGATGAAGCCACCAAGGAGGGCATCGGCCTTCTGATGACGCAGTTCAGAAAGGAGGACCAGCCCGTATGATCAGTTCTGTTGTTGAACATGGCCAGCCCCTGATCCACGTTTCCAAGCGGGTCGGCATTGCCAGAGGAAAGGCTTGGGCCATCCGCGGCGCGGCGCTGCTGCTGGCGCTGCTGATCTCCGGCCTTGTCATTTTCTCCATCGTCCACCTCAGCCCGCTGAAGGTCTATGGCGCCATGTTCGAGGGCGCTTTCGGCACGGCCCGCCGCTCCTGGGTCACCATTCGAGACGCGATGATGATGCTCTGCATCGCCGTGGGCCTCGCCCCGGCGTTCAAGATGCGGTTCTGGAACATCGGCGCGGAGGGCCAGATCCTCGTCGGCGGCATCGCCACCGCCGCCTGCATGATCTATCTGGGCGGCTCCGTCCCCACACCGCTGCTGCTCCTCATCATGATGGTCGTCTCCATTGTGGCCGGCGGCGTCTGGGGCCTGATCCCCGGCATCTTCAAGGCCCGCTGGGGCACCAACGAGACGCTGTTCACCCTGATGATGAACTACGTCGCCATCCAGTTCACCAGCTACGCCGTGTCCAAGTGGGAAAACCCCGTCGGCTCCAACTCCGTGGGCGTCATCAACCAGACCTCCCGCGCGGGCTGGTTCCCCAGCATCTTCGGGCAGGCGTACACCCTGAACGTCATCATCGTTCTGGCGCTGGCCGCCGCCATGTACATCTACCTGAAATACTCCAAGCAGGGCTATGAGATCTCCGTGGTGGGCGACAGCGAAAACACCGCGCGGTACGCCGGCATCAGCGTCCGCAAGGTCTACATCCGTACCATGTTCCTCTCCGGCGCCATCTGCGGTATCGCGGGCTTCCTCGCCGTCTCCGGCTCCTCCCACACCATCTCTGTGGACACCGCCGGCGGGCGCGGCTTCACCGCCATCATCGTGGCGTGGCTGGCCAAGTTCAACCCCTTCGTGATGATCCTCTTCTCGTTCCTGCTGGCATTCCTGGACAAGGGCGCGGTGGAGATCGCCTCGCGGTACAATCTGAACAACTTCGTGTCCAACATCATCACCGGCATCCTGCTGTTCTGCATTCTGGGAAGCGAGTTCTTCATCAACTACAAGGTCAGCATCCGCCGCAAGCGCAGCTAAGGAGGGGAACACATGACTCAATTCATTTCTCTGTTTCAGGCCGCCATTATGTTCGGCTCGGTCATTCTGTTCGGCGCGCTGGGCGAGATCCTGACGGAGCGCTCCGGCAACCTGAATCTGGGCGTTCCCGGCATCATGTATCTTGGCGGCATCGCCGGCCTGACCGGCGCGTTCTTCTACGAGGCGTCTACGCCGGACCCCGTCCCGATGGTGGGTCTGCTGATCGCGCTGATCTGCGCGTTTATCGCCGCGGCGCTGGGCGGGCTGATCTTCAGCTTCCTGACCATCACGCTGCGGGCCAATCAGAACGTCACCGGCCTGACGCTGACCATCTTCGGCGGCGGCGTGGCCAACTTCTTCGGCGGCAGCCTGAACAAGCTGGCCGGCGGCGTGGGCCAGATCTCCGTGGCCGCCACCTCCTCCGCCTTCCGCGCGGCGACGCCGCTGGCGGGCGCCGGAACGGCGGGCAAGCTCTTCTTCTCTTACGGCTTCCTCGCCTACGCGGCGCTGGTGATCGCCGTCGTGATGCACGTGTTCCTCAGCCGCTCCCGCGCGGGCCTGAACCTGCGGGCCGTGGGCGAGAATCCCGGTACGGCGGACGCCGCGGGCATCAACGTCACCCGCAGCAAGTACCTCGCCACCTGCATCGGCGCGGGCCTGTCCGGTCTGGGCGGTCTTTACTACGTGATGGACTACACCAAGGGCACCTGGGCCAACGACGGCGGCATCGAATCTCTGGGCTGGCTGGCCGTGGCGCTGGTCATCTTCGCCACGTGGAAGCCGCTCAACGCCATCTGGGGCTCCTATCTGTTCGGCCTGCTGTTCTGGATGTACTTCTACATCCCCGGCCTGAACCGCAGTTCTCAGGAGCTGTTTAAGATGCTCCCCTACGTGGTGACGCTGGTCGTTCTGGTGGTCGTTTCCCTGCGCAACAAGAAGGAAAATCAGCCGCCCGCGTCGCTGGGCCTCGCCTATTTCCGCGAGGAGCGCTGAATCAAAAACGAAACCCGGCGGAGCGCTGCTCCGCCGGGTCTTTTCACATCCTCTGCTCCAGGCCGCCGGTCACAGCTCCTCCTTTTCCTTCCGCTGGGCCTTCTTCCTCCGCCGCTTTGCCGACTCCCGCTTCCAGTCATCCAGCAGCGACTGCGCCCCGCTCTTGATGAACAGCACGCCCACGGCGCAGTCCAGCGCCTTGCGGGTCTCCTTGTCCAATCCCGCCATGGCCTTGAGCATGGCGGCGGCGGACTTCACACCCTGCTCCCGCAGCTCGGCCAGCGTGGTCGCGCCGGAGGCGGAGAGCACCTCAAACAGCGCGTCCGTGAACTGCTGGCGCTGGGGCTGATCCAAACTGTCCACCCATTCCCGGATGGACCGGTCATTCGTCTCGATGCCGGTAAGGTCATCCATCCGCACGAACCGCGGCCCCAGCACGCACCACGAAAAGCCGTCGTGCTGCAAAATGCCCACCTGCGTGGAGTCCACCACCGTGAACGACTCCTCGTGCTCCATCAGCAGCCCCACCACCGAGGACTTCGGCAGGATGGTGAAGATCCGGTCCGCGATGCGCCGGTGCTCTTCCCGGCTCAGCAGCGTTTTGCGGAAGCCCGGCCCGTCGTTGTTGTAGACGGCGAGGATGCGGTCCTGAATGGCCGCGCCGCAGTTCACCGCGCTGTATACCGCCAGATTCCCGCCCTTGGAATGCCCGCCGAGGTAGAGATGCCAGTCCTCATACTGCGCCGCCGCCCGCTTCACGTAGTCCACCGCACGGAGTTGGGACGGGACCTCGTCCCGCAGGGCCATGTTGAAGTCCTCCTTCCAGCCCACCAGCGTGTCGTCCGTCCCCCGGAAGGAGAGGTAGACCGTGCGGTCCGGCAGTTCCACGGCCAGCGCGGCAAACTGCTCCTCCCGCGCTTCATCCAGCCGCTCCTCACAGCAGCTCACCCGCAGCCCGCCGAACCGGGCGGAGCAGCACATTTTCTCCAGCATGGCCGGGATCTGCTCCGGCACCAGAACGCTGGACTCCAGCGTTTTGTCCCGCCCGGCGGCAAAATAGCGCTCCGCCGCCGCCCGCAGGGGCACGCCCGCGCCGCCGCCGACTCCCGGCGCGATCCCTCTCAGGTCCACAAAGGACAGCTCCGCCAGGATCAGGTTGTCCACCTCGTTGAAAGGCGACTGGGAAAACGTCAGATCTCCCCGCCAGTCCAGATAATCCATCAGGTCCGCCACCGCGCATCTCCTCCCGCTCCGCGTTGTTACCCCTATTATACACACATCTCCCAATTTGAAAAGCAAAACCTCCCGGTCTATTCCGCCGGAGCGGCGCATAGGTTGTACCATTCTTTACGGACAGAGGTGTACAGTATGGAATTGACCCGAAACGAAGTGGAGCTGTGCGGCACGGTGGCCGCTCCGCCGGTATTTTCCCACGAAAACCACGGTGTCCGCTTTTACCGCGTTCCGCTGGCGGTGGCGCGGCTCTCCGGCCAGACGGACACGCTCCCCCTGCTGGTGCGCGCCCCCCTCCCGCCGGAGGCCCAGCCGGGCGCGCGGGTCCGCGCGCTTGGCCAGCTTCGCTCCTATAACAACCGGACCGGACCGGGGAGCCGTCTGGTCCTCACCGTCCACGTCTCGTCGCTTGATCTGTGGGACGGCGAAGCCGTCAACCGCGTCCTCCTGCGGGGCACGCTGTGCAAGCTCCCCACTCTCCGCCGCACACCGCTGGGCCGCAGCATCTGCGACGTGATGCTGGCCGTCGGCCGACGGTACGGCCGGGCGGATTACCTCCCCCTGATCGTCTGGGGCCAGCTGGCGCAGGAGGTCAGTCTGAAGGCGGTGGGCGACACGCTGGGCGTGGAGGGCCGGTTCCAGAGCCGGGTCTATACCAAGGTGATCGACGGCACCGCCCAGCAGAAAACGGCCTATGAGGTCTCGACCATGCATCTGCTGGACGATCCGTTACCAGAATGACGGAATTTGTTTCCGTTTGTTCATGCTTTCTCCGGAAACTCCTGTTAAAATCAGGTCAGAATGGTGCGCATGGACGCTTTGCGCCGTACCGTGCCGCGTCCGACCGAAAGGAGTTTTGGTGATGAAAACACGTTTCGCTCTTGCGCTGCTGGCTGCCGCCGCGCTGACGCTCAGCGCCTGCGGCGCGCAGCAGCAGCCCGCGTCCCCCGCCGCCTCGTCCGGAGCGGCCGCTTCCTCCTCCGCCCCCGCGGCGTCCTCCGCCGTGTCCTCCGCCCCCGCCGGACCGCAGGAGGGGCAGTTCGTCTTTACCCGCGAAAACTTCCCCCATCTGGACGGCTCCACCTCCACGGTCCCGCTGGGACAGGCCATCGCCAGCGTGCTGCTGGGCGAGAGCCGGGATGAGGTCAGCGACCTGATCCAGTTTTCCAAGACCACCCGCTCCTACCGTCAGCTCATGATGGGCGGTGCGGATCTTCTGATTTCCGCCGAGCCGGCCCCCTCCATCTGGGAGGAGAAGAAGGCCGAGAACTTCGAGTGGCAGATGGAACCGTTTGCCCGGGACGCGCTGGTGTTCGTGGTGAACAAAGACAACCCGGTCAACAGCCTGACCACCGAGCAGATCCGCCAGATCTACACCGGAAAGATCACCAACTGGTCGCAGATTGGCGGCGCGGACCTGCCCATCGTGGCGTTCCAGCGCAACCCGGAGGCCGGGAGCCAGACCGCCATGCAGAAGCTGGTGATGGGCGACCTGCAGATGATGGACAGCCCCGAGGACTACGTCATGGGTGAGATGGGCGATCTGGTCCGGGCCGTGGCGTCCTATAACGACTCCGCCGACGCGCTGGGCTACACCATGTATTACTACGCCAACGACATGAAGATGGCCGACGGGCTGAAGATCCTGGCGGTGGACGGCGTGCAGCCCTCCGTGGACACCATCGGCAGCGGCAGCTACCCCTTCCTGAACAATTACTACGTTGTCACCGCCGCCCAGCCCACCGAGGCGGCGCAGGTCCTGTTTGACTGGATCCTATCCGATGAGGGGCAGAAACTGGTGGCGCAGGAGGGCTATGTTCCCGCCGCGCCGGAGGGTGGAAAATGAACCGGGCGTGGCCCGCCGTGCTGGCGGCGATCCTGCTTTTGACCGGCTGCGCCGCCCCGACCCAGCCCGCCCAGAGCGGCGCGGGCAGCAGCGCGGCGGAGAGCGGCGCTCCCGCTCAGAGCAGCGCAGGCAGCAGTTCCGCTGAGAGCAGCGCGGAGCCGGACGATCCGGCGCCGGTATCCCCGGTTTACACCGACTGGTCCAAGCTCACGCCCTATCAGCCCACCGCCCCGCTGTACAGCCGGTTCCAGCCCTATCAGGGCGGCGCGCTCACCGCCCGGAATGATTACGGCCCCCTCGTCCCCTATCTGGGCGCGGAGCCGGAGATCCAAAACTACATCAGCGACCGCCTGTCCCTGTTCGGGCTGGCCACCGCCGACGGGCGGATGGTGACGGACCCGATTTACGCGTCCATCTCCGTCCCCACCTGCCCCGACCCCGTCCAGCAGGAGCTGGCCGCCCCTTTCCTGATCCTCAGGAGTGGGGACCCCGACGACACCGGGAACGGCATGTTCTCCCAGTCCGGAGACTTCCAATGCACCATCGCGGCCCGGGACGGGAGCTGGCTGCGGGAGTTCGGCTCGGCGGGAACGCTCTATCTGGACGAGGACCGTCTGGCGGTCATTGACTCTGACGACTCCGTGACGGTGCTGACCGTCTCCGGCGAGACCGCCGCCTACTTCCCCGGCTCCGCCTTCACCCCGTTCTTTCCGGAAAATGGCCCCGGCCACTTCTCCTATGAGGGCGGGCCGCAGCTCAGCTCGAAGGACGGCGTGCTGTATGTGGACGGATACGACGAGGAGATTGAGGACTGGCGCATCTTCTGCTATCTGGATCTGGAGCATGGGACGGTCCAGACGAACCCCCCGGCGGGCTTTTCCAGCGAGTGGCCGGACAACTGGCCGAACAACGGAAACCTCACGCCCACGCGGGACCCCGTGTCCGATACGCTGTACTTCTTCCGGTATCTGGAGTACGGCAAGACCATCGAGGTCCTGGATGCGGACAAGCGCCGCCTGCAGACGCTGGAGTGCAGCTCCTCCACACTCTACGTGCCGCTGATCTATAATGACTGCTGCGGCATCGTGCGGGACGGGGCGTTCTGCTACGTCGATCTGCACAGCGGCAAGGACGTTTTCCGCTTCCCCCTGCTCTCCAACGGAGACTGACCGGAAATCTTGCAGTTCTGCACGATACGTCATTTGACTTTCTGCCAATACGTGGTATACTTTATATAAATATCACATACTTTTTTGGCGGAAAACGCCGGGAGCAGACCTGCACACAGATCGGGGGAGTGAGGATATGCCGGAGCAGAATATGAGCGCATTCAAAAAACTGTTTGGCGGCCTTGGTTCGCGGAAGAAGGAGGCGGAAAGCACGCTTCCGCCCGAGGAGACCGTCCCTCAGCCGGACGCGGCCCCGCCCGCTCCGCCCAAAGAGGAGCCGGACGCCTTCGCCGTTCCGGCGGGGAACGCGCTGGCAAAGGTCTGGAGCCGGTGCGGCCATCCGGGCCTGCCCAGTCTGAACCCCAGATTTCAGAGCTGGTCTGCCGGGCCGGAGATCCCGACGGACACGCTGAAAAAGAGCTTTTACAAGGTCCTGCGTCAGGCCGCCGTTCTTTCCCAGCGCTGGCTGGACATGGAGAACGCCGGTCTTCAGGCCCGCGCCGCCGCGCAGGCGGAGGCGGAAAAAAAGGCCGCGCAGCAGGCGGACGGCGAGCAGCCGGCGGAACCGGCGGCTCCCGCCGGGCCGGAGCCGCCGCTGGATATCGACGAGATGGGCGAGGTGCTGGTCGCCGGAGACGGCATGGCCGCGTGGCTGCTGCTGCTGCCGCCCAGCGGGAACGGAAAAACCCTCACCGTCAAGGACGTGGAGACGATGCTCTCCGCGGCCAAGGTCGTCCACGGCGTCAGCCAGCCGGCGGTAGAGGCCGCGCTTTCCGACAAGGTATACTTCCAGCTCCTTCCCATCGCCCGCGGCACGGACCCCGTCCCCGGAACGGACGGCTGGATCGACGAGCACTTCTCCCGCAGCTACACCCGCACCGCCGACACAGAGTCCAAGGTGGTGGACTACCGGGCGCAGAGCAATGTGCAGGCCATCGCCAAGGACGCGGTCATCTGCGACATCCATCTCCCCGTCCCCGGCACGCCCGGGAAGCGGGTGGACGGCCTTCCCATCGCCGCGCCGCCGGTGAAGGCGGCGTCTGTCCCTGCCGGAAGCGGCACTGCCGTCAGTCCGGACGGAACCAAGCTCCTCTCCCTGCTGGACGGATTCCTGGAGTTCCGCGGCGGCACGTTCAACGTGAAGGACCTGCTGAACATCCCCAACGATGTGGATTACTCCACGGGCAACATCGACTTCCGCGGCGACGTGAACATCCGGGGCGACGTGCGGGAGCAGTTCTCCGTCAAGGCCACCGGCGACATCGTCATCAGCGGTTTGGTGGAGGCCGCCTGCGTGGAGGCCGGCGGCGACCTCGTGATCTCCAACGGCGTCTCCGGCAATGGACAGGCCGTGATCCGGGGTAAAAACGTGCGGGTCAAGTATCTGGAAAACTGCACGGTCTACGCCGAAAATCTGGAATCGGAATACATCCTCACCTCCTGCGTCTATTGCAGCGGCTCCGTCACCGTCACCGGCGGACGGGGCGCGATCATCGGCGGCCAGATCGTGGCCGCGCAGAACGTCAAGGCATCCTGCATCGGCTCTCAGACGGGCCGCACCACCAAGATCTGCATGGGCGTGAAGCCGGACGTGCGGGAAGAGTTCGCCGCCAACAAGACCGAGCTGACTGCCATCCGCAAGGAGGCCAGTGAGCTTGCCAAGCGGGCCACCTATCTGAAAAAGCGGATGGAGGATCAGGGCGGCCGTCCTGACGCCCGCTCCAGCCGGGAGATCGAAAACGCGGTGGCCCGGATCACGGAGCTGGCGGAGCGGGAAAAGGCCCTGACCGCCCAGCAGGCGGAGCTTTCCCGTCAGTTGACCAGTCTGCCCACCAGCCGTCTGGAGTGCAATGAGCTGTATCCCGGCGTGCGGCTGACCATCGGCAGCGCAGGCCGTGTGATCGAGTCGATGATCGGCGGCTGCGTCGCTGTGTTTGACCCGGAGACCCGCGACATCAAGTTCATGTGATCCGGCTGAAAACCGACAAAAAGACGGATGAAAAGCGCCTGCTTTTCATCCGTCTTTTTCGTTTTGTCCATCCGCCGCGCCCCTCCGGGATCGGCTCCGCTCCGCCCGCACCAGATCGGCCAGCGTGTATCGGTCGATATACTGATTGATGACCGCGTACAGTCCCGTCCAGAAGTCTACCGTGGCGCACTGCTCTCTCCGGCTGCACCGGTTCTCCGGGTCCTCCAGACAGGCCACCGGGGCCAGATTCCCCTCCGTCAGCCGCAGGATCTCACCCACGGTATATTCCTCCGGCTGCCTGGAAAGAAGATAGCCTCCCTGCGCGCCCCGGACGCTGCGGACCAGTCCGGCCTTGCAGAGAAGCCCCGCGATCTGCTCAAGATATTTGGGAGAGATGCCCTGCCGGTCTGCCGCATCCTTCAGCGACACTGGCGTGTCTCCGCTGCGGCAGGCCAAGTCGATCATCAGCCGCAGCGCATAGCGTCCCTTTGTGGATATTTTCATGCGAATCCCCCGTTTCCGTCTCTATTCTGCCATATTATGTGCAGGATTTCAAGCAGAACTTTCCACGCAAACGGTCAAAAAACCGCAAGCCGTGCCCCCGGCGCGGCCAAAGCTCCCCGCGCGCGCCGGTCATTGGGGCACGGCGCTCTCCAGCGCGTTTTCCACCGACTTTTTCAGCACGGAGCTGGAGTTGGTCGCGCCGGTCACGGCGTCCACATCCACCCGCTGCTCCGCGATGATCTCGTCCAGCACCGCCTCCGCCGGCTGGCCGCGGCCGTTTTTGTGTTCCAGCAGGTCGATGCGCTCGATCCGGCCGCTTCGCACCGTGACCGCCACGCCGGCGCGGATAAACCGCACATCACACGTTCCGGTATAGGTCCCGTCCGGGATGGCCGCAAGCTCCGGCTCCCGGAACGTCATCGCCGCCACTGTCCGCTGGTAATCGTGTACGCTCCAGAGATACGCCGCCCCAAGGACCGCGCAGCACGCCAGCGCTCCCAGCAGCGCGGTCTGCACCGTCCGTCTTTTCATCTCCAGCACCTCTCGATCCTGCGGGCCAGCCGCTCCGGCAGCTCTTTCCGGCCTGCCGCGCCCGCGCATACGAACTTCCCCATGGGCTTCATTCCGGCGGTTCTGAAAAATTCCTCCATCCGCGAAACAGCCCCCCGGCTCTGGTTGAACAACCACGAAAACGGCGCAGGCGTATTGCACGCGGTCAGCAGCAGATACCGCTTTCCGGCAAGGCGCGGCTCCGGGAAGGCTCCCGTCTCGCCCATGGCCGTCCCCCACAGACGGTCGAACAGATTCTTCACCGCGGCGGGGACGTTGGCCCAGAATACCGGCGCGGCCAGGATCACCGTGCCGCTCTCTTTGAGCCGCGCGGCGATCTCCTGAATGTCGTCCTGCCGGACGCACGCGCCCGTCCGCTGGCAGGCCGCGCAGCCCATGCAGAAGCCGATCGTTTTCTCGTACAGATTGATCCGCGTCACCTCGCAGCCCGCCCGCTCCGCGGCGCAAACGGCCCGATCCAGCATCGCCGCCGTCAGCCCGTGAGGATGCGGCCCGCCCAGAATGGCAAGCACCTTCTTATTTTCCATCAGGCGTCCTCTCCCTTCAGCGCGCGGCCCAGCAGCGCGAAGCCGCTCTCCAGAAACCGCTCCCGCGTCAGTCCCATGGCCGCCTGAATATACGGCTCCTTGCTGGCGGCCAGCTGGATCAGCCCCGCCAGCATCCCCCAGAGCTGGAACACCGCGGCCCGCGGCTCCAGATCCCGCCGCAGCTCCCCCCGTTCCATGCCGGAGCGCACAAAGTCGTTTAACTTTTCGTTGATCCGCTCCCCGATCCGGTACGTCTCCTCGTCCTCCGGCAGATGCTCACCGGTAAAGTCGATGTTGATGCGCTCCAGCGCCATCTGAAAGTAGAACGGGAAGTCCGTCTGATACTGGGCCAGCGCGCGGCAGATCCGCAGATACTGCTCCCACGCGCCGCGCTCCTCCTCCAGCGCCGCGCAGATGCAGGCGTAGAGCTTTTTCATGCTCTCCAGCACCAGCAGCCCGACGATCTCCTCCTTATTCTGGAAGTAAACGTACAGCGTCGCCTTGCTGTACCCCGCTGCCGCGGCGATCTCGTCCATGGACACCGCCGCGATCCCAGCTTTCATGAACAGCGCGGAGGCCGCGGCGGCGATGGCCTCCCGGTGTGCGCTCCGGGGCTGTTTGATCCTGCGTCCCATACTCCACCTCGCTATAATTAAACTTGCAGTTTAATTATAGCGTTGTTTTTTTATTTGTCAAGCAGTCCATCGCAGATTTTGTATTTTCGGCTTTCTCTCCCACTGGCCTAAAGCTGGGCAGACGGTAAAATGGTCGGCCCGTATGTGCACCATGTGGAGCTTAACGCAGAAACGCGCCCCCGCGGGAGACCCGCAGGGGCGCGTAAATAGAACGCTGTCATTTACATTTTCGCCGGAATCGCAGCGCAGCTTTCGCCACCGGCGGAAGCGGAGCGAAATGGACTTTGCTCGCTCGTCAGCCCGGAGGCCACGTCATATCCCGGCCGCTGAGAACGTGGAAATGCAGGTGATGCACGCTCTGGCCCGCCTGCTCGCCGATGTTGGACACCACACGGTAGCTCTCGATGCCCTTCTCCGCGGTGATCTTGGCGATCACCTCAAAGATGTGGGCCACCACCGCGCTGTTGCTCCCATTGATCTCCGACACGGAGCCGATGTGAGCCTTGGGAATGACGAGGAAGTGAGTCGGCGCCTGCGGCGCGATGTCGTTGAACGCATAGCACAGCTCGTCCTCGTACACCTTGCCGCTGGGGATCTCTCCCGCGGCGATCTTGCAGAATAAGCAATCAGACATTGTGTTTTCCTCCTTTCATTTGATCTTGGGGCTTCTCAGACAAATTGGCGGTGCGCCGTGTCGTAATGACAGCCCATCGCGGCCAGCGCCTGTTCCAGCGCTGCCCGGTCCGCGTCCTCCGCGGCGCACAGATCCTCCAGATCGGCGTAATCGTCCCGCAGCTTCGTGTTCACCACGCTCAGCAGAATCGCCGGGTCCTTTGGCAGCATATCGTTCCTCTTTTCTGCGGTAAAGTGAGGGATAATCGGCGGCATCAGCCCAGCTTCCCGGCAACGAAGTCGTCCACCGCGGCCAGCGCGTCGTCCAGCTTCAGGACATCTTTTCCGCCGCCCATGGCGGAGTCTGGCTTGCCGCCGCCGGAGCCTCCGGCAATGCCGGACACCAGCTTCACCAGCTCGCCGGCCTTGACGCCCTTGGCCACGGCCTCCTTGCCGCACACGGCGAGAAACGTGATCTTCTCGCCCGCAGTGCTGGCGAGGACCGCCACCACGCCCGGCTCCTTATCCCGCAGGAAGTCGCCCATCTGGCGCAGCGCGTTGGCGTCCGCGTCGGGCCGGATGTTGGTCAGTACCTTCAACCCGCCCACGGTCTTGGCGGACATCAGGAACTGCTGGGCCTCGCCCAGCGACGCCTTGGCCTGGAACTTCTCCAGCGTGCGGCGCAGCTCCCGGGCCTCGCCCACCATCTGCTCCGCGCGGTTCACCAGCTCGCCGGGATTGGTCTTCATGACCTCCGCCGCGTGGAACAGCACCTCCTGCATCCGGTTCATGGTCTCCAGAGACGCCTTGCCCACCGTGGCCTCGATCCGGCGCACGCCGGAGGCCACCGACGCTTCGGACTTGATGCGGAACGGGCCGGCCTTGGCGGTGTTGTCCAGATGGGTGCCGCCGCAGAACTCCATGGAGAACGGCTTTTCACCCTCGCCCATGAACACCACGCGGACGGTCTTGCCGTACTTTTCACCGAAAAGCGCGGTGGCGCCCAGCTTCTTCGCCTCCTCGATAGGAAGCTCCTGCGTCACGACCGGCAGGCCCGCAAGGATCTGGTCGTTCACCAGCCGGTCGATCTGAGCCAGCTCCTCTGCCGTGATGGCGGAGAAATGGGTGAAGTCGAAGCGCAGGCGGTCCGGCTCCACCAGAGAACCGGCCTGATGCACATGATCGCCCAGCACCTGCCGCAGCGCGGCGTCCAGCAGATGGGTGGCGCTGTGGGCGCGGCGGATGGCCTGACGGCGCTCCGCGTCGATGGCGGAGGTCACCTCGTCGCCCACCTTCAGCTCGCCGGACTCCATCACGCCGTAATGCAGGAACTTCCCGGCCTTGTCCTTCTGAACGTTGGTCACGCGGAACACGCTCTCGCCCGCCGTCACCGTGCCGTGGTCGGCCGCCTGACCGCCCATCTCCGCGTAAAACGGCGTCTTGTCCAGCACGATCATGCCCTCGGCGCCCTTCACTGCGGCGTCCCGCAGCTCGCCGTCCACCACGATGGCCAGCACCTTGCCGCCGTCCACCGCAGCGATGGAGGAGCCGTTGCCCATATGGCAGGTAACGATCTTGAGCTCTTC
>CAKTMK010000023.1 GCA_934574045.1 uncultured Oscillibacter sp. | reverse complement strand
CCCGTTGATGTCAAGAACCTGCATTTGCGGGGCGTACATAATGAAGACATCCTTCAGGTGTTACGCAGTGTGTACCTGCCTGAAATCTAATCATTGGAAAATTCAAACCGCAGCTGCTGGCAAATATCAGCAGCTGCGGTTAGGGATTATCGAAAGCAACGATTATTTTTGAGTGACATCTTCAAGCGGTACTAACAGAAAGGCCACACAGCCGACATTGTAGTCAGCTGTGTGGCCTTTTTCAAAGAACTTGAAGAAACCATACGCATCAATAAAGGAAACGGTTTTATGCGTCAGGTTCAAAAGGAATCGAATATGCTCCGAAGTATAGCTAAAAACAAACTGCTTCCAGAGCTTTCCGAACTCAGAAACACTGTGAACAAGAAGTCCGCAGAAGCGGTTATTATGGAATACCCTGATTTATCTGACATTATTGAGCATTTCGAAGATATTGAAAAGGAGGCTGCGGCGTGGATAAAGTGATAAAAACATTATTCGGTGAAGACATTCTCACGCCTGTCCAAGTAGAAACACCCCGCAGAAGGCTGTATAAGCCTCTCTGCGGGGTGTTGTTTGTTAGTGCGTCTTCTTATCAGATTCGTCCAAGAAAGCACTCAGCGCTCGTTCTATGGCAACTGTAAGGGTCTGCCCCTTTTCGCCTGCGTAGGCACGAATGCGTTCCATCGTCTTTTTGTCGAGATACAGGCTGACTTTCTCGCCATCTTTCTTCGGCCTTGGCATCACAAGTCCTCCGGCTGGAAAGTGGGATGTTCCAGCATCTTGCCCGTATTCAAGTCAACGAACTGTTCGAGCTTAATGTGAGAATCGAACTCTTCGCCGTATTCTCCGGCTCTGGTCTGTGTGTCGAACTTGAACGAAATGTTGTAAAGACCGCCGTCTTTCTTCTTGCGAATAAGGTCATTATCCAAGAAGAATTGGATAAGCCGCTGATGCGCCGCTGCATCATCACCGTTGATATAGAAGCAGCACACCCCATCGTCTGCGTCGGAATGCTTCGACTCAGCTACTACACCTTGCTCCACGGCCTGTCGGCAGATTTTCTCCGCAAAAGACCGGTCATTGAAGAAGTACATCCACTTGCCGCATTTATCCCCAAGAGATTCTGCGTCTTCGCCAATGTAGAATACCCAGCCACCAGCAGAAACTTCCGATACAGGCAGGGTATGTTCGCTTTCCGGTTCCATTGGCTTGATTGTGCTTTCTATAAAGGCAATTTCGTCTTCTGACAATCCGTATTTCTTGTACAATTTCTTATCGTCCCATGATTCTGTAAAATTCTGCATAGGAACAAATACAAATGTATTTCTTGAAATATGAATTGAAGAAAGTGCCAGTAATAAGCAGTGTTTTTGATTTTGCCGTTCTCATTGCAGGGAGACTGCACACGGAAAATTGTCTGAAGATAGTTGGCCGCAGAGGTGGAGAATGAACCAGCCAGCATGAACACAGCAGTCCATTCCTTGACCGTTACACCCGTTGTGAGCTTGCCGCAGGACAGAGTGATGGTGTAGTTATCTCCTGCACTTTTAATTGCTTTGCGAACCTTAGAGAGGGCTTCTTCGGCCTTCTCCTCTTCATCGCCAGACCCCGCCACATTTACGATATCAAACATCCCGTTACCAAAGACAGGGTGCTTCAGCATCAGTTTTTTTTAGCGCACGAGCTTCTTTGACGCCGGGAACCATCCACAGCGAGTGCTTGAACAGAGCTCGATATTCTTCGGTCGAATAGGGATAGCAACTATCATCGGATTTGGTTACCATCAGGTTCAGGAAAGACCAGACATCCGCCTCGTGGACAAAATCGCCAGTTTCTGCACCCACAGGCATATCAGCGTAGTCCACCTTGAAGTCACCTGTCCATGTGCGGAAAAACTCGTGGAAGTTGAACGCTTTATCTTCAAAAGTAATATAGTTGCTGTTGTGCAGAATATCTCCAAGGGAATATGTATAGATACGCAATTCCGGGAGTTCCTCATAGGGATTAGAGTCACCAAAGTGCAGCTTAGTCCTTGACTGGTCCTGGGCTCCGGTTGGCGACCGCCTTTTGACAGGCCGTCTCAAATTCGGAAGTGGTCATATCAAATACCGTCTTCTGGTGCTCTTGTTCTGCCAAATTGTCTGCCGACTTTGCGGGTGCTGTCATGCGGTATCCTTTCTTTTCCCTTTTGCTTCTTCTTTTGCTTTATACCACAATACCGCATCCGTGTCAAAACGCGAATGCAAAACACAAAATTTGACGGCAATTTTGATTTGGGGTATAATGTCTTTGTAAGACGAAGTTATATCTCACATTCTATGATAGGCAGAGTACTTTGACGAAGTCCCCTGCCGAACCGACAAAGGCCATTGACGCAGTTCTCACTGTGCCAATGGCCTTTTTGCACGTCGAACTACGACAAAGCCGTGGTTCGAGGACCCCGTTGCGGGTTATTTTTCAAGCAAGGCTTGGAAAATAACCCGGCAACTACAAAGAAGGTACGACAATCATCATTACACGGAGGAGTTTAACGACAACAACTGAGACGAGCACATGCTGACACCTATTCCCTTATTCCGCCGGATGACAACGGCAGCGTAGACGCTGAAATTGTTAATCATACTGAACAAGTCACATTTTGACTGGGATACTACTTTCAAAAAAGCGGGGTGATTCACTTATGGCAAATCTGAAGAATCGTCTGATGGGGCATTTATACGAGATGTATCGCCAAGGGAAAGGCATGAAACGCAAGGATGACCCGGAAAATCGATATATCCATAGTCACAGCACCATGCAGGTGTATTGCCGGGAGGTCGAGCGGTTTACCCGCTGGCTGCGGACACAGGGTGTGAAAAGCCGCTGCTCCGATCAGGAAGCAGCGGCTCATGTACAAGAATATTTAAATACGCTCGTTGAGGATGGCAAGAGCGAAAACAGCGTCCATGTCGCGGCAGCGGCGCTCGCTAAAGTACTTCACCATGTCGGTATCCGAATGAGCAGTTTGGAGAAGCCGCGCCGCACTGCGGCACCTTACAAGGGGCGACAAGAAGCCCCGTCCTTGGCTGGACGCAGAGATGCTCAGATGGACATTGAGGAGCATGAACGCTTGGTCCGCTTTGCCTTGGCGGTAGGTATCCGCCGCAGTGAGTACCGAAGCCTGCGGGGAAGAAATCTTTGCGTGTTGGACGGATATACCTATGTCGAGGTCGAGCGCGGAAAAGGCGGCAAGCGTCAGCTCCAGCGAATCGACCCGGCAGATGCGGAATTTGTTTCAGAGTTTTTCCGGGGCGCCGACCCATCCGCATTTATTTTTTCAAGAAGCGAGCTGAACAACAAAATCAATCTGCATGCACTGCGCCGGGAGCACGCTCAAGCTATGTACCGGAGCTATGTCCAGCGGATGGAAGCTGACCCGAATTATCGGGCGCAGCTTCTGCATGAAGTCCGCGAAGCCTTCCTGCGGGCGGGAGAGGACTGGCGTACCAATCGGGATATGCGGAGAATCCATACTCCGTATTTCTGCCGCTCCGGGGTGCGAAGCAGCATGGAAGCGAACGGGCGTGCAATACGGTATGACCGCTTGGCACTGATGGCTGTGAGCGTGTTCCACCTCGCACACTGGAGGGCGGATGTGACGGTCAAAAACTATATGCAGTGAGAGGGGTGACAAAAGCCGTCTCTTGATAAAACATGCCCCGGTTATTATAATGTCGGTAACGAATTTCATCTGGACTTATATGGCGAGCATATACGGGTGGCACATTGACTGCGCCGGCATTGAACCGGCCTCTCTCGTTGAATCATCCTGTGTCGCTTTTTGGAAGCGAAAATATAGTGGAGGTAAGAGCAATATGGTATTCCGAGTTACCGTATATACGGAGGGCGATGGCAGCATCACACTCTCCATGGATGATATGGACCTTGCCGTCAATGCCCCCTCGAAAGAAGCGGCCATCAAAGCGCTGTGCCGGGATATAGTGGAGTATGCGGAGGAATACCGCAAAGCGTTTGCCATGTATTCCGCAGCACCTAACAGAGCCGCACACGCCCCTCTTGTGAAAGAAATACTGTCTGTGACGCCGCGGGAACTGCGCGATGCCCTCGTGTTTCACTCAGAGCAGATGCGTCCAAAACATCCGCACAAGACCGTTACGGAGCGTTTGGAGGAATACTACCATACGCCCGTAAATCAAATAACCCCCACAAAAGAAGATGGGATCGACTGGGGCAAACCGCAGGGAAATGAGATTTGGTAACGCATTCGAGTCAGGGCTTCACTTTGCCAGCGACTCATACGCGGTACGGTTTTTCTCCATGAGCTACTCGGAAATCTTCCTCACATCATCGTCGTCTGCCTGACAGGGCTTCATTTGGAGAACCAAGCGAATAAATTCTTCCCGGTCTTTGATAATGGTATAGGGCGCATATTCGCCGTATGCGGCAGGGCGGCTGATGGTAACGAGCTGTAAGTGCTCTAAGGAAGTTGCCGCCTGCAAATCGTGCTTCAGCTCGACGAGCTCGGGGCCATGCTCTACGGGCATGGCATAGCATCCGTGTTGATAAAAATTTTTCGCAACCAGATAAGGCATATCAATGTTCCTCTTTCGGATGTGCTTTATACTTTATAGGCTTCCAGAATATTGGATGGGCCTTCCCACCACATTCCTGTCTCCAAGTCATAGATGGCATCGTAGACTGGTGATTTTATCAGCTTTACTAATGCATTGATTCCTGAAATTCCCTGCTCTGCGGCAAGCATTTGTGCCGCCATGGTAAGGACTCTGTCAGCAATGAATTTTTTGAGGATGCTCCCATAGGAGCATCCTTTTTTTGAAATTTTAGGGCACGGACGGCATGCTCTGTCCTGAAGCAATATTGTTCTGACAGCTGTTCCGGGAAAATATGAGAAAGGGCGGAATTTATGGCATCTTCACTTTCTGGCAGCCCATAGGATTCTGCCAGATAGGCTGTCAGAATCATGCTTGTATGGTCATCAGGACGCTTTCCGATTATCACATCATAACCAGAATATTTGCTGAGAATATCCTGTGTCAGTTGCTCCCTATAGACATCGTTTTTGAAATTTACCGCGGCAAATTGAAGCCACTCTGCCGTTATAGACTCGAACCGGAATACCTTCAGGGGAACGGTCTCATCCAATTCGAATATTGAAACGATGCCCCCTTCATCGGCTGACTTATCTTCCAAAAGTTTCTGTTCCCGCCGCACGCGGGTACGGGCGGCAATTGCTGCCTGTGCAGAATCAGGGGTCAGATAGAAGCCCGGGCCGAGTTCTTTCTTCGCGGCGTCCGTTTGCAGTTTCGGCTCAGTGACCATGCGGTCGCTTCCATGATAGAGAATCATTCTATGGTCACCCCATTATTTTTAAGTAAGGTATCGATGTCATTCAAAATTTCACCATCGCCGTCAAGCTGTACCGACTCGTAGCAATCTGAAAGAATTTCGAAAACCTCATTTTCTTTAAAAAGGTGGAGCGTAGTCATTTTGTCCAAAGAATGACGCTTCATAAATTTTTGAAAGAGGCTGAGCTGCGTATAAAGCACATCGGATTCGCTGTATTCAAATGCATCCATAAGCAGCCTCTCTTCATTTGCAGTAAAAACGCACAATAATTTTATTCCACAGGTACAACTAAAATTGCAAGGTTTTTGTCAAATAAGTTTTCTTGTCACTCTGTGCTGCAATATACTTTTCCCGCACGATTTTCTTGTTGGGGATATCAATCTGCATAACCGAGAGATTGCCGATGTCCAAAGGGAGCTTGTCAATCATACTCTCAAAGATTTCGCGGTTTGGGACCACAAGCGTATACTTTGTTTCATTCCGAATAAGAGGATTGCTAAGCACCATATTTTTTAGAAAATTTGCGTATGCGTAGGCAGGTGCTACTGTTCCATCTTTCCCTAACACAGGCCGCTTATAGATGCAGAGATTAAAATCAAACGCCCAATATTCGATTGGGGCGTCTTTGACCTCAAACCAATAGTCAGGCAGCCAGTTTGTTTTTTGAAAATTCGCAAAGTTCACAGGTTCTTCAATAACCCAATCCTTTTCCGCACAGCCTTCTCTAATAAGTTCGACCAGATATCCCAAGCTGGCGGTGTTGTCATTTATCTGCTCAAGACTGCCGTCCGGCTCCGGGTATGCGGTCTGATGCTCACTGGTTCCCATAAGCCATTCGTAGGTCGTGTGCGTAGCGGTTGCTATACGCTGCAGCAAGTCCTCAGAAGCATGTTTGCTTCCTCGTTCTACCATAGCCAAATGGTTTGCACTCACGCCAACCGCCTGTGCAAGCTGTTTTTGTGTCAATGTAAGCCCTACGCGCGCAAGACGGACGCGGCTTCCTACTGTAGCTTCGACTTTTGGCATATTGATTTCCTCCCCATATAAAAATAAAAACGAAAAAAACTTGACAAAATGTCCAGCCATGGCTATACTATCAGATATAGAAGATATAGTTAATGGACATTCTAGATATACATAAAAAGTAAATAATATCATAGCTATTTTACAGTGTTTTGGGAAATAAATCAAGCTTTTGCACAGTGGGAGATGATACTATGCTTATGAGCCGTATTGAGGCCGCAAAATTTCTGGGCGTATCAACACGCACACTTGATCGACGGGCATCAGAAGGAAAAATTCGATATATTTCATCCTGTAAGGGCGGGAGAATCCACTATCGAGATTCAGATTTGGAGCGGTATATTAAAGAGAATACGCACAGGGGACGGAGATAAATGTATAGTAAATGCACCATCGACGGATACAATTACTATAAAGTACAGATTTCTATGCCTAATGGCAAAAGAAAAACTTTATATGGAAAAACTATAGCCGAGCTGCGCGAAAAAGAGGCAGCATTCCGGGAAGAAATGAAGAAACTGCCTGGAAAAAGCACATACACTGTTGCACAGTACGCAGCGCTGCAATTGGAGCTATTTCAGCCCCACATCCAACGAGGTACATATATTGGATATGAGGAAAAAATCCGTTTGTACATCGCCGCACCGCCTTTAGGGGAAAAACCAATCGATGCCGTTGTGCCGGACGATATTAGCAGGGCTTTGGCGAGAGTTGCTCCGTTATCTGAATCCACTTACCGCGGAGTTGTTATGCTTCTTCGCCGCATTTTTGGTACGGCCAGGCGTAATCACTTAATCAGCGACGACCCTACCGATGGCATCTCCAGTAAAGGCGGTAGGCCGGCAACCGAAAAAACGGCTCTAACCAACGAGGAGGTCGGTATACTCCTTGATTCCGTAAAAGGCCTTCGAGTTGAGACATTTATCCTGCTCGGCCTCTATGCGGGACTGAGGAGAGAAGAAATCCTTGGGCTGCAGTGGGACTGTGTGTTTTTAGATGGTGAGCATCCATATATTCAAATCCGGCGGGCGTGGCGGATTGCGAATAATCGTCCGATTGTGTCCGAGGAACTCAAAACTCCCGCTGCTAGGCGCGACATTCCAATTCCGCCGATACTAGCAGACCATCTGCGTGCTAAAAAAGTCACTACAACTAGTGATTATGTCATCGCAAACCGCGAGGGAGCTCCTCTTTCGGGCTCACAGTGGCGAAATTTGTGGAAGCAGGTTTCGACACGCTGTACAGCCGAGCGCACATATTCCCGATATATCGATGGTAAAAAGATTACCCATGTTGTATCCCCTAAGTTGGGGGAACATGCCCTACATAATCCTGATGTGGTGTATGCTATGGATTTCAAGGTGACTCCCCATCAGCTTCGCCGTACTTACATTTCCAATCTAATTTATGCCGGGCTCGACCCCAAGACTGTACAATTTCTCGCTGGACACGAGAATTCTAAAATTACTATGGATATCTACGCAAAGATTAAATATAACCGTCCCGAGGATATTGCTCCTCAAATCAACGGTGCCTTTGAGGGTACTCGGGATTGAAAATGAATGAGTTAATCACTGAGTTAATTTTTTTTGAGAAATCAGCAACCTGTTGGTACACAAGGGATTCCTCCCATTTGGAAAAACTAGTACGGTCTCAAAGCCGCCCGCCGCGCGCCTCAGTTCTCCAAGCGCTGATCTTCGGAAGCACTGGGTTCGATCTTTGTACGAAACAGTCCGCAGGCTCTGCCTGCGGACTGTTTTTTGCGGTTGACGGCGCCGCCGCTGACCGGCGGCGAACCGTCCGGCGCGGCCTTGATCGGTCGATGGCGCTTCGGCAGGATTTACAGCGCTTTGCGCTTGTGGTAAGATGATGAAAAACGGACCGGCCGCGGCGGGGGGGGAGCATTTCACCTCCCAGCGTGCGGGCGCGTCTGAAAAATGAGCGGGGACACAAAGGGGGAGCCATGGCGGAGCAGATCGTTGTCCGGCCGTCCGCGGCCGAGCAGTTTGAAAAGGTGATGGAGCGGGGCCGCGTGCTGTTTTTCAGTGCGCCCAGCGGGTTTGGAAAGACCGTTCTGGCGGACGCGCTGCTGGCGGGGCGGTCCGCTCTGCGGCTCTCGGCGGGGGAGCCGGATTTTGCCCTCCCGTCCGCGGAGGGGGACTGGAAGCTCCTGCTGCTGGACGATCTCCAGCTTTTGCAGGAGGACGCCCAGTGGCAGGCCCTGTGCGCCCTGATCCGGGACGGGGCGGACCGGCGGTTCCTCCTGCTCTCCCGGGGCGCACCGCCGGCGTGCCTGCGGGCGTTTCAGTACACGGGCCTGATGACCGTGCTGGACGCGGACGCGCTGACCTTTGACCGGGAGGACGTGCTGCGTCTGCTGCACGGCTGCGGGGTGGAGCCGGCGGAGAGTGAGCTGAGCGGCATTCTGAAGGAGTCCGCCGGGTATCCGCTGGGCGTGGCGGTCACGGCGCGGTGCATGGCCGGGGGACGGCCCTTCGGGCCGGAGGTGCTGGCGCAGGCGTTCCACGAGGTGTTTTTGTACTTTGAGGCGGCGGTGTACCTGCGCTTCGACCTGCCCATCCGGCGGTTCCTTCTGGAGCTGGCACCCTTTGAGAGCTTTGATCTGGAGCTGGCCCGCATGGTCAGCGGCGACCCGCGGGCGGGATCGCTGCTGGACTGGCTCCAGCGCAATACCACCATGCTCCGCTTTGACGGCGCGCCCTGTACGGCCGGCGGCCAGCGCTTCTGCTTCTGGCCCCAGTTCCGCTCGTTCCTCCTCTGGGAGATGGCCCGAGAGTACGGCGAGGAGAAGTGCCGCGCGCTGTTCAACCGGGGCGGACTATACTACGAGCTGCACGAGGACTACCCCCACGCACTGGAGTGCTACACCAAGGGCGGCGACCACGCCAAGGTGTCCGAGGTCCTGATCCGCAACGCCGAGCTGCACCCGGGGATGGGCCATTACGGCGAGATGGGGAAATATTACCGCGCCCTGCCGGAGAGCGAGCTGCTGGCGTCTCCGGCGCTGATGCAGGGGATGAGCATGCTCTGCGCGCTGGAGATGGACTATGAGGGATCGGAGCGCTGGTATCAGGAGCTGGAGCGCTTCGCCGCCCGCTGCGGCCGGGGAGACGCCGCCCTCCGTCAGGCCCGCAGCCGTCTTGCGTGGCTGGATATCTCGCTGCCCCAGCGCAGCGTGGAGCAGCTGACGGAGACGATCCCGGCCCTGTTCCGCCTGATAACGGCCCGGGAGATCGCGCTGCCGCCCTTCTCCGTCACCAGCACGCTGCCCAGCGTGATGAACGGCGGAAAGGACTTTTCCGACTGGAGCAGGAAGGACGACCTGCTCTACAGGACCCTCCGGGTGCCGGTGGAGTCCGTCCTCGGGCGGGACGGCGTGGGCCTTGCGGACTGCGCCATCGCGGAGAGCAAGTTTGAGAAGGGGGAGGATGTGTCCGCCCGGATGCTGACGCTGGTGTCCCGCATGGGCGAGATCCAGCGCGGCGGCACGCCGGATCTGGAGTTCGCCGCCGCGGGCCTGCTGGCCCGGAGCCAGATCGCCTCCGGCCGGGCGGATGACGCCCGCCGCACCGTGGAGCCGCTGCGCGCCCGGATGGAGGAGACAGGCCAGACCCGCTTCCTGCCCAACATGGACGCGCTGCTGTGCCGCATCGCCCTGTACGCCGGGGACCTGACCGCGGCGGACGCGTGGTACCGGACGCGGGCGCCCCGGGACCCGCTGCACCTGAACGTGATGAAGCGCTATCAGTACCTGACGCAGGCCATGACGGAGCTGGCCCTCGGCCAGCCGGACGCCGCGCTGCTGACGCTCTCGCCCCTGCGGCCCTACTGCGAGGTGTGCGCCCGGCATATCGATGGCATCCATCTGGATGTGCTGAGCGCCGTGGCGCTGTACCGCAGGCGGGACGGCGCGTGGCGGGACCGGCTGGCCGCCGCGCTGGCGGCGGCGGAGAGCTATCGCTTCATCCGCCCGGTCGGCGGCTATGGCGCGGCGGTCCTGCCCCTGCTGGAGGAGTGGGACGGCGGCGGGAGCCGCTGGTTCAAGCGGCTGATGAACGACGTGCGGGCGCAGGCGGCGTATTACCCCCTGTTTTTGCAGCCGCCCCTGCCGCCGGAGGAATCGCTGACCGCCGCGGAGCTTCAGGTCCTGCGCCTAATGTGCGCCGACAAGAGCAACGCCGAGATCGGCGTGGTGCTGGATATCAAGCTCCCCACGGTCAAGACCCACGTTAGCCACGTGCTGACCAAACTGGGCGTGAGCCGCCGGAGCGAGGCCAAGACCGCCGCCAAGCGGCTCTGGCTGATTCCGGAGGATCTTTGACGCGGACGCAGAGAAGCGCCCCGCGCCGCCTGTTGGCGGCGCGGGGCGCGTTTTATTCGTTGTGGAACAGCGTGGTGTAGCTCTGTTCTCCGTCGATCCGGCAGACCTGCTCCACGTCCTGATCCATGGCATCCAGCAGCGGGCCGTCCGCCTCGTAGAACACACAGGTGCCGCAGGACGAGCTGAGCCTGCGGGGGACGGGGGCCATCCGGGCCGAAACGCCCCGGCCCGTCAGCGTCCGGCAGGAGATCAGGGCGGAGACGTGGGTATGAAAGGTCGCTACGTATCGGTTCATTTCTTCAGCGTCAGCCGGAAGTCCAGCCCCTCAGGCTTCACCTCCACCTGATAGCCCTGACTGGAGCCGAAGCGGGTGACGTTTTCAACGGCGCACTGATTGTCCACCATGACCTCCAGCGAGCCGGGCGCGTTGGCGCGGACCTCCTTCTGCACCATGACCACGGGCATGGGACAGATGTAACCTCTTGCGTCGATCATGCTTTTACCTCCTCCTTGCGGGAATTGATGAGCGAAACGGCCAGCAGGACGGCCAGTCCGATGACCACGGCGGCCTTGCCGGTGGAGGCGATGCCGCCCACCACATAGGCTCCGGCCTGATCTACGCTGTCCGGATTTCCGGCCAGCGCGAAGTTATGCGCGAACGCGGCGCCCACGATCATGCCGAACACGGTCACGGCGCAGTCGCCGTTGCCCTCGCCGGCCAGAATGAGCTGGCGCAGCGGGCAGCCGCCCAGCAGGACGGAACCCCAGCCCGCGAGCACCATGCCGAGGAAGTTCCAGAGCTGGCTGCTGTGGGCGATGGGCTGAGACTGGAAGCCGGGGTGGAAGCTGCCAAGGATCAGGTTGCCGATCAGAACGGTGGCGAAGATGGCGGCGTAGCCGTAGAGCAGCGTCCCGTCCCGGAAGAGCATCACGTCCCGGATGCCGCCCACCATGCACAGGCGGGCCTTCTGGGCCAGCGCGCCCACCACGACGGCGATGGCCAGCGCGATCAGCGCGGGCGCGTGCTTGGAGCCGGGGCCTTCCTCGCTGGCGCGGAGCAGGGAGGGGGCGGCCAGACCGAGAATCAGAAGGCCGGTCATCACGATGGGGAGGACGGAGCCTTCCACCATGCCGGCGGGATAGGCGCGCTTGAGCGTGAAGCCCCGCTTCAGGAACGCCACGCCGATGCCGATGCCCGCGACAAAGCCGATCAGGCCCACGACGGCGTTGAAGTCGCCGCCGCCCAGCCGCAGGACCATCCGCAGCGGGCAGCCCAGAAATGCCAGCGCGCCGATCATGACGAACGCGCCCAGCACGAAGCGGGTCGCCGGGGCGGAGCCGGTCTTGGCGCGGAACTCCTTGGAGGCCGCGGCCATGAGGAACGCGCCCAGCACCAGTCCGATGATCTCCGGGCGGAGATACTGGACCTTGGCGGCGCTGTGCAGCCCCACGGCGCCCGCGATGTCCCGCTCGAAGCAGGCGATGCAGAAGCCCATGTTGGCCGGATTCCCCAGCGCCGTCAGCGTCAGCGCGGCCAGTCCCACCGCCACGCCGGCTGCAATGACAAACCAGTTGATTTTTTTCATATGTTCCCTCCTGCTGTTCATTCAGGTAGCGCTATTTTAATTATAGGATAACGCACCGGAAACGTCCAACGGAAACATTGAATGGCAGAAAGCTGTTATCGTTTTATTCGATATCGGAAGAACGGCCGAAAAAGGATCGGCAGAAGCGCAGGAACTGGCTCTCCAGCTCGGCGAAGGTCTCGTCCTGCCGGACTGCGGCGTAAATGTGCCGCCGCAGGCCCGCCGGGTCCATCTCAAAGGCCAGCAGGCGGCCCCCCTCCACCTCCTGCCGCACCGCCAGCGCCGAGAGGACGGAGACGCCCGCGCCGTGGGCCGCCATGCTTTTGATGGTCTCCGGGTTGTCCACCCGGGCCACGATGCGCAGCTTGGAGGCGGGGAAGCCCCGCCGCCGCATATAGGCCGCCACGGCGCTGTCCGTGCCGGAGCCTTCCTCCCGGGCCACGGTCGGCTCCCCCAGCAGGTCGCAGCCAAATACGCCCGCCCGCTTTTTCTCCTGATAATAGGGGGTGTTGGGCGTCACCATCACCAGCCGGTCCTCCAGAATGGGGGTGTAGCGCAGGCGGGCCGGGTCCAGCCGCGCGCCCACAAAGCCGATGCGGACGGAGCCGGCGCGCAGCAGCTCATGGATCTGCTGGGAATCGCCGCGCCGCAGAAGATAGCGGCAGTCCGGGCGGCGGCGCAGGAACGACGCCAGAAGCTCCGGCAGCAGATACTGCCCCGGCACGGTGGACGCGCCCAGCAGCAGCGGCAGCTCCTCGTGCCGGTTCTCCACAAGGGACGTCAGCTCCCGGCAGTCGCTCAGGATGCGCTTTGCCGCCGGATAGAGCCGCTGGCCTTGGGCCGTCAGCGTCACGCTGCGTCGGGCGTCCCGGGAAAAGAGCCGGGTGTTCAGCGCGCTCTCCAGACCGCTGATGTGGGCGCTGACGGTGGACTGCGTGAGATAGAGCGCCTTCGCCGCGTTGGTAAAGCTGTTCAGTTCGGCCACCGTCACGAAGATCTCGAGCTGCTTGAGACTGAATTTCAGCATGATTCGGTTCACCCGCCCTGTTGATTGGATTTCTCGATTTTACATTCCCGCCCGCCGCTGGTACAATGGAAGCATCAAACCGCCGCGCAGGAGGGACCGCCATGATCTATCTGGACAACGCCGCCACATCGTTTCCCAAGCCGGAGGGCGTCAGCGCCCGCATGAAGGAATATATGGACGCGATCGGCGCGCCGGTGAACCGTTCCGTCTACGCCCGTGCGCAGGAGACCGGCCTTGTAACGCTGCAGCTCCGGGAGCGGCTGGCCCGCATCCTGCGCTTTCCGGGACCGGCGACGCAGGTGCTGCTGACCTCCGGGGCCACCGCCGCGCTGAATCAGGCCATCTTCGGCTTTCTCCGCCCGGGGGATCACTGTCTGGTCAGCGCCATGGAGCATAACGCGGTGATGCGCCCGCTCCGGATGCTGGCAGACCGGGGCGTTTCCTTTGACCGCATCCCCTGCGGGCCGGACGGGCGGCTGGACCCCGCCGGGATCGAGCCGCTGCTGCGGCCCGAAACGCGGCTACTGGTAATGGCCCACGCCTCCAACGTCAGCGGCACGGTGCAGGACGCGCAGGCCGTGGGCCGCATCTGCCGGGAGCGCGGGGTGGCGTTCGTTCTGGACGCGGCCCAGACGGCGGGACATTATCCGGTGGATTTTCAGGCGTTCGGTCTTTCCGCGCTGGCCGTTCCCGGTCACAAGGGCCTGATGGGCCCCTCCGGGATCGGCGCGCTGCTGGTGACGGCGGAGTTTGCCGCCCAGCTCACGCCGCTGCTGGCCGGGGGGACGGGCAGCGCGTCCGACAGCGAGTACCTGCCGCCCTATCTGCCGGACCGGTTCGAGTCCGGCACGCCCAACCTGCCCGGCATTTTCGGCTGGGAGCGGGCGCTCCAATACATCGAGGAGACCGGCGTGGAGACGCTGCGCCGACATGAGGACGCGCTGACGGCCCGCTTTCTGGCGGCGCTGGAGGGCGCGCCCGGCGTCCGGGTGTGCGGTCCGGCGGACTGTCGGGGCCGGGTGGGCGTGGTGTCCGTGGACTTTCCGGGGCGGGATACCGCGCAGCTAGCCGAGCGGCTGGAGCTGGAATACGGCATCCTGACCCGCTGCGGGCTGCACTGCGCGCCCTCCGCCCACAAAACACTGGGGACCTTTCCCGGCGGGACCGTCCGTTTTTCCTTCGGCGCGTTCAACACGGAGGAGGACGCGGACGCGGCGGCCCGGGCCGTCCGGGCGCTGGCACAGACCTGAGCGGCGCTTGGAAACCCACGGCTATCTTAGCTATTATAGCACGGAATAATGCCCCTTGGGGAGCGTTTTCCGACAAAATGCGGAAAAAATCGAAAACTTCGGACAGTGAAGCAGCCGCGTCCCGCGAAAAGGCGGGACGCGGCTGGTTTTATTGTGCAGGGCGTCCGCCGCGGGAACGGCCGCGGCTCCATGCGTTGGTCAGAGATCCTCCAGATCCGCGGCGGGAATATCGTTTTCCAGATTGTCCCGCGCCAGATCGTTGTCGATCTCCGGATATGCGTCCGAGATCGGCTTTTCCCGCAGCTTCCCGCGCCGTCTGGCGTCCGCGGAGCGGCTGGCGCCGCTTTGGTCGGTCATGTGCGTCCCTCCCATCCTGCGTATTTCCCGTAGTATGCCCGGAAACCGCTCCGTGGAGGGCGGGAGAAATAGAAAAGCGCGGCGGCGTGAGCGCTCTGACTTTTCAATAAAAAAGTCGGAGCAAGCGATACAAAGCTTGCTCCGACTTGGCGGAGAAGGAGGGATTTGAACCCTCGCGGCGTTGTTTAGACACCCTACTCCCTTAGCAGGGGAGCCCCTTCGGCCTCTTGGGTACTTCTCCATCTGTCAAGTTCGTCCTCGGGCGGGGAAGAGAAAGTGTGGCGGAGAGAGTGGGATTCGAACCCACGGACGCTTGCGCGTCGCCGGTTTTCAAGACCGGTTCCTTCAACCGCTCGGACATCTCTCCATCGGGAAAGCGCAGATTTCCCCAGAGGACCTGAGTATCATAGCACAGCCGTGGGCTGTTTGTCAACAGGAATCGAAAGAAAACCTTGCTCCGAACTGAAAAAGCGAACGGGAAGAACGCTTGAACCGAGGAGAAAATTCCTGTATAATAAAAAAAACGCCCGCGGCGTCCGCGCCGCGAAGCGGCGGAAGCAGAAAGAGGAGGATCACATTCATGACGATCGACATCAAGCGCGAGGGCACGGCGCTGACCGCCGCGCTGGGCGGGCGGCTGGATACCACCACCGCGCCCCAGCTGGAGACGGCGCTGAAGGAAGCGCTCCCCGGCGTGACGGAGCTGACGGTGGATATGGCGGAGCTGGACTATCTCTCCTCCGCGGGCCTGCGGGTGATCCTGGCGGCGCAGAAGCAGATGAACCGGCAGGGGAAGATGACCGTTCGCCACGTGAACGGGACGATCATGGAGGTATTCGAGGTCACGGGCTTTGTGGACATCCTGACCATCGAGCCGTGAACGCCCGGGCTGGAGGAACAGCGCGGATTGCAGGAAAGCAGACCGGCGGCGCATCTCCACGGCGGGCTGCGCACAGCCGATAGACCAGAAGAACAGGCCCGGCGGCTGTGCCGCCGGGCCTGTCGGCGCGCTTCAGGACGGTTCGGCGGTCTGCCGCTCCGCGGCCCTCCGATCTAGACGGCGCTTGATGACCGTCCACATGAGGTTCACGAGGATCCACCCAAGGCCGGTGGCCAGCGCCACCGCCCGCAGGCCCATCCGTCCCACCAGCAGCCACGAGAGGATCACCCGCAGGGTGATGTGGGTGGTGGCGCCGACGAAGGGGATCGACACCCGGCCTATGCCGTCGAAGTATCCGGCAAAGACGTTCCCAGTAAAGCAGAGCACGTAGAAAACAGCCACCAGCCGCATATAACTCCGGGCGTTTTCAAAGGCCGCGCCGCCGAACTCGCCCAGCATGAAGCCCACGGTGGCCCCGGCACTGACGTACATGATGAGCGACATCAGAGCGCCTACGGCGAGCATCAGGACCAGACCGCTTCGATACGTCTCCCGCACCCGGTCCTCCTTCTCCGCGCCCCGGTTCTGGGCCACCAGAACGGAGATGGCGGAGGCTCCGCTGTCGCCGAACGAGTTGGCGAAGCCCTCGATACGGGTGGTGGCGGTGTAGGCGGCGATCATGTCGGTGCCGCCGGTGTTCACCGCGCCCTGCACCAGCAGCTTTCCGATGTACAGGCTGGACTGGTGCAGCCCGGTGACGAAGCTGAAGCGGGCCGTTTTGCCCAACAGCTCCCGGTCCATGCGGCAGTCGCCCCGCCGGATCAGCGTCTCCGGGGCCATGCGGCGGAGATAGAGGATGCACGCCAGCGCCGCCACGGCCTGAGACAGGGCGGTGGCGAAGGCCGCGCCCGTGATGCCCCAGCCAAGCCCGGCCACGAACCAGAGGTCCAGCGCCAGATTCACCGTCACCGCCGCGGCCAGCGCCATCAGCGCCGCCGCCGCCCGCCCGATGGAGCGCAGCAGCGCGCCGTACAGATTATGGAGGAACGAGGCGGGCAGGCTCACGAGGATCACCGTGAGATAGGCGCTCACCGGCCCGGTCAGCTCCGCCGGGGTCTGGATCAGCCGCAGCAGCGGCGCGAGGACCAGCAGTCCCAGCCCGCTGCACCCGGCCGCGGCCAGCGTCCCGCAGCTCAGAGACAGCCAGTGCTCCCGCCGGAATCCGTCCAGATCGCTGGCGCCGTACATCTGGGCGAAAATGACGGACACGCCGGTGCAGGCCCCGGTGAGCATGAACAGAAAGAGATTCATCACCGACCCGGCCACGCCGACGGCGGCAAATTCCAGCCCGCCCGCATAGCGCCCGAGGATGAAGGCGTCCGCCGTGTTGTAGAGCTGCTGGAGAATGTTTCCCATCATCAGCGGCGCGGCCAGCCGCAGGAAGTGGGCCGGGATGCTGCCGGTGGTAAGGTCGTGGGAGCGCGTCATCAGGATCACCCGCTTTCAAGATTGACTTCAGCATACCACCTGGGTATACTTTGCGTAAAGCGACGATTTGTAACGCGATCTTTGACAAATCGTCAAAGGAAGGGGCGGGGAAAACATGGAGCTGGAGCGTTACCGGGCGCTGGTCTGCGCCGTGGAGACCGGCAGCCTTACCGCGGCGGCGGAGCGGCTGCGGTACACGCCCTCCGGCGTGAGCCGGATGGTGGCGGCGCTGGAGGAGGAGAACGGCTTTCCGCTCCTGCTGCGCCAGCGCAGCGGCGTCCGGCCCACGGCGGACTGCCTGCGGCTGCTGCCCCTCATCCGGGAGATGCTCCGCTGCGGCGAGAACTGCGCCCAGCTCTCCGCCCAGATCCGGGGCCTTGACGTGGGCACGGTGACGGTGGGAACGGCGTACAGCGCCTATTACGCGCGGCTGGCGGAGGCCACGTCCGATTTCCACGTGCGCTACCCCGGCATCCAGATCCAGCTGCGCAGCGGATACAGCGCCGGACTGGTGGAGCTGCTGGAGGAGCGGCGGCTGGACCTGTGCATCGTGAGCTGGCGGGAGGGGGACCACGACTGGACGCCCATCTGCCGGGACGAGATGATGGCGTGGCTCCCGGCGGCGCACCCGCTGGCGAAGCTGCCCGCCCTGCCGGTGGCGGCCTTCGCGCAGGAGCCGTACATCGAGACGTACCCCGGCGAGGACATCGACAACGCCCGGGTGTTCGCCCGCTGCGGCGTGGAACCGAACCTGCGGTTTTCCACCATGGACAGCTTCGCCACCTACTCTATGGTGGAAGCGGGCCTTGGCTTGAGCATGAACAACGCCATCAACGCGAGGGCATGGTCCGGCAGGGTGCGCATCCTGCCGCTGGACCCGCCGCAGACGGTGGAGATCGGCATTGCCTCGGCCCGGGAGCTTTCCCCCGCGGCCCGGACGTTTCTCCGGTTTCTGCGGCCATACCTTTCGGAGCCTTCGGCCCGGAACGGATAAAGGAGGACAATATGGAGCATTATCGGTCATGGAGCGATCTGAACCGCCGCCTGCGGGACGGCCTGTGTCCTGAGCTGCGGGACCGGACGGCGTTTTTCCTCACCCGGTATCACGCGGTCCACAACGCTTACGGCCGCGCCGCCATCCGGGTGGACGGACGGGAGCTGGCGGCCTTTTCGTGGACGGAGACGTACCGTCAGGACCGGGAGCTGAGCGACCTCTATCAGGCGGAGGACGTCTCGTGGGAGGAGGCGGAGGAGCGGCTCCGTCCCCAGTGGAACGAACGGGGCGTGTACAGCGAGACGGATTTCCTGCGGGCCGCGCTGGAATTCCGCAGCCTGTCCATTCAGGACGCGCTCCGGTCGGAAAACGGCGTCGTCCGCATCCTCGCCATTCTGGACCGGCGGGTGGGGAAGCGGACGCTGGCGCGGCTGCGGGCGGAGGGCGCATACGACGCCTGCCCGGAGTGGGTGCGGCAGTTTTACCGGCTGCGCCTGTCCTGCTGCGGTCCCGCGGCGGACGGTCCTGCATGAGAGGGCGCATTGCGCGCATACTACCACCAACTAAATTCTGGGGGTAGATGTCATGTCGGAAATGTTTTGCTTTCAGTGCCAGCAGACCGCCGGAGGGAGCGGCTGCGTCCGCACCGGCGTGTGCGGCAAGCAGCCGGAGACCGCCAACGCGCAGGACGAGCTGGTGTGCCGCCTGATCCGGCTGGCCCAGCGGTGCGAGGAGACGGGGCGGCGGACGGACGAGCACGCGCGTCTGCTGGCGGACGGCCTGTTCACCACGCTGACCAACGTAAATTTTGACAACGGGGCCATCCGCGCCTTCACGGACCGGGTGGACGGCGCGCTGCGGGAGATGGGCGATCTGGCCCCGAGGGAGGACACGGGCTGGCTCTGGCGGGGCGAGACGGACGCCGTCTCTCTGCGCTCCACGCTGCTGTTCGGCCTGAAGGGCATGGCGGCCTATGCTCACCACGCCGCGCGGCTGGGCTTTCAGGATGAAACGGTGAACGCGTGGTTTTTCAAGGGCCTTGCCGCGCTGGCGCAGGAGCATACCGTGGAGGAGTGGCTGGCGCTCATCATGGAGTTCGGTCAGGTGAACTTCCAGTGCATGGCGCTGCTGGACCGGGCCAACACCCGGACCTTCGGCGACCCGGTGCCCACGCGGGTGAATACGGATATCAAAAAGGGGCCGTTCATCATCGTCTCCGGCCACGATCTGGAGGATCTGCACCAGCTTCTGGAGCAGACGGCGGGCCGGGGGATCAACGTGTACACCCACTGCGAGATGCTCCCGGCCCACGGCTATCCGGGCCTGAAGAAGTATCCCCATCTGGCCGGAAATTTCGGCACCGCGTGGCAGAGCCAGCAGACGGAGCTGGACGGCGTTCCCGCGCCGGTGCTGTTTACCACCAACTGCCTGATGCCGCCCCGGCCCAGCTACGCCGACCGGGTGTACACCACCTCCGTGGTGGGATACGAGGGCCTGCGGCACATTGAGGAGGACGCGCAGGGCCGCAAGGATTTCACCCCCCTGATCCAGCAGGCGCTGGCGCTTGGCGGCTACGAGACCGACCGGAGCATGAGCGGCATCAACGGCGGCCATATGCTCACCACCGGCTTTGCCCATGCCGCCGTTCTGGCGCAGGCGCCCGCCCTCATCAGCGCCATCAAGAGCGGAGCCGTCCGGCACATCTTTCTGGTGGGCGGGTGCGACGGCGCGCACCCCGGCCGCAGCTATTACACGGAGTTCGTCAAGGGCACGCCCATGGACACGCTGGTGCTGACGCTGGCGTGCGGCAAGTTCCGATTCAACGATCTGGATCTGGGCGAGATCGGCGGCATCCCCCGCATTCTGGACGTGGGCCAGTGCAACGACGCTTACAGCGCCGTGCAGATCGCGCTGGCGCTGGCGGATGCCTTCGGCTGCACCGTCAACGACCTGCCGTTGACGCTGGTGCTGTCTTGGTACGAGCAGAAGGCGGTGTGCATCCTGCTGTCGCTGCTGGCACTGGGCGTGAAAAATATCTACCTCGGGCCCACGCTGCCCGCCTTCCTGTCGGAGACGGTGGTTAAGACGCTGGTGGACGCTTACGGGCTTCAGCCCGTCACCGCGCCCCAGCAGGATCTGGACGCGATCCTGCACCGGGACTGAAAACGAACGCGGGGGCGGACTGTCCATTGGGCCGCCCCTGCCGGCTCCAGCGCGGCTTTATCTGCCTCGGCCCCGGCGCGGGAACTCCCGCGCCGGGGCTTTTTCCGTCCGGCGGACGCGGCGCCATCGGCGGCAAAGGCAGACGCGCCGAACTGCCCACCCGTCTGAGCGTCAAAACCGGGTTTGCGCGCGCCGCCCAATGTGGTATAATCGTGGAAAACGACAGAAGGGAACAGACAGCCTATGAACGGAAAACAGACCAGATTTGTGACGCCGGAGACGGCGGTGCAGGCGGTGCGCTCCGGCGACTGGGTGGATTACGGCTTCGGCGCGGGCTTTCCGGAGCTGCTGGACCGGGCGCTGGCGGCCCGGAAAGGGCAGGTCCGGGACGTGAAGATCCGGGGCGGCCTTGTGATCCGGCCCCGGATCGAGGTGGTGGAGAGCGACCCGGAGCAGGAGAGCTTTTCCTATTACAGCTGGCACATCGGCGACTATGAGCGCAAGCTCCAGACCCGGGGACTGGTGCGCTTCCTGCCGGTGATGCTGCGCTCGCTGCCCACGCTCTACCGGGAGCGGTACATCCGCTGCGACGTTGCGTTCGTCCCCGTGTCCCGGCCCGACGCGGACGGCTGCTGCGGCCTCGGCATCTCCAACTACGCGTGGCGGACCATTCTGGAGAGCGCCCGGACGGTGATCTTTGAGATCAACGAGCGCTATCCCCGGCTTCAGGGCGTGGACGGCTCCCACCGGGTCCGTCTCAGCGAGGCGGATTACGTGGTGGAGGGCGAGCACGAGCCGCTGCCGGAGCGGACGTATCGGGAGCCGGGCGAGACGGACGCGGCCATCGCCAGGCGGGTGGTGGAGCTGATCCCGGACGAGGCGGTGCTGTCTCTGGGCGTGGGCGGCGTGCCGTACACCGTGGCGCAGATGCTGGCCCGGTCGGACCGGCGGGATCTTGGCTGCCACACCGGCACCATCAGCGACCCGTTTCTGGAGTTGTATCAGGCGGGCAAGCTGACCAACGCCCGCAAGGAGCTGGACGCGGGGCGCTCCGCGTGGAACCTTGCCATGGGGTCCCAGCGGCTTTACGACTGGCTGGACGCGGAGCCGGAGCGGTTCCACCCCGGCGATCTGGATTACATCCACTCCGTGGAGCGCATCAGCCGCCTCAGCAATGTCATCAGCATCAACGGCGGCGTGCAGCTGGACCTGATGGGGCAGGAGAACGCGGAGAGCGCCGGGGCAAGGCAGCTCTCCGGTATCGGCGGACAGATGGACTTTCTGGAGGGGGCCTACCGCTCCAGAGGCGGAAAGGGCTTTATCTGCATCCATTCCTCTCGCTTGGACAAAGAGGGGCGCAGACGGTCCAACATCGTCGCCGCCATTCCCTCCGGCAGCACCGTCAGCGCGCCCCGCACCATGATCCAGTACGTGGCCACGGAATACGGCGTGGTCTGCCTGAGCGGAAAGACGCTCCGGGAGCGGGCCGAGGCCATGGCGTCCATCGCCCACCCGGATTTCCGGGAGGAGCTGGCCCGCAGCGCGGCGGAAAATTTCCGGTGAGCGCGGACAGGCGCATACAATAGAATTGTAAGGACCGCAGCCGAGCGCGGCGGGAGATGACCGTCTCCCGCCGCGCTTTTTCCATGTCCGTTTCCGCCGCGCCGTCCGCCGCCGATGGGATCTCCGGCGAAAACGAGCGGCCTTTTCCGCTGCGGAGCTGCATTTCGTTCCAAAAAACAGCACTTCGTTCCGAACCGGTTGTTTCCGTCCGGCTGGTCTGATATGGTAAAAGGCGGAAAATATCCGGTGTCGGCCTTTGCCGGGGACGCCGGGAGAGGAGGGAACACCGTGAAGCTGGCCGTCTGCGCTTCGTTCATGCAGTCCGATCTGTGGCAGGAGCGGCTTTCCCGCGCCGCCTGCGGCGCGGCGCTGGAGTTTGATGAGTTTTACGATCCGGACGCGGTGCGCGCCGCCCCCGTTTTTCGGTACGCCGCCGCCGTGGCGGCGCTGGGCGGGGCGCAGGGACTGGAGACGGTCCACGCCATCCGGGAGCGGTCTGCGTCCGTGCCGCTGCTGTGGATCAGCGACGACGCGGGCTTCGCCCTGTCGGCCTATGAGCTGGGGGCGGAGATGTTTTTGACGTGGGACTGCTCCGACGCGGAGCTGACCGCCGCGCTGCGGCGGTGCGGTGTCCTCCCCGGAAGGGAGGCGGCGGGATGATCGCGCTGATCTGCGACCGGGAGCCGCGCCTGTGGCGGGACGCGCTGGCCCGGTGGGGGCCGGTGCGCACCTTTCAGGACGGGGTCACGCTGGCCCGCTATCTCCAGCGGGACGGACCCTGCTCGCTGGCGGTGGTGGCGGCGGACGGAGCCGCCGGAATGAACTGGACTTCCTACGTCAAGCGCGCGCGCCCCGCGCTGCGGGTCCTGTGGGTGACGGAGCAGGAGGCGTTCCGCCCCCAGAGCCGCCGCATCGGCGCGGAGGGCTTTCTGGCCCGGCCCCTCCCCCGGGGCGAGCCGGAGGAGACACTGACCCGCCTGCTGGGTCCGCCCGGGGAGGGCGGACAGCGGCGGAACCTGAAAAATCAGACCGCGGGGCGCGTCCCCGCGGAAGACCATTCGATCGGATAAAAACAGGAGGAACCATGAAAAGACGAATTTTGAGCGTCCTGCTCGTCCTTGCGCTGGTCCTGCCGCTTCTGCCGCTCCCCGCGGCGGCGGCGGGCTTCAGCAGCGGCAAGGGCACCCTTGAGGACCCGTATCTCATCAAGACCGCCGCAGACCTGCGGGCCGTCGCGTCCGTGACGGGCGCGAATGTCCATTACCGGCTGGAAAACGACATCGGCATGAACGGCAGCTCCACCGACATCGGCACCTTCACCGGCACGCTGGACGGAAACGGCTGCACGATCACCGGCCTGAACGGCTGTCTGGTGAAGAGCCTTGCCAGCGGCGCGGTCATCCGGGACCTGACCATTGCGTCGTCCACCATCGCCGCGCCCCAGTCGCCGGACACTTCGGCGAAAGGCCAGCGGGAGATCCTGAACCACGGCGATCCGCTCACCTATCAGAATTATCTGAGCGAAAACGCATCGGACTCCAACTCCACCCGCTTCCTGCCCGCGAATCTGGGCTTTGCCGCGGGGGAAAATTACGGAACGCTGGATAATATTACCATAGAAAACAGCGCCATCAACGGATACTATGAAAGCAACGAGTATACCTGGTCGAATTGGGACAGCAACGTGGAGCCGCGCTACTACGATCTGGCCAACTACGCCCCCGGAAATCTGGGCGGCGTGGCCGGTCTGAACGGGCAGGGCGGCAGGGTGCTCAACTGCACCGTTCAGGCTCTGACCGTTGTTTCCGACAACGCGGCGGGCATCATCGGCGGCGTGGCGGGCCGCAGCTCCGGCACGGTCCTTGGCAGCATCGTCACCGGGATGAAGATCGAGCCGAAGTCTGGCTTCAGAAAGTGGAGCGCGCCCCTGAAGTCCGACGGGGACGGCAACTACTATGACTATGCGAACTGCACCGAAACGGCCCCCTACACGTGGGCGGTTGGCGGCGTGGTCGGCCTGTACGACAGGACGCTCAGCCATGCGGCCTGCTCCTACACGAACAATAACACCGGGAATTACAACAGCAACGGCGTGATCCCGGCCATCGGCTATACGGTTCTGGAGCCGGGCAACGCGACCCTGGAGGGCTATACCCGCAACAATGTGGATTCCTTTGTCGCCGATACGTGGAACGGCTGGCTCAAGGAGACTGGCATCGACGGCAAGACCTACGGAAGCCTTGGCCTGCGCGAACGCGAGGCTGACAAGACCGTAAAGGCCGGTACGTCCGCCGGCGGTCAGGTGCAGGTGACGCTGCTGGATGACAAGGGGAACCTGCTGGGAACGGAGACGTTTGCCAAGGATTACGAGTACACGGTCCAAAAGGCGGAGCAGTGCGAGTGGAAGGACAATTACCAGTATAAGACCTACGTGGACCGGTTCACGGTCACGCAGAACGGCAGCACGAACGACGTCGCCCCCGGCTACAAGATTACGCTGAATACCAGCGCCGAGATCCGGTGGGCCAACCCGGCCATCCCTTATCTGGCTGTGATCCCCGCGGAGGGGAAGACCGCGACCCAGCAGGGAACGGCCTTCTACTGGCAGCTCGCCGCCGTTGCCTACGATAACGAGCGCAAGCGCTGCCCCATCGGCGAGCTGTACAGCGATACTGAGCTGGCGGAGCTGCGTGGAAAGGTCAATGTGACCTATCAGACGGCGGACGGAATGTCGGTCGATGCCGTCGGCCCAGAGAATTACGGCGACTACAGAGTGACGTTTACCGTCAGCGACATGGATGCGCCGTCCCGCTGGGTGGTCGAGAAGAAATGCCATCTGTGGAACATCGGCCCGCTGAACAATAAGACCAATAAAGAGCAGGCCACGCTTGCCAATCCCGTCTCCGGCTATACCGGGCAGCCCGTCGCGGCACAGATCCCGCTGCTGGAGGGCTTTACGGGCGGCTATAAGATCGTCTACAAGACCGGCGAAACGGAGACCGAGACCGCGCCCTCCCAAAAGGGCGTTTACGGGGTGTACGTCAAGGATCTGGGGGCGAACCTCACCGGCGGGACCTACGGCCAGTGCTGGGCCGCAACTGATTCCGCCTATATCGGCGACATGACCATCAGCAGCGACAGCGGTTTGAGCATTTTCACGGACGGCTCGTCCACACCCTCGACGGACGCGGACTTTGCGCTGACCTATACGGCGGCGGACGGCACGGAGAAGTCTGCCGGGATCGGCAGCGGCGCGTTCATCCCCACCGCCGGGATCTCCGGCGAGGTCAAGCTGACCTACCGAGGCAGTCTGGTCAAGACCTGGGCGAACTTTGACCCCGCGAAGGATGTCTCCATCCATCTTTACACCGTGACGGCGCTGGGCGTCACCGATCAGGCCGCCTCCGAAAACCGGGGACTGCTCTCGGACGCGCGGCAGGCGTATCCGGTTTCCGGCGGCGGGCAGGAGTTCCCCGGCGTTCTCACCTACTGGGTGGAACCGGGCGTCACGCTGGGCGCGGCCTTTGAAAAGACTGCGTCCCTCACCACCGACACCACCGAACAGATGACCTTTGAAGGCTGGGTGGATCCCGCGGCCCCGGAGACGGTCTATTCCGCGGATACCCCGATCAACGGCCCCATGCAGATCGCGGCGAAGTACGCGGGCACGGATACCACTGGCTTTACCGTGGGCGAACTGTATTATTTTGCCGACGAGAGCTATCCGCTGCCCAATACTGCGGTCAATGAGAAGAATCCCATCAGGGATTCCGCCGAGCACTTCACGGGCTATTACGGCGGAACGGTGCTCTCCAGAACCGGCAGCGCGGACGCCTCCAGCGCGGCGGCGCTCCACTCCCTGTTCCTCGCGCCCTCCGGCCTGTTCCGGATCAATACCTTCAACGCCACGTTCGACAAGTATCTGAGCCACGAGGTCCTGTCTGAAAGCGGGTACAAGGCCAGCCACGGCACCGTCCGCCTGCCGGAAAACGGCGGCGAGAAGGGCGGCTGGTCCACCGGCCGCTCGGAGAGCTTCTGGGCGGCGCGGCCGTGGAACGAGCGCACCCAGCTTTTCCTGAATCTGGGGAGCAAAAAGGGCGGTATCGCGCCCGACGCCAACGAACACGCCACCCGCGAGCTTGGCCTGTACCGCACGGAGAACGGCGCGTTCAACTGGAACACTGCCGACGGCTATCTGTGGGCCGAAAACCCGACGCAGTCCAACCGCTCCGGCATAGTCCGCCCGGTGTACGAGCTGAACAGCGGCGTGACGGCGGCCAGCTTCCGCGTCGTGGACGTGACGCTGGCCGAAGGCGCGCGCTGGTATTACTCTCCGCTGAATCGGAATTATGCGGAGTATAACGACTCCACGGTGGAAAACTCCTCCGTCTCCGGCGGGACCGTCCACTACGTTTTGAGCAAGGACGGGACCTTTACCGCGCCCGCAATCACCACCGCCGAGAGGGCAAATATCGGCGAGGGCAGCGTCTGGGCGGCGGACGGCAGCGTGTACGTCTGGATGGGCAGCGACGGCAAGACCTATCAGGCCGGAGCCACTGTTCCTGCGGACGTTGCCAGCCTGAAGATGACCGCGGCATCGCTCCCGTATCTCACCGAGGCGGACTGCGCCAAGGAAAACATCCCCAACAGCTATGTCGGCTACTACGCCGTCCGCACCCCGGCGGACCTGACCGCGCTTCAGGCGCATATTGCCGCCGTGACCACCGGCAGCATTTCCATCAATGTCGTCCTGCTGGCCGACATCACCGCGCCGGAGGGCTTTGCCACGCTGGGGGGCAGCAATGGCGCGGCGTTCCTCGGCACGTTCGACGGCCGGAGCCATACGATCTCCGGCCTCAGCGGCGACCTGATCCGGACGCTGGGCGGAACGAGCGCCGTCCGTGACCTGACGGTGAGCGGCGGCGGACTGTTCGCCGCCGGGGCGGCGGAGTCCACGCTGACCGTTGTGAACTGCCTGCGCACGGATGGCGGCGCGCTGATCGGCAGCGCTGCTGAAACGAGTGCGCTGACCGTCTCCAACTGCGGCAGCCGCGGCGCGCTGGTGGGCACGCTGAAATTGGATCAGGGTTATGCAAAGAAGTTTGAACACTGCTATTCCGCGGCCAAACTGTTCCAGACGGTTTCTCTAGATATGACCACCGGCTCCGCCGCGGCACAGGCGCACCGAAATTCGCTGACCGTGTCCGGCAGCTATCAGACGGGGGGCGATCTCGTAAATAACAGCAGTTTCCCGAATGTGAAGCTGGAAAAGGTCACCGCCGGGCAGATCTCCGGCGGCGGGACGGCGTGGACGCTGAACCAGTCCGCCGTCAAGGGCTGGACGCTCTGGGCGCAGCAGGACGGCATCCCCGTTTTTGCGCTGGACGGACGGCGGCGGACCTACCGCGTGGAGTTCGGCGCGAACTCCGGCGTGTACGCCTATTCCGACGCCGATGGTCACGTGACCGTTCCGGCGGAGCAGAGCAGCCAGGTCTGGAGCTTTGAGCAGGACGGAAGCAAGGTCACGCTGGAGGAAAATACGGTCATTCCCGGGGATCTCACGCTGACCTCTGAAAGCGCGTCTGCGAATGTGACCGTTACCGTCAAGGATACGCCCACCTACGGCGACACATGGGGGAAGATCCTCACACTGGACGATACCAGCGGCGCTTACCGCATCCAGATCCGGCCTGTTGGCGGCGCGTATGCCGATATGGCGGCCGACTCTCTCCCGGACGCGGGCAATTACGAATACCGCGTCCTGAACAGCAAAAATGTTCTGGTGGAAGACTCCGTAAAGGACGTGACGGTGGCGAAAAAGACCGTCAGAGCCAAAGCGGAGGTCCCCGGCGGCGAGGACGGCTTTGCATACACCGGCGTGGGCATTACGCCGGAGGTCACCGTCACCATTGACGGGGGCGCGGCCCTCGTCAGGGGCGTGGACTATACGGTTGCCTACACGGATAACACCAAGGTCGGCACGGCCACGGCCACCGTCTCTCCCGCGTCGGGCAGCAACTATACGTTTGCCGCCGTCAAGGTCACCTTTACCATCAAAAAGGCCGCCGGTAAGCTCCAGTTTGACGACGGCTCCAAGGCTCTGACCGTGACCTACGGCGAGACCGTCACGGTCAAGCTGAACGCCCCCGGCGTGGGCGAGGGCGAGGAGGTCGTATTCTGGGTCCGCTCCGCCGACTATCCGAAGGGCATGGCCATGTTGACCGGGAGCAGCGCTGTCACGGCCACCGTCTCCGGCGGAACGGTCACGGCCAATATCCCCGTTGACCGGTACACCTATCTCTACGACGCAGACACGCTCTGGCTGTACGCCGTGATCGCCCAGAACGGGAACACGGACCGCATCGTTTCCGATGAGATCCAAGTGACGGTCCAGCCCAAGGACGTGCGCGTGGTGCTGTCGCCGCTCTCCCGCCGCTATGACGGCACGACCGGCTGGCCCATCGAGAGCGGCAGGATCGCTCCGGCGGATCAGACCACGGACACCGGGACGCTGCGGCTGTTCAGCGACGATCTGGGCGTGGACGTCACCCGGCTCACCGCCGAGGCGGACAGCCCGGAGGTCGGAAGAAATAGGAAGGTCACCGTCAGCGGCCCGCTGAAGCTGACCTTCCTCAGCGGAAACACGGCGTATCCCCAGTGGCTGCCGTCCCTCTTCCACGTGACCGGCATCATGGGCGGCACGGAAAATAATACCTTCCCCGCGGTCATTACCAAGCAGATCCTCAACGTCACCCTGCCCCAGACCGTGTATGTCACGCCTGATACGGCGCAGACCAAGGAGGTGGACCTCTCGGAGATCCTGACCCGGGCGGGCGCGGAGATCCTTTCCGTGGACCCGGACGCCGAGAACAAGATCACGGCGACCCGGCAGCACATCGGCAGCACGGTGAGCTTTACCACCAATGCCGTGGCCGCGGGCACGGCTGAAACGCTCAAGGTCATGCTGAAGGAGGGGACGAACTGTCAGGGCGGCAGCAAAGTCTTTATCCGCATCGAGGCCGCCGAAAAGACCAGCGACACGACCACTCTGCGCGCCTTCATGAACGACTACGCCTGCGGCGAGACGGCCCCCGCGCCTGTGCTCAGCGGAGTGAAGAACATCGACATGGACAAGGTGACGTACCGCTACGAGAGCCGCGGCGCCACCAGCCTTTGGAGCGATAAAACGGCCCCCAGCGCTGTGGGTACGTATACCGTCACCGTCACCTATGACGCCGACAGCGTTGTCTACACCGCCACGGCGGATTTCGCGGTCACGGCGGCAGCGCTGACGGAGGAGATGGTCACGGCGGGCACACTGACCTACACGGGCGGCCTGCAGGCCGCGCCGGTCACGGTGGAGAAAAACGGCGCGGCGCTGACGCTGGGTACGGACTACCTGCTGACGGTGGAGGCCGCCAGCGAGCACGCGGCGGCGTGGGGCAGCTCCGTCCGGAACGCCGGAACGTATCGCTTCACCGTCGTCGGAAAGGGCAATTATTCCGGCCGCGTGACCGGGACCTTTACCGTCGCGCAGGCGGAAGACCCCAACTTTACACGCATCAAAAGTGGCTCGTGGACCGTCACCTACGCGCCCGGCCTGACGCTGGCGGGCGTTCCGACGGAATATTCCACCTGCCGCTGGAAGAACCCGGCGCAGGAGGTCGGCAATGCGGGAGACAAGGCCTTTGCGATGATCTACACTCCCGCGGACGCGGTCAACTACAAAACGGAGACGTTTGAAGCCAAGCTGACGGTGGAAAAGGCGAAGTACGGCCTGCCGACCGACCTCATTGTTTACGTCAACCCCGGCGCTGCGGGCGCGGTCGATCTGACGCAGTGCATTGCCGCCGGCGCGCAGCTGGGGACTGCCACTGCGGCGGATGCCGACAGTATATTGGATACCTGGAAGCCGAATGAGACGACGCTGGACTACAAAATCAAAGCGGACGCGAAGAATAGAAGCTCCGCCACAGTGGAGATTCCCGTTACCAGCGAAAACTATGAGGAAGTCAAGATCGCCGTGACATTCAGCGTAACGAATCTGCCAATCGCGGACATCGAGTTTATGGTCGATCACATTGAGGTGCAGTACGGCGACACCGTGTCCATCCGCCAGTATATCAAGGAGGATACGGTCCATGACCGCAACCTGTTTTATAGTACCGTGGGTCGGAACGGGCCGCTTACAGAGACGGGCGGGGGCGACCAGTTCCGCGCCGCCGGGATCGGACAGGGCTATGTGGAGGTCTATACGTATCGCACGGACGCCTATGCAGCCTGCCGGGTCTATCTCCCCGTCACGGTCACGCCCCGGGCGCTGACCATCACCGGCGTGACCGCCGCCGCCCGCTCCTATGAGCCGGGTAATCGTTCGGTGACGCTTCTGGGCGGCGCGCTTTCCGGCGTGCCTTCGGAGGATAAGGCCGAGGTCGGCTTCGCGCTCAACGGCGGGACCATGGCGGACGCCAACGCGGGCGAGGGCAAGCCGGTCACGCCCGACATCACCCTCACCGGAGCCAAGGCGGGCAATTATACCCTGACGCTGCCCACGGACCTGACGGTGGACATCCGGAAGCTGGACCCGGAGTACACCGTTCCCGACGCGATGACCGCCAGCTACGGGCAGACGCTCTCTGAGCTGACGCTTCCCGCGGGCTGGAGCTGGGTGGAAGACGGCGGCACTTCGGTGGGCGGGCTTGGCCCCCAGACCCACCGCGCCCGCTTCTCTCCGGCAGATGCTGTCAATTACAACACGGTCGAGATCTCCCTGACCGTCACGGTGCGGCAGAACACGCCCACGAAGGCGGATCTGACCGTGACCGGACTGACGAATGCTGAATACGACGGCAGGACCCACCCGGTCACCGCCACGCCAAGGCGCGACGGGATGGGCACGGTGACCGTCCGGTACAACGGCTCTCCGGATGCGCCCAAGAACGCCGGGAGCTACGCCGTCACCGCCGAGCTTTCCGGCGGCAGCAATTACGCCGCGGCCAGCATCCCGCTGGGGGAGCTGGAGATCAGTCGGGCGGACGCGGCAAACCTGCCCTGCGAAAGCCCCGACCAGAGTGTGATCGTGAACGTGGGGGCCTTCAGAGACCCCGTTGTTAGGGGCAGGGAGAATGAGACGCTTGACGGCAGCTTCACCTACGCTTACGGAAGCGCGACCGGGAAGTCTCACGAAGAAGCGGAGGGGATGCTCCGGGGCATGGCGGCCAACGAGACCGTCACGCTGACGTTTACGTTCACTCCCGCCGGTCCCAACTATACCGGCGCTAAGACCGGCAGCTTTACCGTCACCGTCAAGGACATCGAGTTCATGGTGAATGGGAAAGCGGCCGACGCGGACAACGCGATCCTCGACCGGACCGGCACGGAGTACGGCAGCACCTGGGCGGAGCGCATCTCCGTCCGGGAGGAGCTTACCGCCTCCGTGGGCGGCGCGGTCAAGACCGGAGCGTATACCGTCGTTCCCGACAGCGGGAGCCTGACGGACCGCCCCGGCGTGGGCAGCCACGGCTACACCGTGAAATTCACCGGCAGCGGCTATACCGATGTGACGGTCTTCTCCGGCACGATCACGGTCACGCCCAGAACGGTGACGGTCACGGGCATCGCGGCGCAGAGCAGGCCCTATAACGGCGGCACGGCGGCGGCGCTGGACTTCAGCGGCGCGTCGATCACCGGAAAGCTGGAGGGCGACGCGCTGAGCGTCACCGTCAGCGGCGTGTTTGAAACCAAAAACGCGGGCGAGAGCAGGACGGTCAGCCTGACCGGCCTTACGCTCACCGGCGGGGCGAAGGACAACTATACCCTTGACGCCGCGAACTCCCAGAGGACGGCTTCCGCTGATATCACGCCGAAGGAAGTCACCGTCACGGCAGATAACTGCAAGGTCAGCAAGGTCTACGACGGGACGAACCGGGCGGGCGCTTTCATCGGCACGCCGCAGCTCACCGGCGTCCTGTCCGGCGACAGCGTGACGGTCAGCGCGGTCCCGGCGGTCTATACGGACGTGAACGTGGGCGGTCAGACCAGCGTGGAGGTCAGGATCACCCTTGCCGGGACCGACATGGGCAACTACCGGCTCACTGGCGGCACGCTGACCGTCCCCTGCGAGATCACTCCCGCGCCCCACGGCGGCGAGACCGCCTCCGGCTCCGCCAAGTACGGCGAATCCGGCACGGTGGATCTGAGCGGCCTGATCGTCTCCGGCGGCACGGCGTCCATCCAGTCCAAAACGGACGGCAGTTCCGTCCTGAACGGCGAACCGGAGCTGAGCGGCGGCACGCTGCGCTTCGCGTTCGCGGACGACGGCGCCAAGGCGGGCGAGACGGCGGAGGTCGTGGTGCAGGTCGTCAGCGGCAACTACAAGCCGTACACCGTCACCGTCACCCTGACGGTGAGCAGCAGGAGCGTTCCCGTTGTCACCGCGCCCCGAGCGAACGCGCTGACTTACAGCGGCGCGGAGCAGACGCTTATCACCGCGGGGACCACTACCGGCGGCAAGCTGCTGTACAGCCTGACCTCCGGCGGGAATTATACCGCCGCGCTCCCCACGGCCAAGAACGCCGGGGAGTACACAGTCTATTACAAGGTCATCGGAGACGGCGCGTTTGCCGACGTGCCGGAAAACCACGTCACCGTCACCATCGCCAGAAAGGCGGCGGCGGTGGCTCCCAAGAGCGTTTCCATCTCCGCCGGCAGCGCCGTTCCCGCCTTTGAGCTGGCCTTCACCGGCCTTGTGAACGGGGAAAAGCTGACGCCCGGCGAGGAGCCTGTCTTTGTCTGCTATGAGAGCGGCACGAAGGCGGTCAGCAGCTCCACTCCGGCGGGAACCTATTCCATCGTCTGGACGAACCGGGGCATGACCTTCTCCGGCGAGGAGAATTACGACCTGACGCGGACGGAGACGGGCGTGCTGACCGTCACGGCGAAGTCCGGCGGCTCCACCGGCGGTGGCGGCGGAAGCTCCTCCGGCGGCGGAAGCGTCTCCGTTCCCACCGTTCCCACCGTTCCCACCACGCCCGCAAAGCCGGAAGCGTCCGCGTTCAGCGACGTTTCTACCGGCGCGTATTACCATGACGCGGTGAAGTGGGCGGCGGAAAAGGGCATCACCGGCGGCACGGGGGACGGAAAGTTCAGTCCCAACCGGCCCTGCACCCGCGCCCAGATCGTCACGTTCCTGTGGCGGGCGGCGGGCAGCCCCGAGCCGCAGGGCGCGGCGGGCTTTGCCGACATTTCCGCCGACGCGTATTACGCGAAGGCGGTGGCGTGGGCCGTGGAAAACGGCGTGACCTCCGGCACGGAGGACGGGCGGTTCCGTCCGGACCAGCCCTGCACCCGGGCGCAGAGCGTCGCGTTCCTGTACCGGGCGGCAGGGGCTCCCGCGGTGAGCGGCGGCTCCGGCTTCGACGATGTGGCCGAGAGCGCGTACTACGCGGCGGCGGTGGCGTGGGCGCAGGCCAACGGCGTCACCGGCGGCCTTGGAAACGGCCTGTTCGGCCCCGGAAACGGATGCACGAGAGCGCAGATCGTTACGTTCCTCTATCGCGCCTATCAGGGAAAATAAAAAAGCGCCCGTTCTGAGCGGGCAGACGCGCGGCGGCGGGGACCGGGATCGGTCTCCGCCGCCGTTTTCATGTCCTGACCGGCACGGCTGTCTGTGTGATACGATCCCCGCTGTTCGCTCCCCGGCTGGGCGGACCCTCCATATGGATGAAGCAGAACGCTCCCGCAGCCTTACGGCGGAGCGCTCCCCGCCGCCGGAAAATCGCGAAAAGTCCGCGGAGGGTATTTGTGCAGACCTGCGTTTTGCCTGCGTCTCAGCGCAGACGGGGAGATCTGCGTCCGGCCCGGGAACACAGCGGGCGCGGCAGGAGGGACCAAAAACCTAGACTTTGGTCTAGTTCACAAGACAGAAATTTTATGCTATACTAAAAATTAGTTTGGGCTGGCGGCTTGTTCTTGGCCCGCGGGCCGGAAACCGTCTCATACTTTGGAATGATTTACATTCCCGTGTGGGTATCCTATAATAAATATGTATGCTTTCGCGAACGGCAAGGGGGCATGCCCCCTTGCCCCGCAGGGTCCCCCTGCGGGGCAGACTCCGACTGAAAGCGCTCCCCGCGCCCGAAAACCGCGTCCGGATACTATGACCGGGCTGAATATAAACCGACCATACACGATTCAAAGGAGGAACCTCATGAAAAAACGAGTTTTGAGCCTGTTCATGGCCCTGATGCTCTGCCTGACGCTGCTGCCCACGGCGGCGCTGGCGGAGGAGCTGGAAGCCCTGAACGGCACCCCCGCCGTTTCCGTGGCGGACGCCGATGCGGAAGCCGGCGCACAGAACGGCGGGGACGCCGCCGGGCAGGACGGCGAGGACGGCGTTTCCGTGCAGAGCGGCGGAGACGGCATTGCCGTGCAGGCCGCCGCTACAGAAAAGACGGAAAGCTCTGTCGCCAGCGTGGTCATTGACGGCACACCATCCTACTATGAT